>JANWLO010000041.1 GCA_025450815.1 Gemmatimonadaceae bacterium
CCTCAGGCAGCACGTACGTGAGCGGATCAACCACTTTGCCGTTCACATGGATCTCGTAGTGCACGTGCGGTCCCGTCGATAGTCCGGTACTTCCGACGTTCGCGATGATGTCGCCGCGCTTCACGTGCTGGCCAGGGCGCACCACGATCTTCGAGCAGTGCGCGTACTTCGTCACGATGCCATCGCCGTGGTCGATCTCGAGCACGTTGCCGTAGCCAGTTTCCCCCGTCACCAGCCGCACGACACCGCCCGCCGGCGCGACGATCGGCGCGCCCATCGGCGCGCTCACGTCGATTCCCTCGTGCGGCCGCGCGTAGTGCAGAATCGGGTGGAAGCGCGACAAACTGTATGTGCTCGAGAGCCAGCCGGCCGTCGGCATGATCGACGGGATGCGCGACATCTTCTCGGTGTTGTGCGCGAGTGCGCCCGTCACCTCGGCGAAGCTCGCCGCGAGTGAGTTTGCGCGCTTGATCATCCCGTCGATGTCGCCCGAGCTCGAGACGGTCATCTCGGAAATTTTGCCCACCGTGAGCGCCGCGCCGCCCGGCTGCTGCTCGGCGGAGTCCGCTGAGAGTCCCGCGAAGAGGCGAATTTGCTGGTCGCGCCGCGCTATGATGCGCAGCGTGTCGTCCAGACTGTCGAGCCGTGCCTGCATCGCCGAGACGCTTCCGATCAAGCTCTTGTCGTCGTTACCGCGAATGCGAAGCGCCACGTGACTCACCGCGACGCCGATCCCCATCGCCGCCACGAGCCCGATCGCGCTCGCCCCAATCGTGAGCCGCCGTACCAATTTCTCCGACAACGAAAAGCTGCGCGGCGAATCCGATCCGTGCGGTACGACGAGGAACGTCCAGCGGCGCTGTGGGGGCATCTACTTCTCCGGAGGGCTTGCGACCAATCAGAAAAAAGACTGCCGCCGAGGGAGTTCCGTCACGCTTTTTTTTCCTTTGTTTGGACGCCAAAAGCCGACCTGAATGCGTGCCATCAAACTTTACATCGCCATCAGTTATTGCGCCCGACTCAGGGCGTCGCCACCACATCTCGTGGGAAAAGTGGCGCGCCCCTGGTCACCTTCCAGCCGCCTGGATCCAGGGCGTCCAGGGTGCCGAGCCGCTGGGCCCTCACGTCGCCGGGCGCGCCCAGCTGCTCCCACACTGATTGTGCCTTCGCGGGCATGAATGGCGCAAGGAGCACAGTCTGGATGGCGAGCTTCCGCGCCAGCGTGGAAAGCGTCTCGTCCAGAAGGTCGCTGGCGCCGGCGTCCTTCGCGAGCTTCCACGGCGCCTGGCGGTCCACGTACTCGTTGGCGCCCGCAACGTTCCGGAACACGGCACGCAACGCCTCGTGCAGCAGAAAGCCGTCCATGGCTACCAGGTATGCCGCAACGTCATCGTTGTCCGCGGTACTCGCCACGTTGCTCCGCCACGCCGGCACCACTCCACCCCGATACTTCTCGATCATCGCGATCGTGCGGCTCGCGAGATTCCCGTAGCCGTTCGCAAGGTCCGATGTGTAGCGCTCCTCGAAGCGCTCCCACGAGAAGTTGCCGTCCGCGTCGAACGGAACCTCGCGCATGAGAAAATACCGGAACGCATCCGGACCGAATCGGTCGATCGCCTCGCCGAGCTCCAGCTTCACCCCCGCACTCTTGCTGAACCGCTCGCCACCGAGCTGCACGAAGCCGTGCGCCCAAATGCGCTCGGGGAGCGCAAGCCCCGCCGCGCGCAGCATCGCGGGCCAGATCACGGCGTGGAAGCGCGTGATGTCCTTGCCGATCACGTGGAGCTGCGCCGGCCAGTGCGCCGGCCCCTGCGCGCCGGGAAAGCCCGTGGCCGTGAGATAGTTCGGCAGCGCGTCGAACCACACGTACGTCGTCTGCGTCTCGCCGTCGCTCGTGGGGCGAGGGAAGGGCACACCCCAACCGAATCGCGCGCGGCTCGCGGACACATCGTCGAGTCCCTGCCGCAGCAGACTCAGAATTTCGTTTCGCCGCGATTCCGGCTGCAGGAAATCCGGATGCGCATCAAAGTGCTCGAGCAGGAAATCGCGATACGCGCTGAGCCGAAAGAACCAGTTGCGCTCCTCCACCCACTCGAGCGTACGAGTGGGATGCAGAATGCATTGGCCGTCGACGATCTCGTTCTCCTGCTTGAACGCCTCGCACCCCACGCAATACCAGCCAGCGTAAGACTTCTCGTAGAAATCGTCCGGCGACTTCTCGAAGATCCGTTCGATGAGCGCCTGCACGCCGCTCTTGTGGGCGGGACTCGTCGTGCGGATGAACTGGTTGTTCGAGATGGAGAGCCGCCGCCACATCGCCTGAAAGGTCTCCGCCACCTCGTCCACGAGCTGCTGCGGCGTGAGTCCGCGATCGGCCGCGGTCTGCGCGACCTTTTGGCCATGTTCGTCCATGCCGATCAGGAACCAGACCTCGTCGCCGAGCATGCGATGGTAGCGCGCGATGATGTCCGCGCCGATCTTCTCGAATGCGTGCCCCAGATGTGGATCGCCGTTGGCGTAGTCGATCGCTGTGGTGAGGTAGTACTCCGCCACGCTACTCGCCTTCCGGGCGCGAGGGCGGCGGAGTCTCACCACCCGGCCGGCCGCGCCGTCCGCCGCGCCTTCCGCGCCGCCGATGCGGCCGTCGATCCGTCGCCTCTGCGCTCGGCGTCTCCCCCGGCAGTGGCGTGATCATTCGGCTCGCGCGCGCCGGTGTCTCATCCTCGAGCACCGCGTCGCCCGCCGGCTCGGCAACCGGCGCCTCTTCCTCGTGCTCCTCCACCACAAGCGCGCGCTGCTCGAGCTCCTGCTTGAGCTCCGCGAGCGGCACCACGCGCGTATCGCCCTCGGGGCCGCGAAGCGTCACGCGATCGCCGAAGATGTCGTTCGCGATCACCTTCTCCTCACCGATCGACGTGACGAGAATTCGCCCTTCCTTGGGGAAACGCTTGCGGCTCTGCACGTAGTACTCGTGCTCATAGCGCAAGCAGCACATCAGCCGACCGCACGCGCCGGAGATCTGTGACGGATTGAGCGAGAGGTGCTGATCCTTCGCGACCTGGAGATTCACCGGGCGCAGCTCGGGGAGCCATGACGCCGAGCAGTACTCGCGACCGCACCGGCCGATTCCGCTCAGCCGCTTGGCCTCGTCGCGCACGCCAATTTGCTTGAGCTCGATGCGCGTGCGGAACGCCGACGCAAGATCGCGCACGAGCGCGCGAAAGTCGACGCGCTTCTCCGCGGTGAAATAGAGTGTGAGCTTCTTGCGGTCCCACTGCCACTCCGCGTCCGACACCTTCATCACGAGCGAGTGCGCCTTCACGCGCTCCGACGCCTTGCGACGCGCACTCTCATCCTCCGCCGGGAGCTCGAGCGCGCGGCGCTCGTCCTCCGGCGTGGCGGCGCGGAGCACGTGGCGCTCGGGAGCGGCGGTGCCGCAACCGTGCGCACATCCGCCGCAGCGCGTCGCCGCCCGCTCGCCAATCGCGTGCACGCGTCCGAAGTCTTCGCCGCGATCCACCTCGACGATTACCGGCGACTCCACACGGGGCGCTTCCTCGCCGTCCCAGAGAAAGAACTCCTTGCGTTTTCCCTTGAACGCAATTTCCACCAGATGGGGAGTCAAAATCACTCCTTGAACTCGCCCATCGAGAGAAACTTCTCGCGCCGGCGCCGCACGAGTTTCTCTGGTCTGTATCGGCGCAGCTCCTCGAGATTGCGCACGAGCGCCTCCTGTAGCGACTTCGCAGACGCCTCGTGATTGACGTGCGCGCCGCCAACCGGCTCGGGAACGATCTCGTCGATAACGCCGAGCTCCATGAGTTCCGGCGCGGTAATGCGAAGCGCCTTCGCGGCGCGCTCCTTCATCTCGTTGCTCTTGCCGTCCTTCCAGAGGATCGCCGCACAACCCTCCACGGTGATTACCGAGTAGACCGCGTTCTCGAGCATCAGCACGCGGTCCGCGACGCCGAGCGCGAGCGCACCGCCCGATCCCCCCTCGCCAATGACTGTAGCGACGACGGGAACCTCGAGCCGGCTCATCTCGAACAGGTTGCGCGCGATCGCCTCCGACTGGCCCCGCTCCTCCGCGCCGAGCCCCGCCCACGCGCCCGGGGTGTCGATGAGCGTGATGATCGGGATGTGGTACTTCTCGGCGAGCTTCATCAATCGGAGCGCCTTCCGATAGCCCTCCGGATGCGGCATGCCGAAGTTGCGCTTGAGGTTCTCCTTGGTGTCGCGGCCGCGCTGATGTCCGATCACCATCACCGTCTCACCATCGAGGCGCGCCCATCCGCCCACGATGGCCGCGTCGTCGCGGTACAGGCGATCGCCGTGCAGCTCGACGAAATCAGTGAAGGCGAGCTGCAGATAGTCGAGCGTGAACGGACGCTTGGCGTTGCGGGCGACCTGCACCCGCTGCAGCGGCGTGAGACTCGTGTACACCGTGCGCCGGAGCTCGTCGAGCTTTCGCTCGAGCGGCACGATCTCGTCTTCCATGCTCAGCTGGCGCCTCTCGGCCGTACGCCTCAGCTCATCTATCTGCTTTTCCAGCTCGACGATCGGTTTTTCGAATTCCAGTATCGACGTGCTCATGCCTCAGCTCCCGCGGACGAGTCTAACGCGCTCGGTGCCGAGCAGCGCGCGCAAATCGTGGAGCGCGGCGTTGGTGACCGCGATCCTGAGAGAGCGCGAGCGCAGACGCGCGCTCGTGCCGTTGCCGTCGTTCCACCGCAGCTCGATCGGCGCCGAGCCGGCGTGCGCGTCCACCATCTCGCGCACGTCGTGCAACACGTCGGCCCCCACCGGCGCGCCGATCGCCAGCTCGATCGACACCGCCACGTTTCCCATCGCGCGGAGCTCTACGAACGGCGTGGCCGACTCGACGATGAACGTCGGATTGTCCACCTCCTGATCGCGCTTCGAGTAGCCACCCTTGAGCAGCAGGGGCACATCGGCCTTGATCCGGTCGCCGAGCACTGCCCACGCCTCCGGGAACACGAGCACCTCGGAAGATCCAGAAAAATCCTCAACTGTCAACCGCGCGAACTCGGAGCCGCTCCGTTTGCTGACCTGGCGCTTGATTGCCGTCACCACGACGCCGAGCGCCATCGGCGTGTCCACCCAGCTGCCCAGGTGCGATACGCTGTGCGTGGCGAAGATCTCGACCTCGGTGCGAAACGGCTCCAGCGGGTGGCCGGAGATGTAGAAGCCGAGAATCTCCTTCTCCTTCGCGAGCCGCTCGCTGTCGCTCCATGGCGAGATGTTCGGCAGGGAGCGCACCATGTGCGGGCGTGGCGAGTCATCGCCCGCAGCGGCGGCGCCGAAGAGCGAGCCCTGACCGCTTGCCGCCTCATCCTGCTTGAGCCCCGCCTCCTGCAGCGCGGAGTCGAGCGCCGAGAGGAACTGCGCCCGGTGGCCGCTCAGCGAGTCGAGCGCACCGGATGCGATCAGCGCCTCGAACACGCGCTTGTTGCACATTCGCAGATCGACGCGCTCGCAGAGCTCGAAGAGCGACGTGAACGGACCGTCCGCGCGCGCGGCGAGAATCGAGTCGATCGCGGAGCGGCCGACGTTCCGGATGGCACCAAGCCCGAAGCGCACGCGCTTGTCGCCCACGACGGTGAACTTGTATCCGCTCTCGTTCACGTCCGGCGGCAGCACCTCGATCGCGAGCTCGCGCGCCTCGTTGATGTACTTCACCACCGAGTCCGCGTCCCCGATCTGCGACGACAGGAGTGCCGCCATGAACTCGGCCGGCCAGTGCGTCTTGAGCCACGCGGTGTGATACGAGAGGATCGAGTATGCAACCGAGTGCGACTTGTTGAAGCCGTAGCGGCCGAACGTCTTGATCTGCCCGGAAATCTCCTCGATGACGGCGGGCGCGAACCCGCGCGCGATCGCCTTGCTCGAGAACTTCGCGAGCTCGGTCTCGATGAGCACAGCGTCTTTCTTGCCTACGGCCTTTCGCAGCACGTCGGCTTCGGAAAGCGAGATCCCCGCGAGGATCTGCGCGATTCGCATCACCTGCTCCTGATAGGTGATCACGCCGTACGTGGGCGCGAGCACCTCGGCGAGCTCGGGGAGTGGATAGGTGACCACCTCCTCGCCGCGCTTGCGCGCCATGTACACTTTGTGCATTCCGGCGTCGAGCGGGCCGGGGCGCATGAGCGCGTTGGACGCGACGAGATCGTCGAAGCGATCGCACCGCATGCCCATGAGCAGGTCCGTGGCGAGCGCCGACTCGAACTGGAACACCCCCGCGGTGCGCCCGGCGCGCAGCTGACGGTACGTCTCGGGATCATCCAGTGGAAGCGCGGCGAGATCGGGGCGCGAGCCGGACTTCGCCTCAATGAGCCCGAGCGCGTCGTGGATGACGGTGAGAGTCGTGAGACCGAGGAAGTCCATCTTGAGCATCCCGGTCTTCTCGAGCGCGTTCATGTCGTACTGAGTGACGACGATCGACTCGTCGTCGCGTGAGCCGCCGGCGCCCTTGGAGCTCTGAGTGCACACCGGGACGTAGTCATCGAGCGGGCCCGGTGCGATCACGATGCCGGCCGCGTGTACGCCCGCGTGGCGCGAGAGTCCCTCGAGCGCCGTCGCGTAATCGAGGAGCTGCCGGTAGCGCTGGTCGTTCCGGTAGAGCTGCTTCACCTCCGCGATCTGCGAGATCGCCTCCTTTACCGTGAGCGAGTAGTTCGGCTGGTTGGGGACGAGCTTCTCGAGCGCGTCAGTTTCCGCGGGGCTGAAGCCGAGCACGCGGCCGACGTCCTTGATCACGGCGCGCGACTTCATCGTGCCGAAGGTGATGATCTGGCCCACCGACTCGCGTCCATACTTCTGACGCACGTATTCGATCACCTCGCCGCGTCGCTCGAAGCAGAAGTCGACGTCGATGTCTGGCATCGACACGCGCTCGGGATTCAGAAAGCGCTCGAAGAGGAGATCGAACTTGAGCGGGCAGACATCGGTGATGCGCAGCGAGTAGGCGACGAGCGAGCCGGCGGCCGAGCCGCGACCCGGTCCCACGGGAATGCCGCGATCGCGAGCGGCCTTGATGAAGTCGTAGGTGATGAGGAAGTAGCCGGCATAGCCCGTCTTGGTGATGACGCCCAGCTCGTAGTCGAGGCGCTCGCGAACCTCTGAAGGGAGCGGATCGCCGTAGCGCATCTTCGCACCGTCTTCGGCGAGCCGTACCAGCAGCTCGTTCTCACTGCCCACGCCGGCGGGGAGTGGAAAGGACGGTACGTGATAAGTCTTCGAGAACGGCACCGAGATCTCGTCGGCGATCTTGAGCGTGTTCTCGAGAACCTCGGGGTGGCCGGGAAAGTGGGCGGCGATTTCTGGCGCGCTCTTGAAGTAAAGGCCGTTGTCGTAGCGCATGCGATCGTGATCGCTGCGGTCTTTGCCCAGCCCGATGCAGAGGAGAACATCGTGAGCGTCGTGGTCGGTGTCGCGCAGGAAGTGCGCGTCGTTCGTCGCAATGACAGGGAGTCCCGTTTCCGCCGAGAGATCGAGAATGAGCGCGTTGAGCTTGGACTGAATTCCGCTGGCGTCGTGCGCCTGCACCTCGAGGTAGTAGCGATCCGGAAAAGAGTTCGCGTACCAGAGGGCGACGCTCTTCGCCTCCTCGAGCCTTCCTTCCAGAAGGTGCGAAGCGATCTCACCGGCCATGCACGCTGATGAGACGATGAGCCCCTCGGAGTAGCGGGCGAGCAGCTCGCGATCCATGCGGGGCTTCGTGTAGAAGCCCTCGGTGTAGGCGAGCGAAGAAAGCTTTACGAGGTTGCGATAGCCCACGGCGTCGCGGGCGAGCAGAACGAGGTGGTAGTACGGTTTTCCGCCTGTGCGCGGGCGGGAACGCTCACGGCGATCGCCGGGCGCGACATATGCTTCCATGCCGATGATCGGCTTGATGCCGGCCTTCTTCGCCTTCTCCTGGAAGTCCCACGCACCGTGAAGATTGCCGTGGTCAGTGATCGCGAGCGCGGGCTGCTCGAGCTCCTGCGCCCGGGCGATGAGATCGCCGATGCGGTTGGCGCCGTCGAGCAGCGAGTATTCGGAATGACAGTGGAGATGGACGAATGACATCAGGCGCCGGAAGAGGCAAACGACGCGTCCGCGCGGCTGCGCACACGCTGAACGACGGCTCTCGCGCACGAACAGCGGGGGTGCCACGCCCGATGGGTTCAGACGGGCGTCTACCCCGAATAATATGCTGCCGGGCACTCCTTGCCTATCCGGCGGCAAGCCGTGCTTCTACAATTAAATGGAACTTCTCCGCCCCTGAAAGATAACATCCGTTTCGGCTCTCTTCCGCGGGTGCGCTGCGCTCCCGGGCCCCTCCTTTCGTATACATCCATGCGCTCACTACTGCCTACGCTGGTGCTCGGAAGCGGACTCGCAATTTCGCTCGCGGCTTGCTCGAGCGACTCGACGGGCGTCAAGCCGCCGCCCGCCGGCACGTGCTCGGGATCCACCTTCTCGCTCGCGTCGCTTCAGGGGAGGGTCATCCTGGCGTCCGATCTGCCCTGTCTCACCATTCCGGCGGACGGCGGCACATATCTCGTGGTGCCGCAATTTCCAACTGCGAGTGCGCCCTTGTCGCCGGTGAACTTCACCCTCTCGGCGGCCTCGCCCGGGGCCACCGCGCGCCTCGTGTCCGCGTCCGAGCGTCCGCGCCTGGCGTTGGCGCATCCCACCGTCGACCTGGGTCGGGCGCAGCGAAATATCGAGGGATACCTGCGGCGGCAGGAGCGCGAGGTTGCCGCCGCGGCGAGGAGTGCACCGCCGTCGGCGCGGGGGCCGCTCGCGAGTCAGGTGCACGCGCAAATAGCACCGCTCACGACCAAGATCTTTCACGTTCTCTCCAACTTCGCGAACAACAACACCTTCAAGACGGACACGGCGAATTTGAAGTATACGGGTTCGCACATTCTCATCTATCAGTCGCAGAATGCGCCGCCGCCGCCGAACGGCTTCACGGATCAGGACATTACGGCGTTCGGCAACACCTTCGACCAGGATCTCTACACGATCGATGTGGCGACGTTCGGCGCGCCGAGTGACATCGACAATAACGGCAAGGTGATCGTCCTGATGTCTCCGATCATCAATCACCTCACCGACGCGAGCACCTGCCAGAATTCCGGGTTCATCGCCGGCTTCTTCGACGCGATAGATCTGTTGCCGAGCCAGTACACGAATTCGAATGACGGCGAGATCTTCTACACGCTCGTTCCGGATCCGCAGGCCACTTTCAGCTGCGCGCACTCGATCGCGAGCGTCGGGCAGCTCACGCCGTCGACGTTCATCCACGAGTTCCAGCACATGATCTCCTTCGGCCAGCACTCGATTTTGCGCGGTGGCCAGGAGGAGGACTCGTGGTTGAACGAGGGACTCAGCCATGTGGCCGAGGAGCTGGGGTCGCGCTACTACGAGAACAAGTTTCCGCCGCCCACCGGGCGCACCGATCCCGACCAGGCGTTCCCGGACTCATCGCAGGGGTTCATCTCCGGCGATCTGTACAATTCGTGGCACTTCCTGTTCGATCCAACGAGCACGGACACGGCAGACAAGGCATCGGTGAGCAACTGGGGAGATGGCGACGGCACTCTCGTTCAGCGCGGCGGCATCTGGCTTTTCCTGCGCTGGCTCGGCGATCAACAGGACAGTCTGGTGTACGGCCGGCTCGACCAGACGGCGAACACGGGTGTGCCGAACGTCGAGGCTGCATCCAGTGTGTCGTTCCCGACGCTGTTCGGCGAGTATGCGCTCGCGCTCTATGTCGACAGCCTGCCTGGCGTCCCGCGCTCATCGATTCCGTCGGAGTTTCGATTCACGTCGCGCAACCTGCGAGCGCTGTACGGCAAGCAGTTCCAACGCAATCCCCGCGACTTTCCGGTGGCGTTCCCGATCGCGGCGAAGTCCTTGAGCCCCGGCGCGGCTCGAAATGGGTCGATGTATCCCGGGACGATGGACTTCTATCTGCTCACCGCTCCAACATCGGGGAATCCGGTGGCGATGACCTTCGCGCCCGCAACTGGCAGCTCCTTCAACTCCGTGCTCAACGCGCAGGTGAGCGTGTTCCACTGCCCGAGCTCGGCCGCGTGCCAGTGAGCGCGTAACGAGCGCGATCGTGAAACGTATCGCGCGCATCGCGCGCTTAACGGCGGGGGCTTTGGCTCTCGCCGTTCTCGCATTTTTTGCCCTCGCCCCCACCGGACGCTACCTCGTGCGCGCGGCGTGGGCCGAGGGGCGAATCCTCGCGCGCGCCCGCTCGATCGCTGCGCTCGTGCGCGACTCGACCACGAGCGCGGAGACGCGGCAGAAGCTCGAACTGGTGCTCGCCGCGCGGGCGTTTGCGGCGGACTCCGTCGGGCTCGCCGCCAAGCGCAGCTTCACGACGTACAGCCACATCGATCATGACACGCTGGTGGTCGTGCTCTCCGCAGCGTACCGCGATCGGCTCAGCTACAAGACGTGGTGGTTTCCGATCGTGGGCGCCGTCCCGTACAAAGGCTACTTCGACGTGGGCGACGCGAAGCGCGCGGCGGCCGCGCTGGAGCACGATGGCTTCGACGCATACCTTCGTCCCTCCTCCGCTTTCAGCACGCTGGGCTACCTCGACGATCCGCTGCTCTCAACGACGCTGGGCGAGGACAGCGTGTCGCTCGTGAACACGGTGATCCACGAGCTCACGCACAACACCTTCTACGCGCCGGGACAGGCGGTGTTCAACGAGTCGTTCGCGAACTTCGTTGGCACGCGGGGCGCCGAGTGGTTCTTCGCGTCGCGCGGCGACAGCGCGCTCGTGGCGGAATCGCGAGAGGACTGGGCGAGGCAGAAAATGCTGGGGCGCTTCTGGAGTCGCGTGTATCACAGCGTGGATTCGGCGTTCAAGGCGCACCCCGCCAGTAAGGAAGAGCGACTGCGTGCGCGGGAAATAGTCTTCGCCGGCGCGCGGGAGCGTTTCGCACGGGAGGTCGAGCCGTCGCTGCCAGGCTACGATCCGCAGAAACCCGTGCAGCTGCACCTCGACAACGCGTCGCTGATGTCGCGCCGGATGTACCGCACGGGGCTCGACGACTTCGATGCCGTGTTCGACAAGACGAACGGGAAGCTGCCACTCGCGGTGCGGCAGATCATCGCGCTGGCGCGCTCGCGCCCGGACGACCCGTACGCGGCCGTCCACGCGTACGTGTCAGGGAGCGCCGAAACGGCCTCGCAGTAGCGCGCGCAGGTCGAGCGGCGTGCCGGGCGGCTGCTCCTCCGCTCCGATGGGCGCGGGCGCGGGATACGCAGCCATGCGACGCATGCGATCGCGCACGCCGACGTCGATGAAGCGCGAGAGCTGATCGATCGTGTACTCGCTGCCCCAGCGCGAGCCGTAGCTGTTGAGCGGGTACAGCACCGCGAGATGGTGCCGCGCGCGCGTCATCGCGACGTACATGAGCCGCCGCTCCTCCTCCATCTCCTCGTCGCTGCGGAGCGCACGAGAGGATGGGAACCAGCCATCCACCGCCCAGATGATGAACACTGCATCCCACTCGCGCCCCTTGGCACTGTGCGCGGTGCTGAGGATGAGCGTGTCGTCCTCCGTCCCACTGGCGCCCGCGAGGTCCTGCGTAGCGGAGGGTGGCTCGAGGGCGAGCTCCGAGAGGAACGCCGCGCGCGACGGAAATTTGGCGGCAATGATCTCCAGCTGATCGAGATCCGCAAGTCGCGGCTCGACGCGATCGTAGCGCTCGCGAAGGATCGCATCGTACATGCGTCGAAGCGCGGCGATCTCCGCGGGCACGGCGCGATCCGCGCTCGCATCGCGCAGCGACTCGAACAGGCTCACGAGCGCCGCATGCGCTTCCCGCGCACGGGGCGGCGGAATGAGATCGGCGAGCGCGCGCGGATCCCACTCGCGGTCGACAAGCAGATCGATCGCGGAGCGCGCCGTCGCGTCGCCCACGCCGGGGAGTAGCAGGAGCACGCGGAACCAGCTCACCTCGTCGCGCGGATTCTCCAGTATGCGCAGAAAGGCGAGGACGTCCTTCACGTGCGCGGCCTCGAGGAACTTGAGCCCGCCCCACTTCTCGAACGGGATCTTGCGATTCGTGAGCTCAATCTCGAGGTCGGCAGACATGTACCCCGCGCGAAAGAGCACCGCCATCTCGCGCAGCGGCGTTCCCTGCTCGTGGAGCTCCAGAATCCGATCCACCACCCAGCTCGTTTGCTCGTGCTCGTCCCGGGCCGCCACGAGCGCCGGTGGCTCGCCGCCCGTGCGCCTGGTGAAGAGATTCTTGGTGAATCGCTGGTGCGCGCGCGAGATCACCGTGTTCGTGACGTCGAGAATCGGCTGCGTCGACCGATAGTTGTGCTCGAGCGCGACCACGGTCGTGTTTGGAAACTGCGCGGGGAAGTCGAGCATGTTCCGCACGTTCGCGCCGCGGAAGGCATAGATGCTCTGCGCGTCGTCGCCCACCACCGTGATGTTCCGGTGGCCTCCGCACATCGCCCGGAGAATCCGCGCTTGCAGCGCGTTTGTGTCCTGGTACTCGTCCACGAGCACGTGGTCGTACAGCGCCGAGATTCGCGCGCCCAGCTCGGGCGATCCCTCGAGCATCGCGACCCAAAAGAGCAGAAGGTCATCGTAGTCCACGAGATTCCGCTCCTCCTTGCGCTTCGTGTAGCTGGCGAACACGCGCTTCACATCGGCTGCGAGCTCCACGAACTGAGGGAGATCGTCGCGCAGAATTTCCTCCACGGAGATCTCGGTATTCACGTGGCGCGAATAGACGTGGTGCAGCGTCTCCTTCTTCGGGAACCGCGATTTGCGCTGTCCGAATCCGAGCGCCGCGCGCGACATCCCCATCAGATCTTCAGCGTCTCCCTGGTCGAGGATTGTGAAGTCTTTCGCCAAACCGGCAGCAGGGCCGTAGGCGCGTAACAATCGGTGGGCCGTGGCGTGAAAGGTTCCGCCGTGCACGCGCGCGCTCGCGCCGCCGGCGAGCCGCGCAACCCGGCCGAGCATTTCCTGCGAGGCGCGACGGGTGAAGGTGAGAAGAAGGATGCGATGCGGTGGCACGCCGCGGCCAAGCAGGTGCGCGACGCGATAGACCAGCGCGCGGGTTTTCCCGGTGCCTGCGCCAGCGACGACGAGCAGCGGACCGTCGCCGAAGGTGGCCGCCGCGAGCTGCTGCGGATTCAGCTCCGCCGCGAAGTCGATCGCCTCAGTCATCCGTCGCGTCGAAGACGACACTCAAACATGTCGGCCCGCCCTCGGCTTTCTGCAACTCGGAGAGGTCTACGGGGAGCACGCGGAATCCGCGCGACTCGAGCAGCGCCCGCGTGTGAGGGAACGATGCGGGCATGACGAGCGTATCGCCGATCGCGAGCACGCTCGCGCCCCATGGCTCGTCGTCGGCGACGGGAAGCACCTCGACCTCGCGGAATGCGGTGGTCGACGCCCACGCAGGATTCGCGAGTAGCACGCCGCGGCCCGCGTAAGTGCACGCTGTCTTGAGATGCAGAGCGCCGGCAACTGGCACGGATGTCACGATGTAACCGAGTGGTGACACGAGTGCGGCGAGCTGATCGATGCCCGCCTCGTTCGTGCGACTGGAGAGGCCGACGTAGAGCGTGCGGCCCACGCGAACGACGTCGCCGCCGTCGAGAGTCGCGGGCGCGGAGAGATGGTGCACCGGGCGATAACGCGCCACTGCGTGCGCGATGCTCTCAGTCTCCGCGCGGCGCGAAGCGGCGCCGGGCGCCGTCACGATCGCGATCTCATCGAGCACCATCGCCACGTCCTCCACGAACACCGCATCCGCCAGCGCATCCTCCGCCGGCAGATGATCGATGCGCACGCCAAGCGATGCGAGGGCGCGCTCGTATCCCTCGTGCTGGCGCTTCGCGAGCGGGACATCGATGGCGGCGCGCTCGCGGAATGTGAGCTCGCCGTGCGCGAGCGTATCGCTCACGCCGCGTGTGATGGCGGTCAGCATGTTCGGGCGCCGGAAGGGGGAGCGGGGACCCAAATATAGCGGACGATGCGGGCTCGTCGCGCGCATCGCGAATCCGACGGCGAGCCCAAGCTGGTAGCCATGAGCCGATAGCCGTGAGATGTAAGCCGGATTCGGGGCAGCGACGCCTCCGACCCGCGACTCATGTTCTAGCGAAAGTACGCAACTGCTAGGCGTGCACCAGCATCTCGCTCAGCGAATCGGGCGCGAGCATCGTCGGGGCGCGCGAGAAAACCTCGCCAAAGGACTCGGCGACGATGTCCTCGACGCTGGCGAGCTCCGGCGCGCTCGGGCCGAGCTCCTTCGCGACGGACGTCATCCTGACGCCCGCCAGCCCGCACGGCACCATGAGATCGAAGTAGGAAAGATCGGTGGAGACGTTGAGCGCGAATCCGTGCCAGGTCACCCAGTCGCGCGCGTGCACGCCGATCGACGCGATCTTGCGACCGTCGGTCCACACTCCGGTGCGCCCTTCGCTTCGCTCCGACGCTATGCCGATGGTGCGCAGCGCGCGGATGAGCGCCTCCTCCAACTGGCGCAAATACCAGTGGAGATCCTGTCGATGCTCGCGGAGATTCACGATCGGGTAGCCGACGAGCTGCCCCCGACCATGAAAGGTGACGTCGCCGCCACGCTCGGCCTCGAACAGCTCGACGCCGCGCGCTGCGAGCATAGCGGGGGACGCGACGAGATTCTTCGCCTTCGAGCTTCGGCCGAGCGTCACCACCGGCGGGTGCTCGAGGAGGAGGAGCACGTCCTGCGCGATGTCGCCCGAGATGCGCGCTCGCGCTACGGCACGCTGAAGGTCGAGTGCGCGGGCGTACGGTACGAGTCCGAGATGCGCGACGTGCATTGGCGCGAGAGCGCGCTCGGCGACTGGCGCCGATGCGAGCGTCGCGCCAACGCCCGCCTCACGCATGGATCACTCGCCCCATCGAGTCCAGCGCCGCCTCTGCGATGGCCTCCGACAGAGTCGGATGCGCGTGGATCGCGAGATCGACCTCTTCCACCGTAAACTCGTTCTCTCTCGCGACCGCGAGCTCGTGGATGATCTCCGTGGCGTGCGCGCCGATGATGTGAGCGCCCAGGATCTCGCCGTACTTCGCATCGCGAATGATCTTGACGAAGCCCTCCGTCTCGCCCGACGTGCGCGCGCGCCCGTTCGCGGAAAACGGGAACTTCCCCACCTTGTACTCGATCTTCTGGTCCTTCACCTGCTGCTCCGTGAGCCCGATGGACGCAACTTCCGGGTGGCAGTAGGTACAGCTCGGGATGTTGCCGTAATTCACGTGGTTGCCGGTCTTCCCGGCGAGTACCTCCGCTACGACCATGCCCTCGCGCTCGCCCTTGTGCGCAAGCATGGGAGGTCCCGCGACGTCGCCGATGGCGTACACTCCCTCGACGTTCGTACGCATCTGATCGTCGATCTTGACGAAGCCGCGATCGGTGAGCTTCACCCCGAGCGCCTCGAGTCCGATCCGGTCGATGTTCGGCGCGCGCCCCGCCGCGACGAGAACCTTCTCGAACGTGAGCTCCTTCTTTTCCGGGCCGCTCAGCGACAGCGTGACCGAGCCTTTCCCGACCTTCGCGCTGTCGATTTTCGCATTGAGAATGACCTCGATACCACGCTTCTTGAAGCTTCGCGCGAGCTCCGCCGCGACGTCGGCATCTTCCACTGGCAGCATCGTCGGCATCGTTTCGAGCATCGTGACCTTGGTACCGAACTCGTTGAAAACATCGCCGAACTCGACTCCCACGGCCCCGCAGCCGACGATCGCCATCGTTGCCGGCGCCTTCTCGAGCACCAACGCGTCATCCGACGAGAGGATGTTCTGCTTGTCGAGCTCGAGGCCGATCGAGGGAATCCCCTTCACGCGCGAACCAGTGGAGATCACGATTCCCTTTTTCGCATCGTGCGTCGTCGCCGCGCCCTTTGAATCCTTCACTGAAACGGACTTCCTGCTCGTGAGCGTGCCGCTGCCGAGCAGCCAGGTGATCTTGTGCTTCTTGAAGAGGAACTCCACGCCTTTGGAGTTCTGCGTGCTCACGGCACGCGAGCGCTTCATCGCGACGTTGTAATCGGTGGTGATCTCACCGACGTTCACGCCGAACGCCTTCGCGCCACGCGCGCGGTGGGCGACGGCCGCGCTCTCGAGCAGCGCCTTCGCGGGGATGCACCCCCAGAGCACGCACGTGCCGCCGAGCCCCTCGCGCTCGACGACGCCCACCGTCAAGCCGAGCTGCGCGCAGCGAATCGCGCCCACATATCCGGCGGGCCCGCCACCGAGAAAGATCACGTCGAATGAAGCCATTGTAATTCGATCCTGTGGTGAGAGCGGAAATGCAGTTAGAACACGAGCATGAGCGGATTCTCTATCAACCGCCGCAGCGTTTGCATGAAGCGCGCGCCCATGGCGCCATCCACGGCCCGATGATCGCAGCTCATTGTGATACGAACGCGCGTGCGCACCGCCAGCGTTCCGTCCAGGACTACCGGAACGTCTCCCCCGGCGCCTCCCGCGAAGATCGCGACCTCCGGCGGATTGATGATCGCCGTGAACTCATCGATGCCGAACATCCCGAGATTGGAGACGGTGCAAGTGGCGCCAGTGTACTCCTCGGGCGCGAGCTTTCGTTCGCGCGCGCGCTTCGCCAGCTCGCGCGACTCGCGCGCGATCTCGCTGATGCGCTTCGTGTCCGCGTCGGCGATGATCGGAGTGATGAGCCCATCGTCCACCGCGACAGCCATGCCGAGATGCACGCGGTGGTGGCGGCGGATGCTGTCGCCGAGCCAGTGCGCGTTCACTTCGGGATGCTGGCTGAGCGCGGTCGCGATTGCCTTGATGAGGATGTCGTTGTAGGAGACCTTGAACTCGTCGCCCATCGCGATCATCTGCGCGCGCAGCTCGCGGACACTCGTGAGATCGAAGTCCGCCGTGAGGAAGAACGTCGGAATCGGGCCGTTCGACTCGGCGAGCCGGCGCGCAATTGTTTTCCGGATCTGCGTGAGCGGAATGTCCTCGCTGTCCCCAGCGGCGCGCATTACCGGCGCGGCCGTGCGCGCGGCGGCGGCTGTCGGAGCGCCCGAAAGCTCGGTGCTGGCGGCGGCGTCGATGTCGAGGCGGATGATGCGACCACCCGGTCCCGTGCCCTGGAGCGTTCCGAGATCGAGACCGCGCGAGGACGCGAGCCGGCGCGCGAGCGGTGACGATCGTGCGCGCCCGCCCCCGTTGGGGTGGGAGGGGGGAGTCGAGGCAGTGGGTTGGGGAACTACAGTCGAGGACGCGGAGGACGCGGAGGACGCGGAGGGCGCGGAGGGCGCGGAGGGCGCGGAGGACGCGGGAACCGCCGGCGCCGGCGCCTTTTTCAGTATCGCGTCGATGTTCTCGTCTTTCTCCGCGATCACCGCGAGCAGCTCGCCCACCGGCCGCGTGTCGCCCTCCGCCGCGAGCCGCGCGCGCAGCACGCCCGCGCCTCGCGCGACGAGCTCCATCACCGCCTTGTCCGTCTCCACCTCGGCGAGAACGTCACCCTTCGCGATCGCGTCTCCCTCGGCCTTCAGCCACTTGACGAGCCGCCCCTCCTCCATCGTCGGAGAGAGCGCCTCCATCGTCACCTTCGTCGCCATTCTTTCCTCCGTCCGGTGCAGCTATTCGAGGTAGAGCACTTGCCGCACGGCGGCAACGGTCTTCTGAGCGTCCGGCTTCGCCGCGCGCTCCAGGTTCTTCGCGTACGGCATCGGCACGTCCACCTGATGAACCCTGAGCACCGGCGCATCAAGATCGTCGAAGCAGTCGCGCTGCACGTAGTCCACCACCTGTGCGCCGATCCCGCAGACCTCCCAACCTTCCTCCACCACCACCGCGCGATTGGTTTTTCGCACCGACTCGGCAACCGTCTCGCTGTCGAGCGGGCGCAGTGTGAGCAGATCGATCACCTCCGCGCGAATGCCATCCTTTGCGAGCAGATCAGCGGCCTGCTGGGCGACGTTGATCATCTTCCCGTACGAGACGATCGTCACATGGTCGCCCTCGCGTTTCACCTGAGCCTTGCCAAGCGGAATTGTGTATTCGCTCTCGGGCACTTCGCCTTTCACGTTGTAGAGCATCTCGCCCTCGAGAAACATCACCGGATTGTCATCGCGGATCGCGCTCTTGAGCAGCCCTTTCGCGTCGTACGGCGTGCCCGGCGCCACCACCTTGAGCCCCGGGATGTGTGCGAGCCACGACTCCCACGCCTGCGAGTGCTGTGCCGAGAGCTGAAGCGCGGCGCCGTTTGGACCGCGGAAGACGATCGGGATGTTGAACTGCCCGCCCGACATCGACAGCATTTTCGCGGCGGAGTTCACGACCTGGTCGAGCGCGAGCAGTGCGAAGTTCCACGTCATGAACTCGATCACCGGGCGCAGGCCGACCATCGCTGCGCCAACTCCCACTCCCGCGAAACCGAGCTCCGTTATCGGAGTGTCGACCACACGCATCTCGCCGAACTCCTGGAGCAGTCCCTTCGACACCTTGTACGCGCCCTGGTAGATCCCGACTTCCTCGCCCATTAGGAAGACGCGGTCGTCGCGCTGCATCTCCTCGCGCAGCGCCTGGTTCAGCGCATCGCGGTACGTCACGATTGCCATCTCAGCGCTCTCCCGTGGACGCCGACGTCCCCGTGTCGCTCGTCGTGTCGACGTACACATCCTCGGTGAGTGCGTCGAGCGATGGCTCCGGGCTCTCATCGGCGAAGTTCCACGCGTCCTCCACCGTCGCGCGCACCTCTGCATCGATGGCGGCCATCTTCTCGTCCGACCACTCGCCGCGCTGCTCCATCTGCGCGCGCAGCAGGGTGATCGGATCGCGCTTCATGTACTCGTCGACCTCCTCCTTGCTGCGGTACGTCCCACTCGCCGCATCGGACATCGAGTGTCCCATGAAGCGATAGGTGCGCACCTCGAGCAGCGTCGGCGTGTTCTCGCCGCGCGCGCGCGCGATCGCCCGCTGCGTCGCCTCGCGCACGGCGATCACATCCTGCCCGTCCACCACCTCGTTTGGCATGTCGTACGAGCACGCGCGCTCGGCGATGTCGTTCACGGAGGACGCGCGCTCGAGCGCCGTTCCCATTCCGTAGCGATTGTTCTCGACGAGATAGATCACGGGCAGCTGCCAGAGCGCGGCCATGTTGAGCGCTTCGTGGAACGCTCCATTGTTCACCGCGGCCTCGCCGAAAAAACAGAGGCACACCTGATCGCCGCCGCGATACTTGATCGCGAACGCCACGCCCGTGGCGAGAGGAATGTGCCCGGCAACGATCCCGTGGCCGCCGAGGAAGTTCAGGTTGCGGTCGAACAGGTGCATTGAGCCGCCCTTACCCTTTGACACGCCATCGACGCGCCCGAACAGCTCGGCCATGATCGAGCGCGGCGAAAGGCCTCGTGCGAGCGCCTGGCCGTGATCGCGGTAGCTCGTGATGACGTAATCGTCGGGGCGCAACGCCGAAATCGCGCCCGCGCCCACGGCCTCCTGCCCGATGTATAGGTGGCAGAAGCCGCCGATCTTCCCCAGCGCGTACGCCTCGGCGGTGCGCTCCTCGAAGCGGCGCATGAGGAGCATCTCGCGCAGAAGGGAAAGACGCAGCGCGGCGTCGTCGGAGCTCTCGGGCTTTTTCGCGGGAGTCGATGCCTCGGCGGGAGCCGGGAGAGGCGGGCGAGTGCGGGCCATCAGACGCCAGCCGCCAGTACCTGCTCCCAGGCATGATAGCTGGAACGCACGAGCGGGCCCGACTCGACGTGCCGGTAGCCCATGTCGACGCCCGCGTCGCGTAGGTAGCGAAACTCGGCGGGCGTATAGTAGCGATCGAGCGGATGATGCTGTGCGGACGGGCGGAGATACTGCCCGAGAGTGAGGATGTCGACGTCGACGTCGCGCAGATCGCGCATGGTCGCGAGCACCTCGGGAATCGTCTCGCCCATGCCGAGGATCATCCCGGATTTGGTGGGGACGTCAGGGGCGATTCGTTTGGCGGCGCGGAAGATCTCGAGTACGCGCTCGTAGCGTCCACCGGGACGGCATCGTTTGAAGAGGCGGGGCACGGTTTCGGTGTTGTGATTGTAGATCTCGGGTGAGGCATCGAGCACGGCGCGAATGGAGTCCTCGTTACCCTGGAAGTCGGGGACGAGCACTTCCACGGAGCAGTCGGGCAGTCGCGCGTGGATCTGGCGGATGGTTTCGGCGAAGATCGCGGCGCCAAAGTCGGGCAGGTCGTCGCGGTCGACCGAGGTGATGACCGCATGCTGGAGCCCCTGCTCGGCGATGGCGGCGGCGACGCGCGCGGGCTCGTCCACGTCGTACTCGGGTGGACGGCCGTGGGTGATCGCGCAGTACGCGCAGTTTCGCGTGCAGACATCGCCGAGGATCATGAAGGTGGCGGTGCCGTGCTCCCAGCATTCGCCGACGTTCGGACAGTGCGCCTCGGCGCACACCGAATGGAGTCGAAGATCCTTCATGAGCTGCTGAATGCGGAGATAGTTTGGTCCGCCGGGAGCCCGCACTTTCAGCCAATCCGGCTTCCGCTCGGGAAGTGCGGTAGCGGCGTGTCTCCCCAGGATTTGGTAGAGCGTTTCAGGCATTCGTCTCGGGTGGAAAAACGCAGCGCGCGCGCCTGCCGTGCGCGTCACGCCCAAGCTATGTGCATGGAATGGCGAAGGATAGTCATGCTAACCAGCTAACAAAATATAGCCGGTTAAGCGGCCGCGGTGAAGCGTCCGATCGCGAACGGCGAGAGGTCGAACGAGGCCGCTTCGCCCACCGCCATTGCTCCAATCGACTCGCCCGTGATCGGCGCGAGGAGGATGCCGTTTCGCCCGTGACCGCAGGCGTATAACAGCGACGGTGCGTCGGGATCGGGGCCCAGGATCGCGAGTCCGTCCGGGGTGATCGGGCGAAGTCCTGCCCAGTGCGAGAGAAGCGGCGCAGCGCCGAGCGACGGGGCGATGCGGGCGGCGACGCTGGTGAGCGTGTCGCGTCCCTCCTGTGTGGTGGAGCAGTCGTAGCCCACGTCCTCCATCGTCGCGCCCACGAGCGTGCGGCCGCCGGTGCGGGGGACGAGATAGCCGCCACCGCCGTACGTGACGTGATGCAGCGTGGAGGCGCCCAGAGAGAGCATCTGGCCGCGCACGGGCCGCACCGGGACTGGCCGGGGCAGACCGCCCAGCTGACTCACCCAGGCTCCGCCGGCGAGGACCACGAAGCCGCCCTCGATCGAGTCTCCGCTGGCGAGCGTTACGCGTGGGCGCATGCCGCTCACGTCGATCGAGCGGGCGCGCCCTGCGACTAGCACGGCGGCGTCGTACGTGCGAACGAGCCGCCTCAGCGCCTGGAGCAACACGACATTGTCGACCGAGCCGTCGTAGGGGTGGAGCGTTGCGCCAGTGAAGTCGGCCAGCGTGGGCTCCAATGCGTGAAGCGCCCCCGCGTCGAGCCACTCGCTTCCGACCGGGGGCGACGCCGGTTTTTCGTCGAATGAGAGCTCGAGGATACCGCTGCGATCGAGGGGAACCTCGATCCCTGTACGCTCGCGAATCGATTGCAGGTACGACGGAAAGAGGTCGCGGCCGGCGACGGCGAAGCGTACGACCACGTCGCCGCGCAGCTCATCGCTCTCGGCGCCCGGAGCGAGCATCCCGGCGCCGGCCGCGGACGCCTCACCTGTGCGTGACTCGCCGACGACGCAGACGCTGGCTCCGCGAGCCGCGGCGCCGGAGGCGACGGCAAGCCCGATCAGGCCCCCGCCGACCACGATCACATCGGCTGTTTTCACTCGGGCGGCAGTGTCGCGAACCAGTGGTGAAACCGCCGGGGGTGGCTACTCGTATGGAATGCAGGAGCGGAGGGCAACTGCCTCGAGGGGGAGAACACGGTCATGCTACGCACCATTTTCGCAGTCGGCCTCATGGCCATTCTGGGGCTCGTCGCCTTGAAGTTCATTTTTGGGATATTCGGATTTCTGTTCGCCGTCCTGTTCATGCTTTTCATCATCGCTCTGAAA
Organism: Gemmatimonadaceae bacterium; assembly: GCA_025450815.1. Taxonomy (GTDB): domain Bacteria; phylum Gemmatimonadota; class Gemmatimonadetes; order Gemmatimonadales; family Gemmatimonadaceae; genus FEN-1250. The sequence continues at coordinate 22,047 of JANWLO010000041.1, forward strand.
ATCGCGCTGGTGGGACTCGTCGTGTACTTCGTGATCCGCGTATTGAGCCCCGACACCGCCCGCCGCATCCGCCAGAAGTGGTCAGGCGCATAAGCGGCCTCTACCTCCGCGAGTCGATCATCGAGAGCACGCTCCACGCGAGCAGCGGCACCATGAGCTCGTGGTGCCCCGTGATCTCGTAGCCTTTCCCCCCATCAAGCGTCGGACGCCGCACGACGTTCTCGTGCGGCCGGTAGTGGCGCAGCATGTCGAGATCGGCCGCAGTGAACCCCGTCGGCCGCCCTTCATTCAAGTTGCGCGCGATCGTGAGCGCCTTCAGAAAGACCTCCGGAAGTATGACGGCGCTGCCGAGGTTGAGTACTACGCCTCCGTCGTGCAGCGCGGGGAGCGAGGCGGCGAGCCGGCGAAAGTCGCGATGACTGGTGTCGCCGATCGCGGCGCCGCTCGCCGTGGGGTGCTGGTGGATGATCTCCGCGCCGATCGCCGAGTGCACGCTCATCGGCACGCCGAGCGCGTCGGCGTTTTTAAGCAGAGAGAGCTCGGGGTGCGCGAGCGATGCGCCGTCGAGGGCACGGGCTAGCGATTCGCCCATCCCCCATCGCTGCCCTTGTCCGCGAATGAAGGCCTCGTTCATCTCGCGTCCGGTCTCCTCCGCCATGCCGAACGTTCCGTCGCGGAGTCCGGCTGCGACGTCCTCCGACGTGCCGCCCCAGCGCGCGATCTCGTAGTCGTGAATCGCGGCCGACGCGTTCATCGCGAGGTGCGTTATGATGCGCCGGCGCATGAGATCGATGAGGATCGGCGCAAGCCCCGTCTTCACGACGTGGCCGCCGATCATCACTACCACGGCGCGGTTGCCCGCGGCGTCCGCGATCGCGCGTGCGAGCGCGAGAAAGTCGCGCGCGGCCAGCACATCCGGGAGTGCGCCGAGGAACGCGGCGAACGAGCGGTCACTGCCGGGCGGCGTCGCAAACTCCTCCGCGCGCACCTTGTTCGGGCGTCGCGCGATCGGAACCGTGCGCACCTTCGAGAGATCGGCCTCGGGGCGACTCAGCCCGGCGGGATCGTCGGCGGGGTGTACGATGTGAGATAGAGGTCGAGGGAGTGAAGAACCGGCATCTTTGCCTTGAGCTGCACCATGATGCGCCGGCTGTCATCGGTCACCCAGATGAGCGCCTCTCCGCCCTCGGCGAACAGCCCGCCCGACTTGATGATCGGCTGCAGCACAATGGTGTCGTATGTTCCGGAGTCCAGCTTCACCTTCTCCTTGCGCAGCACCTTCACGATGACCGGATTCTTCTCGGGCCGGAAGTAGCGCGAGTAGGTATAGGTCTCGCCGATTTTGAGCGGGACGGTGCGCACGAAGTAGAAGAACGATGCGTCATCGAGAGGCTCGGAAACGCTTTCTCGCTCTTCATCGCCGCGCTGGTGCATGCGAGCACGGTCAGGGAAGAAGTCGAAGTAGCGCTCCGCGTGATAACTCGCTTCGTTCAGATGCTGATAGAAGCGATGCGACGTGGCGGTGGCGGGCTCGAACCAGCTTTCGA
>JANWLO010000042.1 GCA_025450815.1 Gemmatimonadaceae bacterium
GCGGTGGGCGCGAGCTCGCGCGATTGCGACCCGCGTCCCGTCGGGAGCTTGGCGGGGGCCGGCGCCGCCGCGCGGAAGTCCGCGGGCGCGGCGGCCATGATCAACACGTCCGCGTCAGCCGCCGCCGCGCGCACCGCGTCTGCCATCTCCTCCGTGGTTTCAACGCGCACGAGAGTAGGCCCCACCGGCGGCTCGACCTCGAGCGGACCCGCGATGAGCGTCACATCGGCGCCGCGACGCCACGCGGCGGCGGCGAGCGCAACTCCCATTCGTCCACTGCTGCGGTTCGAGAGCACGCGCACGGGATCGACGATCTCGCGCGTGGGACCAGCCGTCACCACTACGCGACGTCCGCGGAACGACGCGTCGTCAAGCAGCCGCGCGACGTGCGCGAGAATCGTCTCCGGCTCGGGCATGCGACCCGCGCCGCTACCCTCGCCCGCCGCGAGCGCGCCAAATTCGGGGTCGAGCACCTCGTAGCCGATTTCGCGCAGATGTGCCGCGTTGAGCTGCGTTTGGGGGTGCGCCCACATGCGATCGTTCATCGCCGGCACGAGCAGAACGCGCGCTTCGGTGGCAAGAAGGATCGCGCTGAGGAGATCGTCCGCGCGGCCGTGCGCCGCGCGTGCGCAGAAGTCAGCCGTCGCGGGGGCGACGACGACCGCGTCAGCGGATTTCGCGAGCAGGATGTGATCGAGCGCGTGTCCTTGCGCGATGAGCGCCGTGTGCACCGGACGTCCGGTGAGCGCCTCGAAGGTGAGCGGCGCGATGAACTCGGCGGCGGCGCGCGTCATCACGACATCGACTGCCGCGCCCTCCTGCGAGAGGAGGCGCGCGAGCCATGCCGATTTATAGCTGGCGATCCCGCCCGTGACGCCCAGCACGATGCGGCGGCCCTCGAACGGTCTCACTGGTGCGCCGGTGCTAGCGGCCGCGCCGGGGAACGACGTGGTACTTGATCGACTCTTCGCTCGTGAGCTCCTCGAGCGCGCGCGTCGTGAGCTTCTTCTCGTGAATCTCCGAGCTCATGCGCGGAAATTCATTGAGAATGCGCGCGTACTTCGCCGCTACGAGCACGCCGAGGTACTTGTTGGCCGCGTGCTTCGCGACGTCGTTTGGTGTGAAAACCTGCATCTATCGGTCCTCGCTGTGGGTATCCAGTTCCAGTTCCAGCCGCTCGATGATCGAGCGAACATCGCGTTCCACGTTTTGCAACCGCTCACGCCTGAGCCCTTCCGCGTCGATAATCCGTGAGACGCTCGCCGCCGCGCGATCCTGCTTGTCGTTCACCACTACGTACTGATACCTCTGCACTGATTGCAGCTCCACGAGCGCGCTAAGAAGCCGGCGCTTGAGCGTCTCTCGCGTTTCCGTTCCGCGCCCGCGCAGCCGTTCCAGAAGTATCTCGCCAGACGGTGGCAGCACGTACACCAGCACCGACTCCGGAAAAGCGCTCCGGAACTGCATCGCTCCCTGAACATCGATATCCATGATCACGTGCTGACCGAGCCTGAGTACTCGCTCGACCTCGGAGCGCAGCGTGCCGTACAGATTTCCGTGCACCTCCGCCGATTCCGCGAACTCGCCCCGCTGTTGCCGCGCGAGAAACTCGCCGGTGGAGAGAAAATAATACTCCTGCCCTTCCGCCTCCTCGGTGCGTGGCGGCCGCGTGGTGCACGACACCGAGTACCCAACATCGCCGCGAATCTCGAGCAGCCGTTTCGCGATCGTCGTCTTGCCTCCTCCCGACGGCGCCGAGAGAATGACCGGAAACATCTTCATTCGATGTTCTCCACCTGCTCGGCGATCCGTTCCAACTCCTCCTTCACCGCGACCACGTCGTGCAGCATCGCGGCATCCTTCGACTTGCTCCCGGTAGTGTTAGCTTCGCGCAGCATTTCCTGCAGTAGAAATCCGAGCCGCTTACCCACTGGCTCATTCTTGCTGCTCGCAAGCGTTTCGCGGAACGCAGACACGTGCGACCGGAACCGATCCACCTCTTCGCTGACGTCGAGCCGGTCCGCGAGCAGCGCGACTTCCTGCGCGAGTCGCTGCTGATCCAGATCCACCCCTTCCGACAGCTCCCGCACCGCCTTCTTCAGCCGTTCGCGCTCCGCCACCAGCCGCTCCGGCGCCCGCGCCGCGATGCGATCGATTGCGCCCTCCACCGTCGCGATCCGATCCCCGAGCAACGCCGCCAGTCGCGCCCCCTCCATTTCGCGCATTCGCGTCAGCGCGTCGATCGCCTGCCCAGCCAGCGCCTGCACCTCGGCCGGCGTTCCCGCGCTCTCCTGACTCGCGTCGGCTGCGAGCAAATCCGGAAAGCGAAGTATCGTAGCCAGGTCCACCGGACCATCCAGCCGATGACGTTCCTTGAGCCCGCGCAACAGCTCGGCGTAGCGCGCGACCCTCTGCTCGTCGATCTCCGGCACTGCGTCCGTAGCCCGCTCGACGCGCGCGACCGCTGTGACGTGTCCCCTCGCGATCCTGCGCCGCAGCTGCTCGCGGAGCTCGCCCTCCCACTGCGCAAGCGCACCGGGGAGCTTGATGCTGGGATTGAAAAAGCGATGGTTCACCGTTCGCAGCTCGAGCGTCACCTGCTGCGATCCGATTGGCCCTGAGGCGGCCCCGAAGCCCGTCATGCTTCGTATCATGTGGAATCGCGTAAGTTATGACGGGACAACGAGCTTGTCAATTCCAAAACTGCCAGCGAACGCCGAACGTAATCCGCGCGGGAGGTGCCGTGTAGCCAGGCACCTTCTCCACCCGGGTCGGCGAGAATCCCGAGTACGAATTGATGAAAATCGCTGCGTCGATGACGTGAAATTCGATCCGGCCAACGATCGCGTGGCTGAAAAGCGCGACGATCCCGTTCGGATCCGCCAGTGTCTCGAGCCCGTCACCCACCGGAAAAATGACGTCCTGGCGGTACTCATGGGCGATGCTCGCCACCAGCCGGAAGTGCTTCGACGGAAAGCGCTGGAGCCACTGGGTGTCGATGTAAAGCTCCTCCCGCGACTGCAGCTGGGGTCGATAGTAGCCGGCGCTGTTCCATCGCACCGCCCAGATGTTGAGCCCGAGATCGTGAAAGAATTTTCCCCGCACGGTCACGAACGGACCTGTGGTGGCAATGGTCGGCGATGTGACGTACGCCGAGTCGTAGGCAACGAGGCCGGGTACGACGGCGGCGTCTCGTCGCCACAGGCCCACCGAGACCCAGGCGTTGTCGATCTTCAGTCCCGCTTCGAGTCGCGCGGACAGATCGTTTTGATCGCCGAACGCCGTGCCACCGTGTCTTCGAGTGACGGTGCCGGCGACGGCGAAGAACGACACCGGAGTCAATCGGGCCGTCGCCTCTTCGGTGGAGCTGCTATCGCCACCGCGGCGCTCGGCGTAGAGCGATAGCGCAAGCAATCGATGTTCGAAAGCCGCGCGTACGGAAGTCGCGTTCACGCCGCCCGTTTGCAGCTTGTCGTATCGCTCGATGCCGCTCAGTCGTAGCCCCCATCGCGTGAAGCCGCCGGTAGCGATGTACTGCGTGCTCGTGCGCGTGGTGTCTGCCGAGTCAACCGCGATCGAGCCGATGGGAGTGAACGGCGAGTGCTCCGTGAAGTTGGTGTGGGCAACCATGGCCTGTGCCCACGCACCGCTGTCCGGATCGCCGTACCCCGCGCGAAAGTACATGTCGGAGCGCATTCGATCCTGCTCTGGAATCGAATCCTCGAGGAGCGTGAGTCCCTGATCCTGAAGCCGGAGATCACGCGTCCGGTCCGCATGCATGAAGAAGCCGTCGACGCTCCACTGCCTGCGCGCCCAACCAAGGCGCCCGAAGAGCGCGAGCTCGTTACCGCCGCCAACAGTCGCATCGGATGACGTGCCGTAATTCTGCCCGCCAAGTTGCAACAGCGCGCCGTGCTCGAAGCGTTTGCCGAAGAAGGCGCGATACAGATTGGTTCGCTGGTCGCTCTGCACGACGTCGATGCGCGTGGAGGTCGTGGTGCGATCCACCGTCCACGTGCGGCAATAGACGCGGATCTCATCGGCGCCGCGCTCGATCGTCACCTGCTCCAACGACCAGAGCTGCACCTCCGCGAGATCGAGCGCACCGCCCGCGCGAGGATCGAGATTGTCGATCTCCATCCCGTCGAGAAACACCCGGACGCGCCCGGGATTGCCCGCGTATGCACCGAACTGCGGCGACGCGAGGTTTCCGGTCGTGAATGTCGTCATGCCGGGGATGAAATCGAGCAGCTGCGTGAGCGTGAGGGCACCCGTCGCGAACAGATCCTCGCGATTCCACGTGTACTGCTCGCCTACGCCGAGCACCGGCGGCATCTCGGCGTGCGCGATCGGCGCCTTGATCGTGTCCTTGGGGATCTTGGTGGTCGTGTCGCCGGGATGTAGCCCGAGCACGGTGATGCTGTCCCCAATCACGGTGTCGCCAGGCGCCAGCACCGAGTCCGCCTTCGCGTGCGCCGTGTCCGCCTTCACGTGCGCCGTATCGCGTTTGGCGGCGCTGTCCGCAGGAACCGCCTGCGCGCCCGCGCGCGCTGCGAAGGCCAATCCGACGAGCGCCACCATCGCACAGCCGCGCCGGAGCGCGGCGATGGAGGTCAGTGTGCCCTCCCCCGTACGAAATCAACGAAGAGACCGACGGGTGTGCCCGTCGGTCCCTTGGCGATAAAGCCGAGGTCCGTTTCAGAGTACGCAGTTCCAGCGATGTCGAGGTGCACCCACGGATACGTCTCCGTGAACTCCTTGAGGAACATCGCCGCGGAGATCGCCCCTGCCGCTCGGCCGCCGGTGTTCTTGATGTCGGCCGCGTCGGTGAGAATCAGATCCTTGTAGTCGTCGAAGAGCGGCAGCTGCCATCCGGTGTCGCCCGATGAGCGTCCGGCCGCGAGCACTTCGTCGACGAGCGACTGATCGTTGCCGAAGACGCCACTCGCAGTGTGGCCCAGCGCCACGACGCACGCGCCGGTGAGCGTGGCCGCATCGATGACCGCGGCGGGGTCGTAGCGTCGCGCGTAGGACAGCACGTCGCACAGCACGAGCCGTCCCTCCGCGTCGGTGTTGACGATCTCGATCCACTTGCCGAGGTGACTCTGCACGACGTCGCCGGGCTTCATCGCGTCGCCCGAGGGCATGTTCGTGGTGCTGCCGACGAGACCGATGACGTTGATCGGCAGGTTGAGCGCGCCGATCGCGTCCATGGCACCCAGTACTCCGGCCGCGCCGCACATGTCGAACTTCATCGCCTCCATTCCCTGGGCGGCCTTGATCGAGATGCCTCCGGTGTCGAAGCAGAGTCCCTTGCCCACGAGCACCACCGGCTTGCTCCCCGCGGGTCCCTTGCGATGCTCGAGCACGATGAGCTTCGGATCCTGCGTCGTGCCCTGCGCAACAGCGAGGAAGGATCCCATCTTCTCGGCTTCCATCTCCTTGCGACCCAGCACCTCGGCGCGCATGCCGTGCCGCTTGGCGATGTCGCGCGCGGTGCTCGCGAGGAATTCCGGGGTGCAGATATTTCCGGGGAGCATCGAGAGCTGGCGGGCGAGATTCATCCCCGCTCCGATCGCAGCGCCGCGCTGCGCGGCGCTGCTCGCGCGCGCCTCATCGGACACGAGTATCTGCGCGCTCTCGAGCTCCGCCTTGCGCTCGTCTTCGGGCGGCGCACTCCGGGTTGTCGTGTACTCCCAGCTTCCCATCGTGAGCCCGACGGCCGCGGCCTCGACGGCGGCGTCGCTCTGCTCGTCCGCGTACCAGGCGAGCGATGCCGCACCGGTTTTTCTCGCCTGACGGGCGCCGACACTCGCAGCACGGCGGAGCGCCGCCGTCAAATTCTCGGGACTGCCGAGGCCGACGAGTAGAACACGCTTCGGTCCTTTGGCACCGCCGGCCAAAAACAGAGTCTCGTCGCGAGCTCCGCGGAAATTCTTCTCATCGAGGGAGCGCTTGAGGGAACCGCCGAGCGCATTGTCGACCGCGGCAAGAGCGGGAGTGAGCGTGGCACCCTTAGCGAGCGCAAGAATCAGCAATGGCGCGTCCGCCGAGTCTGGCTGGCCGCGGCGCGCGGTGACCCGGAAATCCATGAACGATGCTCCGTGCGAAGTGCCCAAGGCGGGACTCGAACCCGCATGGCCCGAAAGCCACTGCATTTTGAGTGCAGCGCGTCTACCAATTCCGCCACTCGGGCGAGGCTCGTAAGGTTAGCACCCGATGCGGCGTTCGTCCACGCTGCGGGGGCGACCGAACTTACATCTCTTTCGCCAACGCCTTCGCGATCGCTGCCTTTACGGTCACGCGAGACTCGCCGGCCTCTGCGCGCCCGAGCGTCTCCCTCCCAGCCTCGCCGCCGATTTTCCCGAGCGTCGTCGCCGCAGCGCTCGCGAAGATAGGATCGCCGTCGGCGAGATAGCGTGTCGCGACGGCGATGCCGCGCGACCGATCGGGCCAGCGGGACATCATCGCGAGCGCGGCCGTCCTGATCGCACGCGGCTCCTTCACCTCCGTCATCGACTCCAGCGCAGCCAGCCCCGCGGCGTCCGGCTCGAGCGACAGACGCCGCGCCGCGGAGAGCCTCACGTCGCGCGCGCCGCCGTGCGCGATGCAGTCGACCAGGAGCGCCGTGCCCTCTGGCGCGCGCGCGGGATCGTACACACCGAGTGCGGCCACTCGCGCCGCGAAGCTCGGGTCGGTTCTGATCATTGCGACCGCTCGCGCCTGGACGGCTGCCGTATCACCAGCCGCCAGCGAGCGAATGGCGTTGCTGCGCACGAGACTCGAGGGATCCGCGAGCGATGCCTCGAGCAAGTCGCGGCTCTTTGTCCAGTCGTGCGTCCCCAGCTGGCGCACCGCCTCGGCGCGCAGCTCCGGCACCCGCTCGTTGAGCGAAATGAATCGCCGAGTGTCGGTGGCGGCTGCGGACGACGAGCTGTCGAGCGTCGTGAGTGCCCACCAGCTCGCCGACAGATCGAGGTCATGCTTCGCGAGCTCGCTCAGCTCCTCGGCTGTCTGGTCCGTGTGCACCGTGCCGAGCAGCCAACCGCCCTCGTCGAAGCGAAACGACGTTGCTTTGCCCGGCAGCCGCATCACGAATTGCTGATCCGGCCGCGTAACCATGATGTCATGCCGCACGACGGAGTCGCGCGTGATCACGCGAACGGTCGCGGGAAATCGAAAGAACGGATGCGTCGAGTCGATTCGCTGTGTCTCCCGAACGGTGATGGTGAGCGTCCTGGCGCGGGCATTCCACGCGCGCGCTACCTGCACCTTCGGATAGCCGATACCGTAGGCCCACTGATCGAAGAACCAGTCGAGATCGCGACCCGAAGCTTTTTCCATCGCGATCGCGAAGTCCTTCGTCTCCACCGGTTTGTAGGCATTGTCGGCGAGAAAGCGGTGCATCCCCGCCCAGAAGACCTTGTCGCCGAGCAATCGACGCAGCTGGTGCGCGAGCTGAGCGCCCTTTGGATAGATGTGCCCCGAGAAGAAAAGCCGGATCGGATCCTGTCCCTTGGCGTCGCCGTACACCAATGGACGCTCCTGATTCAGATCGGCGGCCATCGCCTCTCGCTGTTGGCCAATCCAGTTGAGCTGCGCTGCGTCCCAGCCCCTGCTCTTTTCCTCCTCTACCGACTCCATATAGGTAGTGAGCCCCTCGTTGAGCCATGCGTGGGCCCACGTCGCCGTGGTCGTGAGATCGCCGAACCACTGGTGCGCAAGCTCGTGCGCGTCGAGTCCGCGACCGTTGTTCTCCGGTTCGTCGCCTTCACCGTGCAGCGCGAGATCCGTCTGCGTGGTGGCGGAGACGTTCTCCATGCCGCCGTACGTGAAATCGGGAATCACGGACTGGCTGTACTTCGCCCACGGAAAGTTCACGCCGAGAATCTCACTGTAGATCTCGATCATCGTTGGCGTTTCACCGAAGGTGCGCCAACCGGCGTTCACGGTGTCGGGCGCCACCCAGTACTCCACCGGCACGCCACGCCAGCTGTCGCGGAGAATCGTGAAATGGCCGGCGACTACGGAGTACATGTACGTCGACGCGGGGAGCTCCTGCGCCCAGTGCCAGATTTTCTTCGTGCCGCCCGCCGAGTCGACCACCGCCACCAGGCGACCGTTGGAGAGCACACTCACGCCGGAGTCGGCGGTGACGAGAATGTCCCAGGTGGTCTTGTCGTTTGGGGCGTTGTACGTCGGTACCCACGACGGCGTCTCGATCGCCTCGCCCTGCGTCCACATCACGCGGCGACGCGGCACGAAGTACATGCCGCGCTCGGGGCGCGCGTGGTAGCGCAGCGAGAACACGACCGTATCGCCGACCTTCGCACGCCTGGCGAGGTGCACGGTCACGCTGCCGGTATCGGAGCGGAAGTCGAGCTTGTGGTTGGACGCATCGCTCGCGCCTTCGATCGTGAGCTGCGATGCGTCGAGGCGAATCGTGTCCGTGGGCGCGGCGGTGACGACGAGCCGCGTCTGCACTTCGCCGGCCATACTGCGCTGATCGAGATGGTAGCTGATCGCGATGCGCTGGTGCAGCAGGTCGAAGGTGCGCTGGCGCACCGGCCACGCACGGGGCGGCGTGTACTCGCCGACACGGCCGGTGTGCCGGGGAGACTGGGCGCCGCCGATGATTGCGACGTGAAGCGAGGCTGCGACGGCGATGTACGAGAGAGAGCGATGCGTAATCAAGACGTGAATGCGGAAACGAGCGGGCACACCCGCGTTGGTCGTTCGGCTGAAACGGCGAACGAGAACGTTGTGGTGGGTGCTGCCGGGCGCGCAATCCGTCACAGAACGTGGACCGCATGAGCAGCCCGCACGTCGCACTTCACTTGCGAATCACTCTCGCCTTACGTCGAAGGATGCAACGCCGTTTGCGCAGTCGAATAAGCTGCTTGTGGCCGAGGTGGGGTAGCGATAGACGGCGGCGAAGCAGCTTTCGTTGTGGTAGGATTCTCCAAAATTGAGCGTCCCCGGGCCAATGTTGATGTAGGAACAAACGGTTCTGATCCGGTCTCCGAAATTGATCTGGATTGGGGTGGCAGATTGCGTGTAGCTGTCGTGCTGCACATCGAAGTCCTGATCGAAGATCGCCTGGGTCGTTGAGTCGGTGAGGATCGACACGGTTTGGTGCGTGGCGGCCGATCGCATGAGCGGCAGGAATGCGAGAAGATGGTTGTCGGCTGTCGCGTAGCATTGTCCGGTTGCCGTGTGGACCAGTCCGTCATTCGGGATGTTGATGAGGAACGTGCCGGCCAATTGCATGTCAATGGGCGTGGTGACGTCAGCAGCCGTGCCGATGCGGGCTTCGACGCGCGTGGAGTCCGTCACACTCGCGGCGGCGAGGTTGTTGAGATGGAAGTTCAGCAGGAGATACTGGCCCGCCGTCGCGTGCACACCGAAACCCGCGGGAAATTCGATAGGGGCTGTCCCCACGTTCGCCGCGTAGATGAGATGTGCGCCGACCGACCCAGCGTTGCACGCGAAGGATCCCTCGGTCACCGGTGAATCCGACACGGTGAGTGACAGCTCGTTCTGCACCGGATTCGGCGACACGAGGCGAAAGCCAGTGAGGTATTCGTCGCTAGTGAGGTGCACAGCGTAGCAGACGTATCCCTCCGTCTCGCCCGGCATCGTCCACGCCCGTCCGGCGATGACGTTCCAGACGTCCTGAGGCGGCGGCGGGGACGTCGCGTCGCCTCCACCGCATCCGGCAACGATTGTGAGTACGCTCGCGAGCACGACCAGTGTGATCGGATTCGATAGACCGACGCACGCGAATTCACGTGTTCTCATCATGCCTCCTCGATAGCGAGCGGTGACCGGCGTCGCTGGCCGGCGGCCTGGATCCCCGAACCGACCATTCCCATCGAGGCAATCGTATTTCAGGCTGGCGAGTGGACAGCTGGGCGCGACTCTATTCGGTTGTGTCGCCCATTCGCCGCAGTTGACGCAGTCGCCTCCGCTGGGCCGGTGCGAGCCCGCTCTCCTGTCGAATCTGTCGCAGCTGCTCGACCTTCTTGCGCAGCCGGCCCTGCAGCGTGGCGTACTTGGCGCGCTGCACCGGCGACAGAAATCCGGCCAGGTCGTGTTGCTCGCGTGCGAAGACCTCGAGCCTCTGCCGCTGCACGTCGACCAGCACGTCCAGCATGCGCGAAACCTTATCCTGATCCGCTAGCGAATCGCGCAGTACTTCCGCGCGAATGCTCTGGCGCGCCTCGCGATCCTTCTGATTCAATCCGCGACGCTCCCCCTCGTACTTGCGATTTACCTCCGCGAGCTGTCGCATCTGATCGTCCGTCGCGCCGAGCGTTCGCTGTACCACTTCCAGAACACGCCGCTGCAGCTGCTGCACCGCCGGGCGCTGCGTGCTGTCGACCGCCTGTTGCGCCGCCAGCGGAGCTGCCATCGAGCACGCAAGAGCCAGCGCCAATATTGGCGATCGCATCACTTACCTCCCGCCGAGATGTCGTCCGTTGATACGCCGAAGGGATCGATCACCGGTGCGGGATCGGCATCGGGCAAGCCGGAAAGTCCATCGAGCGACGCCGTCAACGCGCGGAGGTCGTCGTCGGTGAGGTCGGAGAGGTTGTCGAGCACTCCAGCGTTCGCGACCGGCGACAACGGGTGCTCGATGGGCGATGCGACGTGCGGCGGCGCGGCGGCGACTCGCCGCGGAGGAGTGGTGATTGGCGCGACCACGGGATTCGTGGTGTCAGGCTTCTCCGGAGCTGGTGCGCCAACGGCGGTTTGTTCCGGCGCCGTGATCCGCCAGCGCACGGCGATGGCGTAGCCGATGCTGCCCACGGCGAGCAGCGCCGCGGCCGCGATCGCGATGCGGAACTGCGCGCGCCGCCGCGAACGCAGAGGGGCGCGAGTCGTGCGCGCGATCACCGCGGCCGCGATCCGTTGCACGTCCACGGCGGGCCCGCGTGCGAGCGCCGGTCGCAGCGCGCGCAAAAGCGCGAGCTCCTCAGCGCACTCGGGGCACGAAGTGACGTGCGCCTCCACCGCTCGCCGCGTTTCCGCATCGAGCGAGCCGTGCATCAGCTCCGGCAACAGGTCGCGCAGCTCTCCGTTCGTGCAGTCACTCATCGATCTTCTCCCTGATGGAGCGCATGGCGTTGTGATAGTGTACGCGCGCTGCCCCTTCCGTACTCCCCACCGCAACCGCGATCTCCCTGTACGACATCCCTTCCGTCACACGCAGCGTGAACACCGACCGTTGCAGCGGCGACAGCTGCTCCACGGCCCGCTGCAGGCGTCCCTCGGACTCCGCCGCCACCGCGTCCTCGAGTGCATTCGACGAGGTCGCGACATCGTCGTCGTGAATCTCGACCTGCACCCGCGCCCGCTTTCGTCCGCGCTGCCTGTCCCGCACGAGATTCCGCGCGATCGTCAGAAGCCACGTTCGAAAGGTGCTCTCGCCGCGGAAGGAGTCTAGCGATCCGAAGGCGCGAACGAACGTGTCCTGCACCACTTCTTCCACCTCGTCACGCTCGCCAATGCTCGCCGCAAAGCGCGCGATCCCCTGCGCGTGACGCTCCACGAGCGCGGTCGCCGCACGCTCGTCGCCGCCCCGCCATCGCGCGATCAACGCGGCGTCGTCCGGTGCGTGCTCGCTCGGTGGGTTGTCAGTCATGCGGTCGGTAAGGGAGACGTCAGGTGGGCCCAAACGTTAAGGAGCAATGGCCAAGGGGTGCGCCGGCGCCCTCAGGGCATCAACTTAGACGAATGCGCTTCCTCTCCCGGTACGAGATTCCCATCGCATTCCTTCACACTCAAGCCTCGCAATGACCGACGCCGTCATCGTCGACGCGGTTCGCACGCCCATCGGCAGACACGGGGGCGCCCTCGCGCGTGTCCGCCCGGATGACCTCGCGGCCGTCCCCCTCCGCGCACTGCTCGCCCGTACCGGCATCGATCCCTCTACCATCGACGATGTTCTACTTGGCTGCAGCAACCAGTCGGGCGAGGACAACCGCAATGTCGCGCGCATGGCGCTGCTTCTCGCCGGCATTCCGGTCACCGTGCCCGGACAAACCGTGAACCGCCTGTGCGGCTCCGGACTCCAGGCGATCGCGAGCGCCGCGCATGCGATACGCGCCGGCGAGGGAAGTTGCTTTCTCGCCGGCGGCGTCGAGAGCATGACGCGCGCGCCATGGGTCACGCTCAAGCCCGACAGCGCATTCCCGCGCGGAGCGCCGGCTGTGGCCGACACCACGCTGGGCTGGCGCTTTCCGAACTCGCAGCTGCCGGAGGAGTGGAAGATCTCGATGGGCGAGACTGCCGAGGTCGTCGCGCGGCGATGCGGCGTGTCGCGAGAGGATCAGGATGCTTTTGCGGCCGAGAGCCAGAGGCGAACGGCAGCGGCCATTGCTGCGAAGCGCTTCGACGACGAGCTCGTGCCGGTGACGGTGCGCGGCGCAAAGGGCGATACAATCGTCGATCGCGACGAGCATCCGCGGCCGGGAGCGACGATCGAGAAGCTGCGCGCGATGAAGCCCGCGTTTGCCTCCGGCGGCACGGTCACCGCAGGCTCGTCGAGCGGGATCAACGACGGCGCTAGCGCGGTGCTCGTGATGTCGCGTGAGGCGGCGGCCAGCAGCGGCAACCACGCGATGGCGCGAGTGGTGTCGAGCGCGGTGGCCGGAGTGTCCCCCGAGGTGATGGGGCTCGGGCCGATCCCCGCCACGCGCGTCGCGCTGGCGCGCGCGAAGCTCGGCATCGACGACATCGATCTCATCGAGCTGAACGAGGCGTTCGCGTCGCAGGCGATCGCGTGCATGCGCGAGCTCGGCGCTGATCCCGCGCGCGTGAACGTGAACGGCGGCGCGATCGCGCTCGGCCATCCCCTCGGCGCGTCGGGCGCGCGCATCGTGACCACGCTCGTGCACGAGATGCGGCGGCGCCGCGTGCGTTATGGACTGGAGACGATGTGCATTGGCGTGGGCCAGGGTATCGCGATGATCTTGGAGCGAATCGCGGAATGAGCGTGCGCGCACGTCCGCTGCTCATTGGTCACCGCGGTGCCCCGCGCGAACGTCCCGAGAACACCCTGCCCTCCTTTCTCCGCGCCCTCGAGCTGCAGGCGGATGGAATCGAGCTCGACGTCCACTGCACCAGCGATCGCGTGGTGGTGGTGCATCACGACGAGATTCCGCGCGCGACGCCGCCGTCGGGGATGCTGGCGAGGCGCCGAATTGACGAGCTCACCTTCGATGAGCTGCAGGGCTTCTCGGTGCGAGGGCTCGCGCTCATCTCGACCCTCGCCGAGGCGCTGGCGGTGATCAAGGGGCGCGCGGATGTGTTCATCGAGCTCAAAGGCGCCGCGATCGAGCACGAGGTGGTTAGCGTAGTGCGTCGGTCGCCTGCACCCGAGCGATGCGCGCTACACAGCTTCGATCACGAGCAGATCCGGCGCGCTCGAGCGATCGCGCCCGAGCTGCGAGGAGGCATTCTCTTCGACCGCGCGGTGCCCGATCCCGTGGCCGCGATGCGCGCGGCGAACGCCCTCGACGTGTGGCCCAGCCGGGAGCACGTCAACGAGTCGATGGTCGAGGCCGTACACGATGCGGGTGGACGAGTGATCCCGTGGACGGTGAACAGGGGCGAACAGGCGGTTGCACTCGCGGCGCTTGGCGTCGATGCCCTGTGCACGGATTTCGTTCCGGTACTTCGCGCGGCGTTGAACGAAACGCACGCTCAGTAGCGGCTGGCGTCACCCCGGTGCCGGGTCTACGTTCAACCGGACCAATCGTTCTTCACGTCAAGAGGAGGCACGTCAAGCAATGCGCATTGTTGTCGCACTCGCGGCGGCCATCTCCGTATTCGCATGCACGCCTGCGAAGGCAAGCCAGGCGCCCGCGCCGAAAATGGCTGCGACCGGAGACACCGCCGCCCACTCAAAGGACACCGTCAGCACGGCAGGAGCGGGCGCGCTGTCGCTCCCCAACGCCGACCCGTATCCGAGTACGTACAAGCCGTTCCCATCGAAGGCGACGGTGATCAAGAACGTAACGATCCTCACCGCGGCGGGACCGCGCATCAGCGGCGGCTCGATTCTGCTCCAGGACGGAAAGATCGCGGCGGTTGGCACGAGCGTGAGCGCGCCCGCGGATGCCGTCGTCATCGATGGCACCGGGAAGTGCGTCACGCCGGGAACCATCGACGTGCACTCCCACATCGGCGACTATCCCGCACCTGGAGTCGAGGCGAACAGCGACGGTAACGAGGCGACGCGACCCGTGACGGCCTACGTCTGGGCCGAGCATTCCGTCTGGCCGCAGGATCCCCAGTTTCCGCGGCAGCTCGCGGGCGGCGTCACCACCGCGCAGATCCTGCCGGGCTCCGCGAATCTCTTTGGCGGACGTAGTGCGATCGTGAAGATCGTCCCGTCGCGCACCGTGCAGGGGATGAAATTCCCCGGAGCGAAGTACGGCCTGAAGATGGCGTGCGGCGAGAATCCGAAGCGTGTGTACGGCGAGGGCAAGAAGACGGCGCCAGCCACGCAGATGGGCAACATGGCCGGCTATCGCGCGCAATGGATCGAGGCGCAGGAATACGCGCGTGACCTCAAGGAGTACCCCGAC
>JANWLO010000043.1 GCA_025450815.1 Gemmatimonadaceae bacterium
GGCGCGTGAGACGCGCTGGAGGAGGACACGCACGAGTTGGAAGTTCGTGGAGGGAGCACAAAAAAACGAGGCGGTCCACGCCGGACCGCCTCGGTGCAAACTAACTACATCGCACCCCGCCGCTCACTCCACCGTCACCGACTTCGCGAGGTTCCGCGGCTGGTCCACGTTCGCGCCGCGCTTCACCGCGATGTAGTACGCCAGCAGCTGCAGCGGTACCGAGGCGAGGATCGGCGTGAACATGTCGATCGTCTCCGGAATCCGGATCTCGTAGTCGAGCTTCCCTGCCAGCGCGGGCTCCGAGCGGCTGGTGAGCGCAATGACGCAGCCGCTGCGCGCCTTCACCTCGTGGATGTTCGACACGATCTTGTCGAACACCGAGTCGTGCGGCGCGATGAACACCACCGGCATGTTTTCGTCGATCAGCGCGATTGGTCCGTGCTTCATCTCCGCCGCCGGATAGCCCTCCGCATGGATGTAGCTGATCTCCTTGAGCTTGAGCGCACCCTCGAGCGCGGCGGGGAAATTGTAGCCGCGTCCGAGATAGAGAAAGTTGGTGACATCCTTGAACTGCTCCGCGATCTCCTCGATCGCCGGCGCGGTCTCGAGAATCTCGGCGATCTGGTCCGGGAGCTTCTGCATCGCTTCGACGATGTGCTTCCCCTCCAGCTCCGTGAGGCCACGAAGACGCGCGAGCTTGAGAGCGAAAAGCGCGAGCGCCGTTACCTGGCTGCTGAAGGCCTTCGTCGACGCGACACCGATCTCCGGCCCCGCGTGGATGTAAATGCCGCCGTCCGACTCGCGCGCGATCGTGGAGCCAACCACGTTCACGATTCCGAGCGCGCGAGCTCCGCGCCGCTGCGCCTCGCGCATCGCGGCCAGCGTGTCCGCTGTCTCACCCGACTGCGAGATCACAATGCAAAGCGTCTTCTCGGTGATGATCGGGTTGCGGTAGCGCATCTCGGAGGCGTACTCCACCTCCACCGGACTCCGCGCCAGATCTTCGATCAAAAACTCCCCGATGAGCGCGGAGTGCCAGCTCGTGCCGCACGCCGTGATCAGGATGTTGTCAAAGGACAGCAGCTCCTCGGAAGTCATGTTCAACCCGCCGAGCTTCGCCGTCCCCGTCTCAGGGAGCAGTCGGCCGCGCATCGTGTTCTTCACCGTGTCCGGCTGCTCGAAGATCTCCTTGAGCATGAAGTGCGGGAAGCCGCCCCGCTCGATCATGTCCAGATCCCAGTCGATGCTCGCGACATCCTTCGTGAGCGGGCTCGCGTTCATGTCGATGATCCGGTAGCCATCGCGATCGAGCACCGCAAGATCGCCATCATCGAGATAGATCACCTGGCGCGTGTGCGCGAGAATCGCCGACACGTCGCTCGCGATGAAGTACTCGCCCTCTCCAAGCCCAACCAGCAGCGGACTTCCCTTGCGCGCGGCCACGATCTTGTTCGGATCATCGGTGCTCACCACTGCGATACCGTACGTGCCCTCCACCTTCGAGAGCGCCTCGATCACCGCCTCTTCGAGATTCCCGTCGTACGTCTCCTCGATCAGGTGCGAAAGCACTTCCGTATCCGTGTCGGAGCGGAACGTGTGGCCGAGATCCTCGAGCGCCTGCCGCAGCGCCGAGCCGTTCTCGATGATCCCGTTGTGCACGACGGCAATGCGCTCTTCGCAGTCCAGCTGCGGGTGCGCATTCACGAAATTCGGCGCGCCGTGCGTCGCCCACCGTGTGTGCGCGATGCCGAGCGTTCCGTGTACCGGCGACGCGGTCATCAGCGCCTCGAGCTCCGAAATCTTCCCCGGTGCCTTGCGCGTCTCGACGCCATTGCCGTTCATGATCGCGATCCCCGCCGAGTCGTAGCCGCGGTACTCGAGGCGCTTGAGCCCCTCGAGCAACAGCGGAGTAGCAAGGCGAGGTCCGACGTATCCGACGATTCCACACATAAACGGCTGTCCCGAAAAATTGTCAGCGTAACGCGTCGAGCGGCACGCGCGATCGCGCGAGCAGCTCGCGTGCTTCCTCATCCGTTGGCGCTTCAGCAATCACCCGCACGATCGGCTCAGTTCCCGACGGCCGCACGTGCACCCATCTGTCCTTCCACGCGAGCCGCAACCCGTCCTGCGTGTCCACCACCGCGTCCGGGAAGCTCGCACGCAACGAGCTGTACACCGTGTCCAGCGGCGCGTTCGGCCGGTCTAGCTTCTCCTTCACGATACTGTACTTCGGATAGCGTGCGAGCACGCGAGATAAGGACTCCCCATCCTCAACGAGCATCTGCAGCAGAAGTGCCACACCCAGCGGCGCATCCCGCCCGAGATGGAGCTCCGACAGGATGACCCCGCCGTTCCCCTCTCCGCCAATTGCGGCCCCTTCGGCTTTCATGCGGAGTGCCACGTTCACCTCTCCCACAGGCGCCCGAATCACCCTCGTCCCCGCCTCGGCCGCCACATCATCGACGATTCGGCTCGTCGACAGGTTCGCCACCACGGGTCCTGGTCTGTACCGAAGCGCCAACCGCGCCGCCAGAGCGAGCGTCCAATCCTCTCCAATCGCTCTCCCTTCGTCCGACACCAGCGCCAGCCGGTCGACGTCCGGATCGGTCGCGAGGCCGACGTCCGCACCGCTGTGGAGCACGAGTCGTTCCAACTCGCCCAGATTCGCCGCGACAGGCTCCGGTGGTCGAGGAAATTTTCCATCCGTCTCCAGATGGATCCCGGTCGTCGTGCATCCCAAACGCTCCAGCAGCGCAGGGATGATCGCGCCGCCCGCCCCGCGCGCGCAGTCCAACGCGATTCTGAACGCGCGCTGACGAATGCGGTCGACCTGGATGAACGGAAGCGCGAGCACGCGGTCGATGTGCCGCGCGATCGCGTCCGTGTCCTGAGTCACAGTCCCCAGCTCGTCCCACGTTGCGTACGCGAAGTCGCTCTCGACGACCGCCCGCATCGCGCTCCCCTCTTCCGCATCCAGAAAGAGTCCGCTCGCTCCGATGAACTTGAGCGCGTTCCACTCGATGGGATTGTGGCTCGCGGTGATCGCCAGCCCGCCCGCGGCGTGCGACTTCTCTACCGCGAGCTGAATCGTGGGCGTGGGCGCGAGCCCGACGTCGAGAACGTTGCACCCTACCGATTGCAGCGCCGCGATCGTCGCACGATGAAACATCGGACCCGACACACGTGAGTCGCGGCCCACCACCACCGTGCGCGACTTGCCGCGCGCGCGCGCCCACGCGCCGAAGCCCGCCGCGAACCGCGTGATGATCTCCGGCGTCAGCCCATCGCCCACCCGTCCCCGCACGCCCGACACACTCACCATCAATCGCTCGTACACGTCTCCGCCTCCTCATCGTTGCCGAAAAGCTAGCGCGGGCCGCCGCGCCAACAAACGTGCGATGCGTTACAACACGCCCTCTCACGCGTGAATACCGCAAGGAAAGTCGCTCGAGCCCGTTTCGGGCAATTCACGGTTATTCGCTAACCAGCCCCAGACCCATCTCTCGTGAGTCTTCGCTCCCGCTTCTCGTCGTTTCCGTTTCGCTGGAAAATGGCACTCATCACCGCATCCGCGGTGCTCGCCACTCTCTTCCTCGTGCTCACACCCGTGTACGTCGCGAGCCGGCGCAAGCTCACCCAGCTCACGGCGCACCGCCTGCTCGCAATCGCGGCGAGCACCAGCGTGGCAATCCCTCCAGAATCGCTCGATGTCATCACCTCCGAAGGCGACACGACGCGCACGTCTGCCTTCGTACTCGGCATTCTCAAGCGGTCGTGGATTGCGAACGGCGGCGACTCGACCGATTTCACGAGCGGTATCGCGATCATGCGGCGCGATGGAAACAACTATCGGTATCTCGCGCACTCTTCATGGAACGTTGGCGAGACGGAGTACACCCGCACCTGGTCGCCGCCATCAGTGATCAGGGATAGTCTCGCACGAAACATCGGCGCCGAGACGGGACTCTACGACGGACCCGTCGGCCGGGTGATCGGCGCGGAATATCCCATCCTACGCCCCGATGGCACCGCTGCGGCGTTCACGTTCGTAACACTGGACGCAGACTCGATCATCGCCGATCTCTCGAAGGACCTCATGCGCATCGCATGGATTCCGCTGCTCGTGCTCGTGGGCGCGCTCGCCGCCTCGTTGATCTCCGCGCGCCAAATGACCTACGGCATCGAGGAAGTCGCCGCGCACGCGCAGCTCGTCGCACGCGGCAGCCTGCGCCAGGAGCTCACCTTCGAGTCCGGCGACGAGATCGGCGCGCTGGCCGGGGCCTTCCGCACTATGAGTGGCGGCCTGCGCACGCTCCTGCGCGATGTCGAGACCGGCGCAGCCGAGGTCGCCGCCACGGCCGACGAGCTCGCGGCCGGCGCCGAGCAGATGAGTGCTTCCACCGAGGAAGTGGCCGCGGCGGCGCAATCGATCGCGACCTCCGCGGCGCACCAGACGAAAGGCATCCACATCGTCGCCGCGATCTCCGGACGCGTCGCCGTGCGCGCGCAGGAAACCTCGGCGCAAGCGCAGCTTGCCCAGACCGTTGCCGACGCGGTCTCCGACTCTGCGCGCCGCGCCGGACAGGCCGCCGAGCTGGGACTCAAGAGCATGGCGCGCATCTCGTCCGTTACTAGTGAAACGGTTCCTGCGGTTGTCGAGCTGGGTGAGAAATCATTGCGCATCGGCCAAATTACGGACACGATCGGCGCCATTGCGCGCCAGACGAACTTGCTCGCGCTCAATGCCGCCATCGAGGCTGCGCGCGCCGGGGAGCATGGACGTGGCTTCGCCGTGGTAGCCGACGAGGTGCGCAAGCTCGCGAAGGAAAGCGGTCGCGCACTCGAGACCATTCGCCAGCTCGCCACCGAGATCCAGCACGCCAGCACCACGATGTCAGCGCGCATCGACGACGTGAGCACCAGCGTCGTCGCGGGCGAATCCGTAATCCGCTCATCGAGCGACGCGCTCATGCAGATCGTGAAGGAAATCGAGGGGAGCCGCGGCGCCGTGCAGCGCATCGTCGAGTCCGCCGTCTCGCAGCATCAGGAGGCCGAGTCGCTCGCGCGAGAGATCGAGGCGGTGGCGGTGGTGGCGGAGCAGAATGCGTCGACGTCGGAGCAGGTGAGCGCGGTGGTTCAGGAGCAGACCGCGTCGATGATGCACGTCGCCGAGTCGAGCCAGCACTTGGCGGACATCGCGGCCAGGCTCAAAGGAGTGATGCTGCGGTTTGAGCTCTAGTCCCTCGTCGAGGCATCGGGAGTACAGCGCGCATCGCGATGCGCGCGGGCATTGTGAGGCGGAAGCCGAGCCCGAGCACATAGGTCGGGAGCCGAGAGCTGCGAGATGTCAGCCCTTACCGTCTCGTCTCGAGCATCACTTTCCTCCAGGCGAAGTCGATTCTCGGTATCGCCACCCCCGGCGTCAGGCTCACGGCTCAAGGCCATTGGCTCACAGGCTTAAAGCTTGGGCCCGCCTTCCGCCTCTCGATCCACACCGGCCTCGCGATGCTCGCGCCCTCGAGCTCAGGACTCAAAGCTGCCGGCTCATAGGCTCACAGCCTGCCCGTCGATCCGCACCGGCATCCCGATCCGCGAATCTCGTGTCGGCGCGCTTACCGCTTGGGCGCTCTGAGCTTGATCGTCTCGGACTCACCGGCGTCGCCGGGAATGAACGATTGGCTTCGCGCAACCTCGAAGAATGCGTCCACTACCTGCGGATCGAACTGCGGACCCGCCACACGGCGCAGCTCGGCCATCGCTTCGGTGAACGTGAGTCCGTTGCGGTAGGGGCGCTTGCTCATCATCGCGTCAAACGCATCGGCGACCGCGATGATGCGAGCCTCGCGTGGAATTTCGTCGCCCTCAAAACGATCCGGCACTCCCTTTCCATCCATTCGCTCGTGGTGGGAGCGTACGATGTTGAGCGCCACCAGATTCTCCCCGAGCAGCGGCTGTAGAATGCGCCAGCCGAGCACGGGGTGCGTCATGATGTGCTCGTACTCTTCCGTGGTGAGCGGCCCCGCCTTGCGCAGCACTTCCTCGCGCACGCCGATTTTCCCCACGTCGTGCAGATGGCCGCCAAGCTCGATCTGCGCAGTGAGCGTGGGGCTCAGCCCCATCGCGCGCGCGATCGCGACGCCGTACTGGCTCACGCGCACTGAGTGGCCGCGGGTGTACGGATCCTTGAGCTCGAGCGCGTCCGCGAGCGACTGGATGCTCGCGAGAAAGAGCGTCTCGAGCCGCTCCGCCTGCGCCTTCACGCGCACCTCGAGCCGTTCCTGATAGTCGCGGTTGTCGGCCAGAAGACGGCGCTTCTCCAGCGCCTGCGCCACGCGCGCGCGCACTTCCTCGAATACGAACGGCTTGGTGATGTAGTCCATCGCGCCCAGCGACAGACACGCGACCGCCACCTCCACCTCGGCCACCGCAGTGATCATCACAACGGCGATGTCCGGATAGCCCACGCGCAGTTGCCGGAGCAGTTCCTGACCGTCCATCGCGGGCATGCGCATGTCGGAGAGAACGAGCGCGACGGGCTCGTTCTTCAGCACCGCGAGCGCCTCCACTCCGGATCCAGCCTCGAGGCAGGTGAAGCCATCGCCCTGCATCAGTCGCACCAGCGCCTGGCGCAGACGCGGCTCGTCATCCACGACGAGGCATCGGCGGGCGATGGCGCTCTCGGGCATACTTGCGCCGGCGTGGAGCTGGCCGGGCGCGTCCAGCGTACGGGATGCGGTCACGCTATCTTGGTGAGGCGAAGCAAACGAGACACGGTGGCTCACGCGGGACCTCCGCGCCATTGACCCTTGAACTGCGAGCGCGCATGACACGCGTATTCGAAGACGATCGCGGCGCAGCTTTCGGCACACGCGCCATCCATGCGGGAGAGCGTGAGGACCCGCTCGCTGGCGCCATCATGCCGCCCGTTTATCTCACCTCGACCTACGTTCAGCAGGGGCTGGGGGAGAACAAGGGATACGAGTACGCGCGCGGAAAGAACCCCACGCGCGAGGCGCTCGAGCGCACCATCGCCTCGCTTGAAGGGGCCCAGCACGGCTTCGCGTTTTCGAGCGGCATGGGTTGCCTCGACTCGATCATGAAGCTTTTCCAATCCGGCGATCACATCGTCTGCGGCGAGAACGTCTACGGCGGCACGTTCCGCTTGTTCGACAAGCTGCTGCAGCATCTGGGCCTCCAATTCTCCTACGTCGATACAACCCGCATCGAGCGCGTCGCCGACGCCTGCACCCCCAATACGAAGGCGATAATCGTCGAGACGCCCACGAATCCGTTGATGCAGATCACGAATCTCTCTGCAGCCGCGGACGTCGCGCACGCGCACAACGCATTGCTCATCGTGGACAATACATTCGCGACACCGTTTTTTCAGCAGCCGTTCTCGCACGGAGCCGACGTCGTGTTCCACTCGGCCACGAAATACCTGAATGGCCACAGCGACGTGATCTGCGGCGTCGCGGCCGTGATCGATGACGATATTGCGGCGCGACTGCAGTTCATCCACAACGCCGCCGGTGCCGTAGCCGGACCCTTCGACTCGTGGCTCGTGCTGCGCGGCATAAAGACGCTGCACTTGCGCATGCCACAGCACGACCGCAACGGGCGGAGCATCGCGGCATGGCTCGCCGAGCGCATGGGTGCGGAGCGCGTTCGCTATCCGGGACTCGAAAGCCACCCGCAGCACGCGCTCGCGTGCGCGCAGATGACCGGAATGGGCGGCATGATCACCGTCGACGTCGGCACGAAGGAGAAAGCGAATCAGGTGCTCAAGAAGGTTCGAATCTTTTCGCTCGCGGAGTCGTTAGGAGGGGTGGAGAGCTTGATCAGCCATCCGGCGAGCATGACGCACGCCTCCGTGCCGCCCGAGCGGCGCGCGCAAATCGGCATCGGCGAGGGGATGGTGAGGCTCTCCTGCGGAGTGGAAGACACGGACGATCTGCTCGATGATGTCGAGCAGGCGTTCGCCGGACTCTAACGCGGAGCACACCATGCCGGATCGCACCGTACTCACCCAGATCTCGTCCACCGCCTGGGAGCATCCGGCAGATCGCGCGGCGCTCCAGGCCCTGCGCTCCATCCCTGGCTTCGATGAAGTCGTGCGCAAGGTGATGGGACTCATCGGAGAGCGCGGAGTGCGGCTCTTCTTCACCGCCGACGCCGTGCGCGTGGGGCCGCGCCAGCGTCCCAAGCTCGACGCGCTCTACAGCGAGGTGATCGAAACGCTCGACTGGCCGGAGCGGCCGGAGCTGTTCGTATCGCAAACGCCGTTCGTCAACGCGATGGCTGTTGGTTTTCAGAAACCGTTCATCGTGCTGAACAGCGGCGCCCTCGGCATGCTCGACCGGGAGGAGCAGCGCGTGCTCATCGGCCACGAGCTCGGCCACATCATGAGCGGACACGCGACGTACACCACGATCGCGCTCATCCTGCTCAACGCGGGCTTCAGCGCCATTCCCGGACTCGGACTCATCGCGCTCCCCGTACAGCTCGCGCTGCTCGAGTGGTACCGCAAGGCGGAGCTGAGCGCCGATCGCGCGGGGCTGCTCGCGTCGCAGGATCCCACGGTCACCATGGGGATGTATCTCAAGTTCGCCGGCGGAAGTGCGGGCGACGACGAGACGAATCTCGACGAGTTTCTCATCCAGGCCGAGGAATACGAGAACGGCGGACACGCGATCGATGGATTGTTCAAGGTTCTCAACGTCATCTTCCGCTCGCACCCGTTCAACACGGCGCGGGCGGCCGAGCTGCAGCGCTGGCAGAAGAGCGGGGCGTACGAACGCATCTTGGGCGGCGACTACCCGCGTCGCGGAGCGAGCGACCGCCCGCTCGGCGACGACGTGGCGGAGGCCGCCGACTATTACGGAGAGCAGTCACGTCGCGCAGCAGCGTCGGTGAACGACGTGCTGGCGCGCGCGCGCGACGCTTTCAACTCGGCGTTTCGCGGGCCGGCGAACGGCGAGGGTGGCTCGGGCGGGAGTGCGCCAGCCGCATGAGGCTTTTGATAGTTGGAGGCGGCGGGCGCGAGCACGCACTCGCCTGGAAGCTCAGCAAGGACAAGCCATCGATAGAGATCATCGCCGCGCCGGGAAATCCCGGCATCGCGACGCTCGGGCGCTGCGCGGCGGTGAGCACGGATGACATCCCGGGAATCGTGGCGCTGGCGAAGACCGAGCGACCCGAGATGGTCGTGATCGGGCCGGAGGCGCCGCTGGCGGCGGGGATGTCGGACGCCCTGCGCGCTGCGGGGTTCGCGGTGTTCGGTCCGTCGCGCCTGGCGGCGCGCATCGAGTCGTCCAAGTCGTTCGCGAAGGCGCTCATGCGCGAAGCGGGAGTGCCGACGGCGCGCGCGGTGCGCTGTGTGGATGTCGAGTCGGCCAGGCGCGCCGCACGCGAGTTCGGCACGCCGGTGGTGATCAAGGCGTCGGGGCTCGCCGCGGGGAAAGGGGTGCTCGTGTGCGACACGATGGCTGACGCGGAGCGCGCGATCGACGCGATGCTCCGCGATGACAGCTTCGGCCCTGCGGGGCGCGAGCTGCTGGTGGAGGAGTGGATGGCCGGCGAAGAGATATCGCTCTTCGCGATCACGGACGGGAAGACTGTTCTGCCGATGCTGGCGGCGCAGGACCATAAGCGGCTGCTGGACGGCGATCGCGGGCCCAATACGGGCGGCATGGGGGCGTACGCCCCCGTATCGCTGTCCAGCGAGGCTTTGGTGGAGGATGCGGTCGAACGGGTGTTCCAGCCTACTTTGGGGGCCCTGCGGGCCGCTGGGGCGCCATTCAGCGGTCTCCTGTATGCCGGGCTCATGCTCACGCCCCAGGGAGCCAAGGTGGTGGAGTTCAATTGCCGATTCGGGGATCCAGAAACGGAGGCGATCCTCCCGTTGCTGGAGAGCAGCCTTCTGGAGCCGATGCTCGCGGTGGCAAAGGGTGAGGGGCTTTCCGGCAAGGCGTTGAAGTGGTCGCGCGAATGTGCAGTAACCACCGTAGTAGCGGCGGACGGTTATCCTGACAGGGTGCGCAAGGGTGATCCCATCGAGCTCCCGCCACGCGAGCCAAATATCCACGTTTTTCACTCCGGAACGGGCATCGATGCAGATGGTAACCTGATCGCGACCGGAGGCCGGGTGTTCGCGGTCACAGCTGTCGCCTCGACGCTCGCTGAAGCCCGGCGCGCCAGCGTGCGGGTGGCCGAGTCCGTTCGGCTGGAGGGGAAGCAGCTCCGCACGGATATCGGCTGGCGTGAGCAGGAGCGAAGTGCCGGAGCTACCGGAGACTGAGACCATCGCCCGCGACCTCGATCGCGCTCTCGCGGGTGCGATCATCGTCGGGGTGAAGGTGTGGCGGGCGGACGTTCTGCGGGAGATCACCGCCCGAACGCTCGCTCGACGAGTAACTGGGGCAGCGTTCGTTCGAAGCTCGAGACGCGCCAAGGCCGTGGTGCTGGAGCTTGGCACCGGCGACAGGATCGTGGTGCAGCCGCGCTTCACCGGCGCGCTGTTGGTGGACGACGGGAATCTTCCAGAGCGGGAGATCCGGTTCATTACCCTGTCGTTTGCGCTCTCGGATGGCCGTTCGCTCGCCTATCGCGACATTAGGCGGCTAGGCACTGTCGCGTTGATGTCGCCAGCCAGATGTGCGACCTTCGATTCAAATTTGGGCGCCGAACCGCTTGACCGGGCGTTCACCGCAACTCATCTATCGGGAATTCTTCGGGATTCCAGACAGGCGGTGAAGAAGTTGTTGATGGATCAGCGGCGAATCGCCGGAGTTGGCAACATCTACGCGAACGAGTCGCTCTGGCGCGCGGGCATCGACCCCTCGCGCCCGGCGCGCACGATCACGAAGGCCGAGGCAGAGCGCCTGCACGAGGGACTCACCAGCGTGCTGCGCGAGTCGATCGACGCGCGCGGCACGAGCTTCCGGGACTATCGCGACGCGTCCGGCGAGCGCGGCGCCTTCGCCTCGCGGCTCTCGGTCTACGGCCGCGGCGGCGAGCGCTGCCACCGCTGCGGCGCGGCTCTCATCGACACGAGCGCCATCGACGGCCGCACCACCGTTTTCTGCGCGCGGTGCCAGCGGTGAGCCGGAAGTCGTTGCGCCGTCCTACCACCCCCGACGACCAGCTCGCGATCATGCGCGCGAGCGTGCGCGCGGGGTGCGCCGATCGCCCGGGAGTGTACCGCATGCTTTCCGCCAACGGCGAGGTGGTATACGTCGGCAAGTCGAAGCGCGTGCGCACGCGGCTCCTCAGCTACTTCCGCTGCGAGTTTCCCGGCGACAAGGGCGCACGCATTCTCCGTGACGCGGTGCGCATCGACTGGGAGTACACGCCCAGCGAGTTCGCAGCACTGCTGCTGGAGCTGCAGCTCATCAAGCGTCTGCGCCCGCGCTTCAACGTCGCAATGAAGCGCGATGACCGGAACTTCGTGTTCATAAAGATCACGAAGGGACCCGCACCCAAGCTGCTCGTGGTGCGCGGCGCGAGCGACGACGCTGCGGCACACTACGGCCCGTTCCAGGGCGCGCAGGGAGTGAACGAGGCGGTGCGCGAGCTGCACGATGTGCTCTCGCTTCGCGACTGTTCGCTCGACACGCGGATGCACTTCGCCGACCAGCAGGAGCTCTTCCAGCTCCGCGCGCGCACCCCGGGATGTATCCGCTTCGAGGTAAAAAAGTGCCTCGGCCCCTGTGTCGGCGGCTGCACCGAGACCGAATATCTCGAGCGCGTTACGATCGCGCGCGCATTCCTCGACGGCCAGGACGACGGCCCGCTCGCAACGCTGCGCTCGGAGATGGAGAGCGCGAGCGACCGGCTCGAGTTCGAGCGCGCGGCGTCGATGCGCGACAAGCTGCAGCGCCTCGAGGCGCTCAAGCAGCAGTTTTTGCGATTCCGCTTTGCAGTGGAATCGCTGTCGTTCATCTACACCGTGCCGGGATACGAGGGAGAGGATCGCGTGTATCTCATTCGCCGGGGACGCGTGCGAGCGGAGGACATTCCGCCGGTGGCGGCGCGCGACCATCGCCGCCTCGCGCACCTCACGGACGAGATCTATGGAACCAAGGAACGCGACACGGCTCAGGTGCCGACGCACGAAATCGACGAGTTGCTCCTGCTTTCATCGTGGTTTCGGCGCTTTCCGCTGGAGCTCGAGCGCACCGTGCGCGCGAAGGACGTCGGCCTGGTCAAGGTGACGGGACCCAGGGCGCGGGTGCGGACGACGAAGACGCTCGCCCCCGAACGCCGTGCGGCGATCAGCGCGTAGGCGGCGCCTCCGCGCTGTCGCTCGACGCGAACGGCACCACGATCTCGATTCGCTGAGGGATCTTCACGCCGTCGAACTCCGCGGGGACGTAGCGCATCTGAGAGACCGCTAGCATCGCGGCCTCCACCAGGCGATCATCGCTCGCCTCGTCCACGCGTACCGATGCGGAGTCCACGCGCCCTGCTGCGGTAACCACGGCGCGCATCGCAACACTTCGCGCGACACCGGTCGCTCGCGGCGGAATCACCGCCGCCGGATTGTCCGGATACGGAACGGCGGGACAGCGCGTGTGGCTCGCGACGAACGGGGAACCATCATCGTGCTGGCCAATCGTGATCATCACGCGCAGCGAGTCGGGCACCGAGAGCGCTCCCTCAACGATATCGCCATCCACGGTCATGCTGGAGAGAACGTTCGCGATGCGTCCGTCCAGCGCGCGGTCGTCGGACTGCCTCACCGGAAACTGCTGCGTCATTGCGCCCGTGTGCAGCAGGAGCGCTCCGTACACCACGCTGCGCGGCGGATCTCCCGCGGGCAACGCGACACGCTGCGCGATGCGCTGCGACACCGCAGTGAGATACTGCGCACCCGAGGCGGGGAGCGGCCGCGTGTCGAGCGAGGTGACCGCCACGCCCTCCTGCGTGAGCTGCGAACACTCACGCGCGACCGTCACTCCGCTGGGCAACGTGACCGACTGAGCCAGCGCGTGCTGTGCGTTAGCTACATGGTACGACGCACATGACAACAGGGCGAAGAGCACGAGAGCTCGCCGCATTTGATTCCTGGGAATCTGGTAGCCTGCCCTGCGTCTACGCAGGCAGTGGGACGATCTCCACATCAGCCTTTCCGTCGCTGATCGTCAACCGTGCGACGCTCGGCATCAGATGGAAACGGCGCGGACCTGCCGCACCCGGGTTGATGACGAGCCGACCCTCCCGCCGCGTAACGGACTGCCGGTGTGTGTGCCCGTAGACGAGAACATCCGCGGTGTAACGCTCGAGGAGCGCATCCGCAGTGAGCTTCCCCGCCTCGTGTCCGTGTCCAACGTGGATCATCAATCCGCCAATCTGGCGTACTATCTCCGCCTGCAATCGCGGGTTCCCCGGATCATCCGTGTTGCCGTACACCGCTTCCACGGGCGCGATTAGAGAAAGCTCATCCAGGATGTCGTCGCCGCCTACATCGCCCGCGTGGAGAATCAGATCCACGCCGGAAAACGCGTCGTGCACGCCCGCGCGCAGCTGGCCGTGCGTGTCGGAGATCAATCCGATCACGCGCGCGGCGTCAGCCTTCGCCATGCGGCTCCGCGCCCCACCGCCGACCGAGCGAGTGCTCGACGCCGATGTGATCGAGCACGCGCGCGACGACGAAGTCAACGAGGTCGGGAATGCCGCGGGGCGAATTGTAAAAGCCCGGCGCCGCCGGAAGCACCACCGCGCCCGCGCGCGTGAGGCGCAACATGTTCTCGAGGTGGATGGCGCTCAACGGCGTCTCGCGCACGACCAAAATGAGAGCTCGCCGCTCCTTGAGCGTGACGTCCGCGGCGCGCTCCACCAGCGAGCGCGACGTGCCTGCAGCGACCGCCGCAAGGGTGCCCATGGAGCACGGACAGACGATCATCCCGCGCGTACGCGCAGATCCAGACGCCGGCGCCGCGCCGCGGTCCTCGGAGTCGTAGAGCGTGACGAAGTCGTCCCACGCACGACCGCCGGCTCTCTCCTGCAACTCGGCGATCGAGCCAACGCCCGACTCCATCTGCAGCAGCCGCCATCCGTGCGAGGAGATCATGAGCCACACCCGCTGCTCGGCGCGCACGAGCGCGTCCAGCAGTCGCACGGCGTACGGCGCGCCCGACGCGCCCGTGATCGCGACGACGACCGGATCACGGTCGCTCATCTCGCGAAAACCCGGCCGGCGAGCACGAAGCCGAAAAAGGTTACGCTCAAAACGCCGTTCATCGTGAAGAACGCCGTGTCGAGCCGCGAAAGGTCCGCCGGATGCACCAGCGAATGTTCGTAGATGAGCAGCAGCGCCACGACGGTCACGCCAGCCCAGTAGAACGCCCCCGCGCCAATGCCCACGCCCGCCAGCGCCAGCATCGCGACCGTGCCGGCGTGTAGCACGCGCGCGATCGCGATAGCGGGCGCAGCGCCGAGTCGGGCGGGGAGAGAGTGCAACCCCTGAGCGCGATCGAACTCAATGTCCTGCAGCGCATAGAAAATGTCGAAGCCGCCGCCCCAACACATCACCGCGGCAGCGAGCGCTATGAGCACCCACCATGGCGTACTCCACGCGCCAGTCACGGCGAGATAGCCGCCCACCGGCGCGATCGCCATTCCGACACCCAGCGCGAGATGAGCCCAGCGAGTGAAGCGCTTCGTGTAGCTGTAGAAGAGGACCCAGGCGAGGGCGATGGGGCTGAGCGCGAAGCAGAGCGGGTTGAGCATCCACGCAGCACCGACGAATACCGCGCACGCGGCCAGCACCGCGAGCGACGCCTCGCGCACGCTCATTGTCCCGCTCGGCAGCTCGCGGGCGGCGGTGCGCACATTTAGGGCGTCGATGTGGCGGTCGGCGATGCGGTTGAAGCCCATCGCGGCGAATCGGGCTGCGGTGAAGGCGATGGCGACCCAGAGTACGTCAATCCAGCGTACCTCCTTGACATAACTGGCGACAGTAACCCCCACAAGCGCGAATGGCAGGGCAAAGAGAGTGTGCGGCAGCTTCACGAAGTTCGCGTACCTCACCCACCTCGACCCGCCACCGAACGTCTGCCCCTCCCGCGCCGCGCTCCCACTCATCGCTTCCCTCCCCGCTCACCCAGACCCAGCTGCGCCCACATCGCGTTCACCCGCGCCGTGGTCGCCGAGTCCATCTCGATCACCTTCGGCCACTCCCTCGCGAATCCCTCCTCCGGCCACTTCTTCGTCGCGTCCAGTCCCATCTTCGACCCGTACGTGAACGCGCGACTCGAATGATCCAGAACATCCGTGGGCCCCATCGTGAATCGCGCGTCCCGCTCCGGATCGATGTTGTTGAGCGCCACCCACCACGCCTCGCGCGGATCGCGCACGTTCACCCACTTGTCCACCACTATCAGAAGCTTCGCCAGCGACATCAGCCCCTGCCCCCAGAGGGCGTTCATCACCTTGTACGCCTGTCCCGGATACTGCTTGTCGATCGACACGAACACGAGGTTGTGAAAAATCCCCTCGGCCGGCATGTGATAGTCCACGATCTCCGGCACTGTCAGCTTGAGCAGCGGCAGGAAGATCCGCTCGGTGGCGTGGCCGAGGAAGAAGTCTTCCATTGGCGGTCGCCCGACGATCGTCGTTGCGTACACCGGATGCTCGCGCATCGTGATCGCCGTGACGTGCACGAGCGGATACAGGTCGGCGAGCGAGTAAAATCCCGTGTGGTCGCCGAACGGCCCTTCCATCACAAGGGGCTCTGCAGGATCGATGTAGCCCTCGATCACAAACTCCGCGTCCGCCGGCACCTCGAGATCGCAGGTGAGCGCCTTCGCGAGCCGCACCGGCTCCTTGCGCAGAAATCCGGCGAAGAGAAACTCATCGATCGTGGGCGGGAGGGGCGCGGATGCGGCGTACACGCTCGCGGGATCCGCGCCGATGGCGATGCACACCGGCATTCTCTCGCCGCGCTCCGCCATCTCGCGCCAGTGCGCCGCGCCAACCTTGTGGCGCTGCCAGTGCATCGCGAGGGTGTCGCGGCCGAGCTGTTGCACGCGGTACATCCCGACGTTGCGGATGCCGCGCACGGGATCCTTCGAGATCACCATGGGGAGCGTGATGTACGGGCCACCATCCTCTGGCCAGCAGGTGATGATCGGGAGCTTCGACAGATCGATGTCGCCGCCCTTCCAGACGACCGCCTGGCAGGGCGGAGTTCCGCCCTTCACGCGCGGCGGAAATTTTCCGATCTCGAGGAGCTTTGGCAGCATCGAGAGCTTGCCCATCAGGCCGTCTGGAACCTTGAGCTGAACGAGCTCCGTGATGCGCACGCCAATGTCGTCGAGATCGGCAACACCCAGCGAGAGAGCCATGCGGCGCATCGAGCCGAAGAGGTTGATCGCGACCGGATACGCGGATCGCGAGCCATCGCGCAGCGTCACGTTCTCGAAGAGAAGCGCGGGCCCGCCACCGGGGCTCTTCATCACGCGGTCCGCGATCTCGCAGATCTCGAGCTCCGCGCGCACGGGGTGCGCGACCCGCACCAGCTCTCCGATCCTGTCGATTTCCTCGATGAACTGCGGAATCGTGTCGATGGTCACGCGGCGCGCTCCCCCCAGTGCAGCGCGGAGATGCCGAAGGTGAGCGGCTCCCAGCGCACATTCGCGATTCCCGCGTCGCGCATGCGGCGCGCGAGCGAGTCGCCGTCGGGGAAGTTGTCCACGGATCCCGGCAGATACTGGTAGGCTGTGCGATGCCCGCTCACGAGTCGGCCGATGACGGGAAGCACATGGTGAAAATAGAACTCGTAGGGCACGCGTACGGCCGCGGCGCGCGGCGTCGAGCAGTCGAGCACCACGAGCCGCCCGCCCGGCGCGGTGACGCGAAGCATCTCGCGCAGCCCGGCGTCGAGATCGTCGAAGTTGCGCGCGCCGAACGCGACGATGATTCCGGCGCAGCTGGCGTCTGAGAGCGGGAGGCGCAGCGCATCGGCAACGACGGGGCGAAGCGGAAGCGCTCTCGCCTTGGCAGCACCGGCGCGCAGCATCGGCTCGGCGAAGTCCGCTCCGATCACCTGGCCGGCGAACGCAGGATCGCTCGCGAGCGCGGCGCCTATGTCGAGGGTTCCCGCGCACAAGTCCACGTATGTGCCCCGCGGGTCGCGCCTCCAGTCGAGCGCCGCGATCGCTCGGCGGCGCCACGCGCGATCGATGTTCGCACTGAGCACGTGATTGAGCAGGTCGTAGCGGGGCGCAATCTCGGAGAAGATGCGCCGTACGTACGCTCGCTTCGCGCGTCCGCCAGCGGCCGCGGAGAGAGCCTCTTCCTCCTCGGTGATGGGGGACATTGAGCGAAAAGTGCTGGAGGCGTGTAGCGTGCGCAAGCGTGAATGCTGCTGGCTCCCCTTCGCAGCGCGCCTTAGCTTACTGCGCGACGAGCGAGCTGTTGCGCGCTGTCTCCTTCTCACGATGAATGGCCCTCGCTCTCGATCTTCGAAATCTTCCCGATGCCGACGTCGCGGCGCTCGCAAAAGAGGGGCGAGAGCCTGCCTTTCGGGAGCTGGTGCGACGCTACGAGCGGCCGGTATTCTCGCTGATCTTCCGGATGGTGCGCGACCGGGAAACGGCTGAGGATCTCGCGCAGGACACCTTCATCAAGGTGCTCAACAACATCGATCGCTACCGGCCCGAGTTCAAGCTCTCGAGCTGGCTGTTCAAGATCGCGAACAACGTCACGATCGATCACCTGCGCCGCCGGCAGCTTGCCACGGTGAGCCTGGACGGATCGCCGCACGCGCAAACGGCGGCGGAGGCGCAGGCAACGTCGCTCGACGTCGAATCGCATGGCGAATCCGCGCTCGAGGCGATGGAGTCGCGCGAGCTCGGCAGCGCCATTGAGCGCGCCATTGGCCAGCTCCGTCCCGAATATCGCTCCTGCATCCTGCTCAGGCACGTCGAGGGCCGGTCGTACGAGGAGATCGCGGCCACGCTCGACCTGCCGCTTGGAACGGTCAAAACCTACATCCACCGCGCCCGCCACGAGCTTCGCGAGGCGCTGGGGGATCTCCGCGAATGACCCTCGCCCCACTCCTGAAACCCGCCCTGCCCACGCGCCGTACGAACCAGTGGAGGAAAAGTGGATAGACATCTACTGCCGGAAGAGATCGACCTGCTGCTCGATGGCGAGGTCGGATTCGGGACGCCGCCGCTAAAGGCGCACGTCCGAGGCTGTGCCGTGTGCAGCCGCGAGCTCGAGAGCGCGCGGGTGCTCGTGCGCACGCTCGAGCATCTGCCGCACATCGCGCCCTCGCCGCTCTTCGCAGGCCGCGTGATGTCGCGCGTGCAGCTCTTCGTGCCGTGGCACGTCGCGCTGCTGGACACAGTGCGCGGGCTCGTGCCGCAGTCTCGCCCCCTGCGCGTTGCGGCCGGCGCCGTGTTCGCGACGATGGCGATCGCGCTCACCGCGGTGTCTCTCTGGGCGTTCACGCGAATCGACGCGGTGCTCTTCACCGCCGATCTCGTCGTCGACCGCGCGCGCAGCGCCGCGCTCGGCGCGCTCGGCGATGCGCTCTCGGCCCTCCTGGGCAATGCGGCGCGACCTCTCCTCGCGGGCGGCGCGCTGGGCCTCGCGGGTGCGGCGCTCTTGCTCGTCGTCACGGGTGCAGCGGCTGCCACGATGGTTCGCGCGGCGGCCGTCCGTGCGCGCGAGCGATAGCGTGCGCCGGCTTCGGCGCCTGACAATCGGACTCCTTCTCGGCGCACTCACGACTCAGGGCGCCCGCGCCCAGTCTGCTCCACAGTCGCCCGCGTCCGATGCGGTGGCAGCCTCGCTCGATTCGCTACGCAGCGACGCGAACGGCATGACGCTCGATCGCGCCGAGGTGCGCAGCGGCGCGCGCACGGTCGAGGCGAGCGAGCACGTCCCGGGCGACGTCGCTTCGTATCACGGCGCGCTCCAGATCAGCGGCACGGTCGATGGCAACGCGGCGGCGATCGGTGGGGACGTCGTGCTGCTTCCCGGCGGGCACGTGCGCGGCGACGCGCTTTCGGTGGGCGGCCAGGTGAAGCTCGCCGGAGGCACCGTCGACGGCGAGATGCGCTCGATCAGCGCCTTCAGCGTGGGGCCGCTCGCCGGCGCGCGACTCACCCCGGCGCAGGCCACGCGCCGCTCGCTCTCGCTCGCGGTCGCGTGCTACCTCATTCTCGTCGCGATGGCACTGGCAGTGTCGTTCTTCGCGCGAGGCCACCTCGAGACGATCGGATCGACGATCCGCACCGATTTCTCGCGCGCGTTTCTATTCGGGCTGCTCGGCGAGATCGCGATCGTTCCGCTCTTCCTGCTCTCCGTCGTAGCGCTCGCGATCACCATCGTCGGCGTACTGCTCATTCCCTTCGCCGCCGTCGCGTTCGCGCTGGGCGTGATGGGCGCGCTCGCGCTGGGCTTTCTCGCGATGTCGCTGTTGGCCGGCGACGCGATCATGCGCGGTAACACGGCGGCGGGCGAGGAGAGGCCGGTGGTTAGTCATCTGATCACGGGGCTCTCGCTCTTCCTCGTGCTCTGGCTGCTCAGCAGCGCTTCGGCGTACACGGGACTCGTTGGGAGCGTCCTGCGGCTGCTCGCTGTGCTGAGCACGTGGATCGCGGCAACCGTGGGGCTGGGCGCATTGATCATCACGCGGGGCGGAACGCGCGCCGCGGCTGGCGTACCGCGCGTTCCACCACCGCCAGCCGAAGAATACGCGTGGCAGACGCCGACGCCGGTGTCCGGTGTTGCCGCCGCGCGACGACCCACTCCGGCGCCGCGGCCGAGCCAGCAATGAGACCCCTTCTCCTCGCGATTCTCTCGCTGCTTACGATGGCAGGCAGGGGCGGGCCGGCGGATGGCGCGCAGTCCTGGCGCACGCTCACAGCGAGCCGGCCGCGCGGAATCGTCGACAGTCTTCGGGTGATCGTTCGCTACGATGCCGGTCGCGTCTCCGTTGGCGCCGCATCTGCGCCGCTGCTCTACGATGTGCGCGCGCGCTTCGATGCGAACGAGCAGCGTCTGTCGCGCAGCTACGACGCGAGCACGCGCACGCTGCACATTGGAATCGACAGTGCCATGCATTCATCGGCGCACGCGAGCTCCGGCTCGCGCGAGCACGGGCGTCTGGATCTCGGTCTTGCCAGCGGCATTCCACTCGACCTCGATCTCGACCTCGGCGCCACGCGCGCGGTGCTCGATCTCGGATCGCTCTGGGTGGATGAGATGCACGTGTCCTCCGGCGCCACGGAAACCGAGCTGACGTTCGGCAGCCTCAACCCGCAGCCGATGCGCGATTTGTTCGTGGACGCGGGTGTCGGAAGCGTCACTATTCGCCAGCTCGGAAATGCGCGCGCCGAGCACGCGTCGATCTCGAGCACCGTGGGCAGCGTGGATCTCGATCTCGGCGGCGCCTGGGCCGGCGAGATGCCGCTCACCCTGCGCGTGGCGCTGGGCAGCGCCACTCTGCGAGTTCCGCGCGACGCCGGAATCGCCTTGCGACTCTCGCGACGGTTCG
Source organism: Gemmatimonadaceae bacterium (assembly GCA_025450815.1). Lineage (GTDB taxonomy): Bacteria > Gemmatimonadota > Gemmatimonadetes > Gemmatimonadales > Gemmatimonadaceae > FEN-1250. Next base: position 20,516 of record JANWLO010000043.1, read on the forward strand.
CAAACGTGGACTCCGAGGGATTCACCGTGCGTGACGGCGTTTACTACAGCACTGGTTACGAACAGGCGAAGCGCCACATCGTGGTGGACGGCAGGGCGACGCTCGCCACGGTGGAGATCATCTGGAAGGAGTAATGACACCTTCCCTTGCGGGCTGAGCGGCCAGCTTTTTGCTTTGTCCCGAGTGGTCTGAGCACATAGGGGACGGCAATGCGGTGGACACCGGGTGGCGAGAGCTCGAACATCGAGGATCGTCGCGGCGAGAGCGGCGGCGGCGGTTTTGGTCCGCTGCACTTCGGTATTGGCGGAACGATAATAATCCTCGTGCTGAGTCTCCTCTTCCACCGAAACCTCTTCACGCTGTTCGATGGAAGCGGTGCGACATCGTCCGTTGCGTCCACCGACAGCGCTGCGCCGCCGGCCACGGAATCCGCAGCCGAGCATCGCGAGGTGCAGTTCGTGTCCTTCGTGCTCGACGACGCGCAGCAGACCTGGGCGAAAATCCTGCCGCAGGAAGGCATCACGTATCAGGATGCGAAGCTGGTGCTCTTCCGCAACGGCGTGCAGTCCGGGTGCGGCCAGGCCGAGACCGAGATGGGGCCCTTCTACTGTCCGGTCGACGAGAAGGTGTACATTGACCTCGGCTTCTACGACGAGCTGCGCGACAAGTTCGGCGCGCCGGGAGAGTTCGCGCAAGCGTACGTGCTGGCGCACGAGCTCGGGCATCACGTCCAGCGCCTCGAGGGAATCGACGAACGGATGCGCCGCATGCAGAAGGAGCATCCCGATCAGGCGAACGAGCTGAGTGTGAAGCTCGAGCTGCAGGCCGATTGCTATGCCGGCGTGTGGGGGCATTCCACGGAACAGCGACAGCTGCTCGACCCGGGCGACATTCAGGCTGGGTTGCAGGCCGCCGCCTCGGTGGGCGACGATCGCCTTCAGAAGATGTCGACGGGACACGTGTCTCCCGAGTCGTTCACCCATGGCACGTCAGCGCAGCGCGAGGCGTGGTTCAAGCGCGGCCTCGACAGCGGCGATCCCAAGGCCTGCGATACCTTTTCCTCGAACGACGCCTGATACTGGCCCATCCCTTGCCTTCTTCGCTGCCGTAGACGAGCGGAGCGAGCAGTGGTAATCAGGGGATATCGCGTCGGCCAGCTCTTGAAGGCAACGGGAAAGGGAATCCTGAGTGACAACGTGCCGGGGCTCGCCGCGCAGGCGGCCTACAACGCGTTCTTCTCCATATTCCCGTTCTTCCTCTTCGCCGCGCCGTTGATCTCGCTCATCGGCGACCGCGAGAAAACGTTCACCTGGTTGATGAATCAGCTGGCGACGGTGGTGCCGTCAGAGGCGATCGACCTCGTGCGCAGCGTGATCAAGGACGTCGTCTTCTCGAAGAACGCGCCCGGGTTGATCTCCGTGGGCGCGGTACTCGCCCTCTGGTCGGGCTCCGCGGTGTTTGGCGCGCTCATGAGCACTCTCAACAGCGCGTACAACGTTCGCGAGACGCGCCCGTTGTGGAAGCGCGTGCCCATCCAGCTCGCATCGGTGCTCGTCACCGGCGCGCTCGTGGGCGTGGCGAGCATCGTGATGCTAGCGGGCCCCGAGATCGCGCACGGACTGGGGCTCCAGCTCGGCATCGATCGCCAACTCGTCCTCGCATGGACCATTGTGCAGTATCCGATCGCGGTCGCGATGATCGTGCTCGCGTTCTACCTCATCTACCGGTTTCTGCCGAACCTGAAACAGCGTTCGCGCGAGATACTCGTGGGCGCGATCGCCGGAACGGTGCTTTGGCTAATCGTCACGATCGCCTTCCGGCTGTACGTCGCGGATTTCTCGTCGTACAACAAGACTTACGGCACCATCGGGGGCGTGATCGTTCTGCTCACCTGGATGTATCTCTCGATGTTCGTGTTGTTGGCAGGCGGAGAGCTGAATTCGGAGTTACACGCAGGCACCGGCGCCCTCGAGCCGCGAGGCCCCGGCTTCGTCGGTAAACTCGTGACATCGGGCAAGTCGGGACGGTCGTCGATGGATCTCCGCATCACGCCGGCGTCGTCGCCCACCGTACCCGCTTCCAGCGCCCCCACTTCCAGAGGGCCATCATCGCCACGCCGCGCCCCAGCGCCGTGAGCGATATCGTCCACCAGATTCCCGACGTCCCCCATCTTGTCGCGGCCCAGGCGGCGAGTGGAATTCGCAGCACGGTGAGCGTCGTGGACGTGATCATTGGCGGAAGCGTGTCGCCCGCGCCGCCAAGCGCGCCCTCGAGAACCAGCTCCGCACCGGCGAACATCGTGGAGATCGCGCCGATGCGCAGGTAGCGCGCGCTCTCGGCGATCACCAGCGGATCGTTGGTGAAGATGCCACCGAGCGTCGAAGCGAGCGTGTACTCGCCGATGGCCGCGAGAAGTCCAAGGCTCATCGCGAACGCCGTTGCGATCCACGCCGCGCGCGCCGCACGATCCACCTGTTTGGCTCCGAGGCACTGGCCGACGATCGCGGCGGCCGCGGCGCCGAATCCGATGCCGATCATGTACGACCAGCTCTCCACCCTGTGGCCCACGCCGAGCGCCGCGAGCGCAGGCGTGCCGAACTTGGTCGTCGTGCGCGTGAGAAAAACGTAGATGTTGCTGAAAACGACGCCCGTCACTGCAGTCGGAAGTCCCACGCGGACGATCGCGCGGACGGTCGCCATCACTGGCGCACCGAACCGCACCATCTTGCGACGCATCAGGATCACGACGCCAAAGACGAAGGCGACGGAGCGCGTGAAGATCGTCGCGACGGCAGCGCCGGCGATACCGAGTCGCGGCGCGGGGCCGAGTCCGAGAATGAGCACGGGATCGAGCGCGAGCGCGGCGAGTACGCAGCCGAGCAGCAGCAGGAATGGCGTGCGCGTATCGCCTGCCGCGCGGAAAGCAGCGTCCACCGCGAAGAATCCGAAGATGAGTGGCGCGCCTAACAGATACGTGCCGAGGTAGCGCTCGCCGAGCACGGTGACCTCTCTCGGCGTGTGCATGATGCCGAAAAGCGAGTCGAGATTGGCAATGCCCAGGGCGCCGAGCACCACCGCGAGCGCGACGGCGAGAAACATCGCGTCGCCAACGGCGCGCGCCGCGGCATCGTGGCGGCGCTCGCCATGACGCCGCGCCGCAACTGCGGTGAGGCCAACGCTGACCATTTCCGCGCACGAGATGAGCATCCACACCCAGAAGATCGACGTGGACACTGCCGCGAGGCCCCGCGGGCCGATTCGCGTGCCCACCCAGAACGCATCGACGGTTGCGAAGAGCGTCATGAGCAGCGTCGACGCAACGGCGGGGAGCGCGACTGTAGCAACAGTGCTCGTGAGCGACCCGCTCACGAGCGACTTCACTGACGAGTACTCGCCGGTGATCGCGGTGGCGATGCCGTCGCGAGGGTCCATCGGCAACGCGGCCGCCGGGTTGGTGTCCGGTGGCCGCGTGTCGAAAAGCGAAGCTGGGAGTGCGGGCTCGGTCACGTCTTCACGGCCTCCGCGGCCTCCACGATTCGTCCTGCGATCGTACTCAACGCCTTCGCCGCGGGGGAGCCGGGGCTGGCGAGGATGATCGGACTGCCGCTGTCTCCTCCCTCGCGCACGCCCGACTCGAGCGGGATCTCGCCCAGCAGCGGCACGTGCAACTCGTCGGCGAGCGCGCGGCCGCCACCAGAGCCGAACAGCGGCGTCGGCTTGCCGCAGTGCGCGCAGAGCAGGTAGCTCATGTTCTCGACGATGCCGAGCACCGGCACCTGGACGCGCTCGAACATCTTCGCGCCGCGCAGTGCGTCACCCGTAGACACCGGCTGCGGAGTGGTGACGGTCACAGCACCGTGCACGTGCGTCGCCTGCACGAGCGAGAGCTGCGCGTCGCCGGTGCCCGGCGGCATGTCGACGAGCAGATAATCGAGCGTACCCCAGTCCACGTCGCGCAGAAACTGCGTGACGATCTTCATCACGATCGGGCCGCGCCAGATCGCAGGCTGATCGCGCTCGATGAGGAAGCCGAGGCTCATGAGCTTCACGCCGTGCGCGGTGAGCGGCTGGATGCGATCGCCCACCACCGGCGGCGGTGCGTTCACACCCATCATCATCGGGATGTTGGGACCGTACACGTCGGCGTCCATGAGGCCCACGCGCAGGCCGCGCTGCGCGAGCGCGACGGCGAGGTTCACGGACACGGTGGACTTCCCTACGCCGCCCTTGCCGCTGGAGATCGCGATGATGCGTCCCAGATGCGGATACGCGACGGGAGTCGGCGCGGGCGGTACGGCCTTGGCCTTGGGCTCCTGGCCCATCACCGGGAGGGCGCGGCTCCTCGGCGGCGCGGGCGGCGGTGGCGGCGGAGAAGACGACTGCGATGGATCCTTCACATCCACGCGCACATCCTGCACGCCATCCACGCGCTCGGCGGCCTGCCGTACTTCGCGCACGAGCGATGCGGGGTCCTGCGCATCGAGCAGGATCGTGAAGCGCACGCGCCCCTCGACGGAGACTGCGACGTCGCGGATCATTCCGGAGCGGATGACGTCCTCGCGCGTGCGCGGATTGACGACGCCCGCGAGCGCCTGCGCGATACGCGCCTGCATTGGCTCGGTCATATTCGGTTCAGCGTCCGACGGCGCGAATGGAGCGAATCTCGGGAACCTGCTGCCGTAGATGCGCCTCGATGCCGACGGTGAGCATCTCGGCGGACAGCTGACAGTCGGGGCAGTCACCGGCTATGCGCAGCACCGCGACGCCATCGTGGGCCTCGAACTCGATGAGCTCGACGTCCATCGTTTCGATGCGCAGCAGAGGGCGCATCCCTTCGATCGCCGCGCGAATGCGGTCCTCGAGAACGGGCGAGGATGAGCGCTGCTTGAAGAGAGCCATACGCGAAAGTTAGCGGCTCAGCGAGGCAGCAGGAATGTCCGCGCATCGGCGATGACGCGGTCGCGGACCTCCGCGAGCGTGCCCGCGATGAGCGCACCGGATGCCTTCGCGTGTCCGCCGCCGCCAAAACGCCGCGCGAAGGCATTCACATCCACCTCGCCCGTGCTCCGAAACGAGACCTTCACCTTGCCGTGTCCGAGGTCGCGGAAGAACACCGCCATCCTGGTGCCCGCAACCGACCGTGGATGCTCGGCGAGGCCGTCCAGCTCCTCTGGGCGCACAGCGTAGCGCTCGAGCGCGCCCGCGGGTAGCGCGATCCATGCGAGACCGTGCTCGCCATCCACCTCCAGCGTCGCGAGGGCGTCGCGAAGCAGGTGCAGCCGGCCCACGGATACTGAGGCGTAGATGCGCCGGTACATCTCCTCCGGATCGACGCCGGCTGCGAGCAGCTGCCCCGCGATCGCGTGACATCGCGGCGATGTGTTGCTGAAGCGGAAGCCTCCGGTGTCGCTCATGATCGCGACGTAGAGAGCGCGCGCGATTGGCGCCGTGATCTCGAGGCCGAGCACGCGTGCGACGTCGAATATGAGCTCTCCCGTAGCGCAAGCCGTGGTGTCCGACACCA
>JANWLO010000044.1 GCA_025450815.1 Gemmatimonadaceae bacterium
CTGCCGACATCGGCCTTCCAATTCACGACTTTTCCGGTTTCGGAATTCCCACTGGAGTATCGAGGGCCCGAAGGCGAAGTTGCCTCCGGCTCTCTCTCCATCCAACACCCCTCCCACTCAGAACCCCAATGTCCGACGAAGACCTCCGCGCCGAGCTTCTGCGCCTCCAGCAGGAAAACGCCGCCCTCAAGCAAGGCGCCGCCAAAGGCATCTCGATGAAAGTGAGCGAGAAGGGCGGCCTCTCCATCTACGGCCTCGGCCGATTCCCCGTCACGCTCTACAAGGAGCAGTGGACCCGCCTGCTCGACATGTCCGACGAGATTCGCACATTCCTCGTCGCCAATGATGCGCAGCTGAAGACGAAGTAAGCCGCGCGCGAAGGCGCGCGCCGTAACGAATCGATCCGCTCTCCTCCACCCAGCGCGCCGGCTGTCAGACCCCCAGTCCACCGTACATCGTACGACGGCGGCCGCTCGCCGCCGCTCGCGCATGCTCACCCGGTGGAGGTCCCCGCAATGTCCGTCCTCATCGAAGGGGTCACGCTCGTCGTCCGCCGCTTGCGCTTCGACGCCCTCTACCCCGGAGGCGCCACCGCCTTTCTTCGCGCGGCGCGCGACCTCACCCCTCCGCCTCGCTTCGCCTGCGCCGACGACCCGCTTCTCCTCAACATCAGCTTCGACGCCGCCGAGTACGCAGCGCCGGCAATCGAGCTCCTTCGATTCGTCGGGCTGCGCGGCATCGAGGACAGCGTGTACGAGGCCATCGACTTCACCCTCATAGACGAGCACCAGGACAACTATCCCGGATACCCGTGGCTGCTGTGGCACCGGCACGAGCATGGCTTCACGTACGGCTGGGACCCCGGTGCGGACGTCGGCGCAGTGGCGGGGCCACCCGCGTGGGCGCGTCACCGCTCGGGGAACGGCGAGCGTCAAGTGGCAGGCAGTGAGACCGAGCACGGGATCGTGCTCGCATCGGAGAACGGTGCGCGCAGCTATCTCGATTTCCGGACGGGTGCCATCACCGCAATCCACACGACTGCCGGGGAAAAGGTGGTGCCATCGCGCGGCCCAAACGGCGATGATCGCTGGGGCGAGTGCTCCAATCCCGACGACACGAGCGTTCCACTGAGCCTCCGACTTCACGCAATACTTTGGGAGGCCGGATTTCGAGTGATCGAGGGCTCCCCATTGCAGTACTCGGTGGACGTCACCGGCCGGCTCGACAGCTACCATTGCGTCTACCAGACCGTGGACGAGTCGAAGACACTCACCTGCGCCGTCTGGGCGCCCGCACTCGTTCCTGCGGCGGCGCGGCGCCAGGTGATGGAATACATCACGGAGCTCAATTTCAACCTGAAGCTGGGCGCGTTCGAGATTACGTTCCTGGACGGGATCTTCCGCTTCCGCTCCGGCATTCCACTTGGCGACTCGATCCCCGATCCGAGGATGGTCACGAGCATCGCCTACGTCGGTGTCGCGATGTTCGATCGCTTTTGGCCGAGCATTCTCGAGATCATCGCTGACGCACAATCCGGCATCGATGCCGCCTCGCATCCGCCGGATGGGGAGTCGTGAACGCGCAGGTCGCCGCGTAGCTCACCCCGTCCGCGCCGGGAACTTCGCGATGATCGCGTCCACCGCCTGCTCCAGCTGCTTTGCGTACTTCTCCGGGTCCGTCGACACCGCCGCCTTCCCCTGCCCCCGCCACAATAGCTCCTTGCTCGCCGGATCCACCACATCGAGAATCACGGTCCCCTGCTCGTACTCGTTCACCACGGTGCGCTGGCGCGGGAATCGCCGCCATCCATATCCGTAGTCCCAATTCTGGATGTTCAGCTTCCGTTGCGCGGTAGCGTAGTACGCGACCTCCATCGACGCGCCGCTGTCCGCGTACTCGTAGCCGCGCTTCTCGAGCGCGCTGCGTATCGCCGCATGCACGCGCTGATACGTGATCGAGTTCACGAGCATCGGATCGTCGTTCGCGAGCGTCGCATTGCCGCGCCGAGTCGGCGCACGCATCAGATGGAACGTTCGCCGTCCACTGAAATTCGCGTCCGGTCCAACCAGCGTGCGCACCTGCACGCCGTTGCCGCAGGCCGTTGCCGCGACCATGGCGCAGGCGAGCGCGAGACCATTCACTCTCATTGTCTTATCCTCCGCAGCGAGCCGGGTCGACTCGTGAGGTCACGAGTACTGCTCCCGTACGCATGCAGTTGGATCTCGCACAGGACGGGCCACGGGTTACACGGAACGCGAATGGCCCTGTTCGGTCGAGGGATGCCTACCTTCCGTGCTCACCTCCGTCGCCACGCGAACGATCGGAGTAAGGGCGCGGAGTGATCTTCACTCGACGAACGCGACTGCCCCTGCGATCAACTTTCTCAAAGGCCACCGCTTCCTTGAGACCATCGATCATCTGGCCGCTAATGCCAGCGCGCGCGACGGTGCACTTTTTCGCCGTCTTTCTCATGCTTCATGCTCCTATCCAGTAATCTGGTTGCTACAAATGGTGTTATTCGCCAACCCATCAATCCGGTGGCGAGAAGGACACGTAAATCCCGCCCCACGCGTGCGCGTTTCTGTCAGGGCCGGCAAATTCCTCGGACTGATGATTGTACTGATACATCACTCCAATGCGATGGACCCTCAGATTGATGCCCCATTCCAGATCGCGCACGCTTCGCCTCAGCGTCGCTACCGACGTGTTCGCAGGATCGAAGCTCAATCGAACCACGCTGTGAGCGAACTGACCCTGCATCAGCGCATTGTATCCCCATTCCGTCACTCCGCCGGAGCCCCACACGTATAGCTCCTCGATCCCAAAGAGTTTCGTGATCCCAGGCGAAGACCTCGTGGTGGCGGTCAAGCTCCTCGAAGTTACGTCGACACTCACGGGTCCGATCGGCCGCCTTTCCCCGCCCCAGTAGGCGGAATTGATCAGCCCAAATCGCAGGCGCGACCCAACCGCTGCATTCGTGTAATATCCCGCATTCACTTCACCGTCGCCCGTCCAATCGAGCCAGTGCGTGGCCTCCGGATTGTACGACATTGTCGAACGTCGCTCGTTCCCGCCGAACGCCACGATCAATCGCGTGTAGGAGACGCGATACTTGATGGTCGGCTCGCCACTATTCGAAATCTGGTTCTTCCATCCTCCGGGCGTCGTATCGTGCGTGAGATTCTGGTGGATGAAGGTCTGGATGACGCGACAGACGCCCGTTCCCAGCAGGCCAACGCTCAGCGTCGACGTAATGGCATTCTTTCCGCGCGCCGTCGTCTGTCGCGACTCGAGGTACGACAGGCACGCATACGGACGATCCATGAAGTGCGGAAGAGTGTCTCCCAGGCTATCGCCGAACACCCTTTTCCCATCGGAAAGCCGCTTATGAGATCCCTTTTGCAGCGTGAACGCTGACACGCCGCCTTGAATCGTATGCGATTCGTAGAGCGAGTCTCCGCTGTTCTTCCGCGCAAAGTTGTGCCTGAGATCGCGCACGTGAAATACGTAGTCGAAGAAGCGCAGCGGCCGGTCCAGGTGCTCGCGCACCACCCAGCTCCCGCTCCTCGTGAACATCCCGCCCATCGTGTAGAACTCATCCGTGGTGTATTTGAGAAATGAGTCCTGATCGAGATACAGCGACGCTCCGGTGAAGTCGTCCTCCGAGGCGCGATGACTTGTCCATACCGGCGGGGCGACAGTGGGCACAGCGCCCGCGCGACCTGACGTCGGACACTTAGTCAGCGCTTCGCGACGGCACGCGACCGAGATCGTAACCGGCGTATACATCCCGACAGTCGCGAACGAAATCAATCCGTTGAGAAAGCTGCGACGAGTCTCGACTCGCGTCACCTGCAGGCTGCCGCAATCGACCTTGGCGATTTCGGCCGCGGGCGGCACCAACCCGAACAGAAAAGAGCTTTCCGTATGAGAGCGAATGCTGTCTTTGCGCTGCTCGGCGATGTCCTGTAGGTGATCGGAATAGATCGTGGTGTGGGAGCACGCCATCAGGTTACTCGCAGCTAGCACGAGCGCAGCCGCCATTCGTCGACGCATGGCCGATCTCCGCGTGAAAGGGACAGCAAGCGACTGCCTACCATCGGCAGCGTAGCGCAGTGAGCAAAGTGGACATGGCCGCCTTGACGAGCCCGCCCGCCCCCCCTATCGTCCCCCTCATAGTTGGCTCTTCCGGCCTCACCTCTCCCATCACCGGACTCCCCTCTCCCCACGGGGACTCAGCCAGCTGTCATCCACGATCCACTTCGGGAGGTTTCGTGCATCGGCTTTCCACTCTGTTCATCGCTGGTCTGCTCTCCGTCGCGGCGACTAGCCTCTCCGCACAATCCGGCTCCATCAAAGGCATCGTCTCCGACTCCGTCTCCGGTCCAATCGTCGGCGCGATCGTCACCGTGGACGGCACCGTCCTCGTCACCCAAACGAGCAGTCGCGGCACCTTCGAATTTCGCGGCGTCCCCACCGGTACCCACACGGTTCGCGTCCGCGCGCTCGGCCGCCTGCCACGCACGCAGTCCGTGAACGTCGAAGCCGGCGGATCCGCCACCGCCGACTTCACACTCGGCTCCAACGCCGTGGAGCTCGCGCGCGTGGAAGTCGTTGCCGGATCGCGCGCGCGTCACCAGGCGGCCGACGAGCTCGCGGTTCCCGTCGACGTATTCACCACCGAGCAGATACAGCAACAGGGCACGATGGAAACGGGTCGCATTCTCGCGCAGCTGTCGCCGAGCGTGAACATGCCGCACCAGAGCGTCACGGATGCGAACGACATCGTGCAGCCGTTCACGTTGCGCGGGCTCAGCCCGGATCACACGCTCGTGCTGATCAATGGATGGCGGCAACATCAGACCGCGCTGGTCAACACCTTCCCGTACGGCTCGGGCGCGGGCTCGAGCGGCGTCGACCTAAACGCGATTCCAGCGGGCGCGATCGAGCGCGTCGAAGTGCTGCGCGACGGTGACGCGGCGGATTATGGTTCCGACGCAATCGCCGGCGTCGTCAACATCAAGATGAAGGAGGGACAGTACTCTCCCTTCCTGAACGTTCAGGGCGGCCGCTACGTCACCGGCAATTATCCCGATGATGGCACCGGCGTCGACATCAACAGCGGCATTGGACTCAAGCTCGGACGCGGCTCGCTCACGCTGTTCGGTGAGTTCAAGCACGACGATCCGACCAATCGCGCGTGGCCCGACAAGTTCCTCGTCGACGCGAACGGCATCGCCGACAATATCGACACGCTCACCGGCAAGATCATTCACAAGAACAACGGGCTCACGCAGCCGAACTATCACTGGGGGGACGGCGAGGCTCGCAACGCTCAGGGGTTCGCGAATTTCCGGATGCCGATCAACGCTTCGGGAAGCACGGAGATCTATGCGTTCGGCGGCTACAGCAATCACTTCGGCACGGGCAACGGCTTCTTTCGCTACTTCGACAGTGAGCGCAACTGGCCCGAGATCTATCCCCAGGGCTTTCTCCCCGAGTTCGACCCAACATCAAAGGACTACTCGGCCACCGGCGGAATTCGCACGCAGGCTGGCGGCTGGTCGCTCGACTTCGGCGGATCGTACGGGCTCAACACCTTCGACTACAATCTTCGCAACACGTTGAATCCATCATTGGGCCCGTGTCTCGATGTCGCGTGCGCGCCGGGACACGACGGGGTCCTCGGCACCGCCGATGATCCGGGCATTCCTAATCAGACGTCGTTCTACGCCGGGCGGCTGCGACGCAGCGAGTACGAGCTCGGGTTCAACGCGTCGAAGGAGATCACGATGGGACTTCCCGCGCCGGTGAACGTCGCCGCTGGAGTGCTCTTTCGCGGAGAGGACTACGCGATCGAGGCGGGCGAGCTCGCGTCGTACGTGGACGGTGGACATCTGGCGCAGGACAGTCTTCCCGCGCCCGCCGGATCATCCGTGTTCGGCGGCTTCAGTCCCTCCGACGCGAGCGATCATAGTCGCACGAACATCGGCACCTACCTCGACCTCGAAACGAACCTGACTCCGGAATTCCTCGTGAACGTCGCGGGGCGCTTCGAGCACTATAGCGACTTCGGCTCGAACGTTTCCGGCAAGCTCGCGCTCCGCTATCAGCCGGTGAAGCAGTTCGTGCTTCGCGGCTCGCTCAGCAACGGCTTCCGCGCACCGGGACTTCCGCAGAGCTATTTCAGCCACATCACCACGAGCTTCATCGGCGGCCAGCTCATCCAGGTGGGCAACTTCCCGGTGAACGCGCGCGCCGCGCAGGTGTTCGGGGCGAAGCCGCTGAAGGAAGAGAAGTCGATCAACATCAGCTCAGGCTTTGCGTGGAGCCCGACCGAGCAGTTCACGTTCACGCTCGACTACTTCCACATCAAGATCAAGGATCGCATTCTGCTCGGCGCGTCCTTCGCGGATTCCGTGTCCGCACGGATCCTCGCCGATTCCGGGTTCAGCAACATTGCGGGCGTGCAGTTCTTCACGAATGGCCTGGACACGAAGACTGACGGCGTCGATGCGACGGCGGACTACAAGATCCCCGCCGGAAACGGAACGTTGGACTTTTCGCTCGGCGCGAACTACACGCAGAACAAGATCACGCGCGTCGATCCGCTGCCGAAAGTGCTGCAGGGCACGGCCACCGAGATCCCGAGCATTCTCGATCTCGTCACGGAGCTCGGCATCGAGAAGGAGCGCCCCGATTGGCGCGGCACGCTCACCGGCCAGTACTCGCTCGCACGCTTCCATGCGCTGGGCCGAATCTCGTACTATGGTGGGTTCTCTTCGGCGCAGCCGAGCTTCACGGATGAGGAGCACTACGGCGGCAAGACGCTCGTCGACACGGAGATCGGCTACCGCTTCAACCAGATCAACATCTCGATCGGCGCGCGCAACCTGTTCGATGTGTATCCAGATCAGGCGCACAAGGAGTTCAACAACAACGACAACACCTTCCCGTGGGCGGCCGCGAGTCCGTTCGGCTACGACGGGCGGTATCTCTACACGAGGGCGGAGATCGCGTTGGGGTGGTAGTGGCGAGCTAATGCCGATATTGGCATACGACCCTCCGGCGAAAGTTGGAGGGTCGTTTCACATCCGTTCCCGTTGTGGCGTGGCCGAGCAACGGTCGCGAAAGGGGATTCGACACGTTGCGGCTCCCCGCGGCTCGAGGCGCGCCGGGAAATCGCTGTTGATGGCGTCGTACCGTGCTGCGTGCGTCCGGTTCGGATCTTACGTTTTATCAGTGTTACAAGCCTCACAAGTGAAAAAGGAAGAAAAATACAAAAGAGGGACACAGAGACACAGAGGATACGGAGAGGCGCAGAGGAAAAGCGGCAGGGAAATCCGCCATGGAAGACTTGAGTCCTACTCCTCTGTGTCTCTCAGTTCACCTCTGTGACTCTGCGTCGAGCAGTTTCTGGTTTTTCAGCACCCTGCTAAGGCATCACGTCATCCAGAGCGGCGAATATATAGTGGCACTTGTAGTGACAAATATCGTGACATAGATTGCGGTTTTAGGAGGCAGTCTATGACAAGATCTCAGCTCGAGAAGGAGTTCGCGGGCGCAGCTCTCGGATGGGCACAGCGAGAGTTGGAACTAACGGAAGCCGAGCTCGGACAGGCTCTCGGTGTCGACAGAAAGACGATCCGTCGCTGGCGCGAGGGCGAGAGCGCGCCGGCTCCCGAGCAACGCAAGCAGATGGAAAAACTCACGCAACTAAAGTGGTTTCTGGAGAATTCCTTTCGCACGCCGGTATTGGGCAAGAGGTGGCTACACCAATCGGTTCCGGGATTGAAGGGGCGAACCCCCATCTCAGTTCTGACGGAAGGTGACATCGATCGCGTGCTCGGCTTACTCGCAACACATACTACCGGTGCACACATTTAGTTGGGTGGCCACAATCACCTGAGCGCCACCACCGCCATCCGCCAATCCGTCACCGCCTGCGCTCGCCCGCCGTTCACCGTTGCCCCGCCCGCGGGCGCCGTGCGCGTCGCGTAGCTCATCGCTCCCACGGCGTTCGCCGCGACGAGATCGCTCACCACCTTGTCGCGCTCATCGTCGATGTTCGGATCCACGCGATGCGTGAACGTGTGCTGTTTGGCCAGGAACATCACGCCAACATCGTGCGTCGCAGCAACGAGCCAGAGCGTCGAGTCGCCAGTGGTCGAAGTGCCGGCGGGCCAGCGCCACATTCGCAGGTGATGGCGTTTCGCAAACGTATCGGCCACTTTCTCGTACTCGCGATCGGGAGCGCGACGGTCGAGCACGAGCTCCGACATGGGCTGCGATTCGTATCCCTTGCCCGCAGCGGCCTTCACGAAGGTGACGAAGTCGCTGCGCAGCGACATCGGGACGGCGAGCGTCCAGCCTGCGACGGCGAAGGCCGAGTCGACTTGCGCGGCCGATCCGATGAGGGCGAGAGAGATCACGTCGCCGGGCGGCCCGCCCGCGCGTAGCGTGGCATGGAGCGGCGAGAGCGCGGCGATCGAGTCTGGATTCACGCCGTTCGCGATTCGGGGAGGCGGCGCCCACGTCGGCCATCGCGCCAGTATCGCTCCGCTCGTGATGACCGCCGTGATTTCCGTGCCCGCATTCAACGACACCTTGCGATGGCGTTCTCGATTCTCGCCCTCTAGCGTCGCTGCGAGCACGATCGCGCCAACGGGGTGAAAGACGCCGAGCACGAGGATGGCCCAGTCCTTCTTCGATCTCACTATGGAAGGGATAGGCGGCCCGACGATGCGTCCGGCCGGATCGATACTCTCGCGCGAATCATCGACGGCCAAGATGCGGAGCACGATGCCGGCGCGAAGCGTGTCGGCTGCGGAATCTCCGGACGGAACCAACACGCTGTCCAGCTGGAGGCCGATCCAGTGACGCTTGCCGCCATTGTGCTCCATCCCTGCGCCGGTCATCCGCCCGGTCACGACACTTCGCGGCGGCACCACCACCCGCCCATCCCGCTCGACCGGCGCGATCACGAGCGCTCGCATCGTTCGTGGCGAGTGACGTCCGCTGCTCAGTCGCGTGAGGAGGCGGTTGTGAAGCGTGTCGCCCGCCACGATACTTTGCGCGGCGAGCGACGACGGTGCAAAGAGCAGAACTGACACCAACAGTTGAATTCGAGCGGAAACCACGATGTAGCCCCTCGTACAGCACACTATGACTACCCCTCATCGTCGCAATCGGCGCGCGCATTCAATTTTCCTTGCGCGCCGTTCAGCAACGCACCACGATCTTGTAGATCCGGTCGTGCGCGCCTTCCACGTACACGGAGAGCAACGCTCGCTCCCTGCACGCGCGCATCACGATCCGGCGAACACCCTTCTCTCGTGATCTGAACGAGCGCGCACCGGCGCACGAGTCCAGTACGAAGCCTTCGAAGTCGCCGAAGCAGTCGAAGAGTACCTCGCATACCTTCCCCGTGAACTCGTGCTCTTTGGCGCCGCCCACGCCACCAACCGGCACGCCGGTGGGCGAAGGAAGAATGGTGCTGGAGTTGCCGCCAAGACCGTCGACGCGCGCGGCGATGTATTCGATGTAGCGCACGAGCACGGGATACCAGCGGTTCGTGGGCGTCATCTGCTCCAGGCGCCACCGCATGATGGCGAGCGTGTTCTCCTCCGGCCAAAGCATCGTCTTCGACGTCGCCACCGGGATCTTCACCTGGAACGTGCCGACGACGTAGCGCCAGCTCCCGACGGGACGCGACATCATCGCCATGCCAACCGCCGGCGCGGGCGCGGGGCCACCCTTCTGCTTCCCCGGCTTTCCCGCCACGTCCACTGTGGACGGCAGCGAGTGCGTTGGGACATGCCCGCGCTTGTTGCCGCGCGTGGCCACCCTCCGCACCACGATGTTGAACTCCTGCCCCGTCACGACCGTGGTCGGGAGGTCCACGGTGAACAGCCCCGCGAAGTTCTCGCCGGCTCCGGATGGAATCGGAACGTACGTGACGCCGCCGGTCACCTTGCACTGAATGGTGTGCGCGTCGGCAGCCGTGAGAGTGTGCGTGCT
Source organism: Gemmatimonadaceae bacterium (assembly GCA_025450815.1). Classification (GTDB taxonomy): domain Bacteria; phylum Gemmatimonadota; class Gemmatimonadetes; order Gemmatimonadales; family Gemmatimonadaceae; genus FEN-1250. The sequence goes on from JANWLO010000044.1 coordinate 10,021, forward strand.
GTACAGCGCCGACGCGAGCGCGAGCACGTCGGACGCCGCGACCTGCGGCCAGTAAATGGATGCGACACTCCCGGAGGGGATCGCTCCCCAATCGATCATGAGCTCGTCGGGGTTTGCACCCGCACCCGCACCAGCCCCCGCCGCAATGCTCGGGCGAATGTCGAACGTTTGGGGGATCCGATGCGCCGTGGCCGGCCCGGGGTTGTCGGAGACCGTCACCTGCATGTTTCGCTGCGCGAGCTTGTCGGATGCCTCCGGCGTCGCACCAGTGTACACGGGAGTATCGTCGTCTGCTATCTGAGCGACGATGCAGTGATGCGTGCCGTTCAACCATGCGAGAACGGGCTTGCCATCGATCACGTTGCTCCCGTCGTACAGATTCAGGAAGCAGCCGTAATACGCCCAGATGGTGTCCTTCCCCGCGTCGATCTGAATGTCACGCGTGTTCGCGCCGCCAGCACCGTAATCCGAGTTGCCTGAAACGTTACCTGTGGCAAAGAACGGAATCGTGTTGTGGTCTGCTCCCACCAGCGGAGACGCCGGGAGTGACGCCGCATCGAGTGTGCTGAGATATGTCGACGACGGTTGGAAGTCCGTGTCGGCGGTCTCGGTGGACCAGAGCCGGAAGAACACTCGCACGTTCGACGCGAGGCCTGGGGGTCCCGAGGGTCCGCGAAGGCGCACGCGGGCGACCGCGAAGCTGTAGTTGGCGTAGAACTTCGGTTGGAAAAAGTTGCTGAGGTCGACCGTGATCGGCGTGACGGAGGAGTCCGAGTCGAGCGACCCGCCCTGACCCGGGAGCACCGTGTTGAACGGATCGGCGCCGTTCGGGTCGCTGAAGTTTCCATTTAGCCAGCCGAGCAGCTGTTGGATGTAGGTGAACGCTCCGCCGGTACTGTCGTTGGAGAACGCGGGTCCGCCCGACACCGGATACCAGCTCTGCCCCGGCGTAGCGGTGAACACGCGCAGATCCTGGCTCAGATAGAACACGTTGTTCTGTGCGGGGTCGATGTTCGTGAAGTACGGATCGGCGCCGGACACGAGCTCGAACTCGGTGGACGCGTCGGAGCCGGGAACCTTCTTTCCCCCAACGGTGAGAAACGCGCTGAGCGCATAGAGCTGGCTCCCGGTTGCGGGAAAGTCCACGCCCGAGGCGTTGGTGAAGGTGATGTCGAACGGGACGCGGATGCGCTGCGGCGCCTGCGGATTGGCCGCGTTCTCGAAGTCGATGTCCGGATTCTGCGAGATCGTGATCCCCGCGAGATTCGCGAATGCCCCGGTCGGATTGGGGATCGTCACACCGAGCGCGTTGAACGAGCTCTCGCTGAAACCCTCGATCACCAGCCAGAACGCCTTCGGCCACACGCCGCCGCTCGTGTTGATGATGTCCTGCACCTCGTCCTCGCCGAACGTGTCCTTGTTCGCCCAGAACGACATCATCGCCAGCGGGTACGGATCGTCTGTGACAGGTCCCGGAATGCTGGCGGTCGCGCTGGATGGAAAGACGTGCTCGAGCAGCCCGGCGAAGAACGGATATGGGTTCCCCGAATCGCCGGTGAGGGTCTTGTACGCATCGGAGAGATTGGTCGCACCGGCGGCGAGTATCTGATTGATGCTGAAGTTCAGCTGCACATTCAGATAATAGATGAACGCGAGCGCGCATCCGAAGCTGACCGCGTTCCCGTCGGTTCCCTCAGTGGTGGTGACCCAGTCCTGGCGCGGCTGCTTGTTGAGCCACTGGTCAACCCACGAGCCGTAGTAGCTATAGTGGCCGGCCTGAAAGCGCACGATGCCGGCGTACTGCGAGAGCCCCTCGCCGCTGCTGTTGCCGGCGTTCCACTTGCCGCCGGAGAGCGACATCAGGATCTCCACCCACTCGTTCATGAACACCATCTCGACGCGCGCCGCAGCGTCGGCGGCATTGCCGTTGCTCCCCTGCGGATCCAGATTGATCGCGCTGCCGTAACCGGAGTTGTTGGCGCCGCTATTGTCGGAGCGATTCAGATTCACGATCTGCCGATTCCCGGTTCCGAACTTTCCCCCCGGCGTGTTGAACCACCCCGTCGTCACCGTGAACTCGTTCTCGATTACCGCCAGCAGCGCGTTCGCATTCGCCTTGATGTTCGCCTGGTTGGCCAGACTGTCTTCGTACTGCACGTGGAAGTTGGTCGTGAGGCCGGCGCCCATTCCAATGTCGGTGAGTCCCGTGGAGGATAGTGACATAAGTGCTTCTCCCTTCTAATTCGCACTCGATTTTGATGAGCCGAGCACAAGCTCCTATACATGGGTCGTCGATTCACCCGCAAAGCGGACATCGAACACGCTCGGCGAGCCGAATAACGGTCGACAAACGGCGAGATAACCGATTCGGCACATCGTCCACGCGCTGTCCTTATCTCGCTCACTTCGCCGCTTATCATCATGAGTCCTCGCACGGGAGAGTCATGCACACGACATCGCGAACTTCTGTTATCGTCGCTACGGCGCTCGTCGCAGGCGCGCTGCTTCTCACGGCCTGCATCGGCGGCGAGATCGCGAGCAGCGGCGAGGCATTGACGGGCCCGCCCTTCTCCGCGGAGATGATCGACCTCTCGCATCCCGAGAAGCCCGCGTCGCACATCTATTTGGGCGATGGCAAAATCCGCCTCGAGTCCGAGGACACCGCGAGCATCGGGGCGATCGTTCTCGATCCCGCGCACGGCACTACGCTTCTGGTCAACGCGCCGGCCAAGAGCTACATCGACGCGGGGATGTTCACATCGCTCGTCACGATCGGGTTCGCGCCGCTCATGCGCGTGCTGCGCCCAGCGGGATCCGGCGATCCGTGCACGCAGTGGAACAGCGCTATCAACCCGTTCGGCGCCTACATGAAGCAGGACAAAGGCACGCCACCACCCCAGTTCAGCTGTCGCAGCCTGGGCGCCGAGAGCGTGAACGGACGCGGGGCGCAGAAGTGGGCGGTAACATCAAATGACCCAAAGTTTGGGGCGATGACGATCTGGGTGGACGACAAGCTGCACGTGCTGTCGAGGTCCGAGGACGCGGACGGCAAGTGGGAGATGCGTAACATCCGCGAGGGTGCGCAGCCGGACTCGCTGTTCACGCCGCCCGCGAGCTACAGGAAGATCAGCATGTCCAGCCTGCTGGGCGGGATGCTGAATGGCGGCAAGGACGACGGCTCGGGCGCGGGCTCGGCGTCGTTTCTCAAGAAGCTGCAGGGCGCGTCGTCGCATTGATGGGTGTGACCCCACTCTTCCTGGGATTCTCTCACGAGGTATTGGCATCATGATTTTGTGGACCGGCGAGGAAAATCTCGATGACTGTCGCGATTCGATCCAAAGCAACTCGCGCCGCGTGATCCGGCTCTTCACGGATCACGACGCGGCGGAAGGCCTCGCCTTACAGCAGGTAGCGCCAGACGCTAACTTCTCGCTCCATGCTGGAGCATACTCCCCGCTTCGACCTCCGCGACGCCGAACGGATCGCGCTCGAGTATTTCGACATTGATGGCGCCGCGTCCGAGCTGACGAGCGAGCGCGATCAGAACTTCTGCATCGAGGGGTTAGACGGCACGCGCTTCGTTCTCAAGATCGCCAACGCGCGCGAGGACCGCGCGATGCTCGAGGCGCAACAGCGCGTGCTCGTAGAGCTCGAGAACACCTTCAGCGTGCTACCGAAGTTGCTGTCCACCACGGACGGAGAGTCGCTCGTCTCACTGACCGGCCAGGACGGCGCCGAACATCTCGCGTGGGCCATTTCGTGGCTTCCGGGACGAACGCTGGCGCAGGTGCCGCTCCGCACCCCCACTCTGTATTACAGGATCGGTTCCTCTATCGGCTACCTCGACGCAGCGCTCAAAACCCTCGAAGTGCCCGCGCTTCACCGCGACTTCTATTGGGACCTGACGAAAGGACGATCAATCGTCTCTCGGTACCGTGCGCTGATCACCGATCGCGAGCTCGGACGCGCGATCGACCGGCTGATGGCAAGCTACGACTGGTACCTAGCGTCGTGGGTCCTTGGTCTGCCCGGCGCCATCATTCACGGCGATCTGAACGACCGCAACATCCTCATCGAGGGAACGGACCGCCCCGATCAGGCATATGCGTACGTGAGCGGGATCGTGGACTTGGGCGACATGGTGTACAGCTACCGAATCGGCGATCTGGCGATCGGCATTGCGTACGCCATGCTGGGCCAATCGGATCCTCTCGCAATAATGGCAGAGATGGTGCGCGGATTCCGATCCATGGACGTGATCTACTCCAACGAGCAGAACGCGATCTTCGGACTCGTGGTACTGCGGCTCTGCATGAGCGTCTGCATCGCTGCGGACCAGCAGCGCCAGAGACCCGACAACGAGTACCTGGGTGTGAGTCAATCCGCGATCGCCCGGCTCCTTCCGGTTCTGGCCGGCATTCCGTTTCCGCTCGCCGATTCGATCGTGCGCAGTGCTGCCGATCCCGATTCCCTGCGCTACCAGACCAGACTCGCGGAACAGCTCGAGCAACTGCGCGACACGATGCCGCCGGTGCTCGGCGTCGACCCGCAGCGCGCTCCGAGCATCGTGGTCGACCTCAGCGTGGACAGTCCTCTGCTTTCCGGAAATCCGGCGGAAAACTCCGAGCCGCTACTCACGCAACGCATCGCCGCCGCAATGCGCACGGCCAACGTCAAGCTCGCCGTCGGCCGCTACGACGAGGCGCGACTCATCTACGTAGCCCCCGCGTTCGATACCGGCGACGGTCCGTACGGTGAGCACCGCACGATCCACATCGGCCTCGATCTCTTCGCCGCCGTGGGCACGCCCGTATTCGCCCCGCTCGACGGCGTCGTACACGCGTTCGCGGACAACAAGTCGCCGCAGGACTACGGCCCCGTGATCGTGTTGCGCCACCAGCTCGACGAGTACACCGAGTTCTTCACACTCTACGGTCACCTGAGCCGAAAGTCGCTCGACGGTCTCACTCTCGGCATGCAGGTGAAGGCCGGAGACAAGATCGCGACGCTCGGGCCCGCCGACGTGAACGGCGGGTGGACGCCCCACCTGCATCTCCAGATCATCACGGACATGATGGAGCTCGACACCGATTTCCCCGGCGTCGCTCCCGCGTCGCAGCGTGACGCGTGGCGATTACTCTGCCCGGATCCGAATTTCATCGCGCGAGTACCGGCCGATCGCTTCCCGCCCGTGCCGCGCGGAGTGGAGAACACGCTGGCGACACGACGCGAGATTCTCGGCGGGAATCTGAGCATCGCGTATCGTGAGCCCGTGAACATTGTTCGCGGCTGGATGCAGCATCTCTACGACGACGAAGGCCGCCGCTATCTCGACGCGTACAACAACGTCCCGCACGTGGGCCATTGCCATCCGCGCGTCGTCGACGCGGCGGCCGCGCAGATGCGCGTGCTCAACACGAATACGCGCTACCTCAACGAGCTCCTCGTAGAGTACGCGGACCGCTTGCTGGAGACGTTTCCGCAATCGCTCGAGGTGTGCTACGTTCTCAACTCGGCGAGCGAAGGGAACGAGCTCGCGCTGCGACTCGCGCGCGCGTACACGGGTCGTCGAGACCTGATCGTGCTCGAATCCGCGTACCACGGCAACACGACATCGCTCATCGACATCAGCCCGTACAAGCACGATGGCCCGGGCGGCGCGGGCGCACCGGAATGGGTACACGTCGCCAAGCTCCCCGATGTGTATCGCGGACCGCACAAGGCGAGCGATCCAGAGGCCGGCGCGAAATACGCTGGATCGGTGCGCGACGCGATTCGTCGCGGCGTCGCTGCGGGACGCACTGTCGCCGGCTTCATCGCCGAGACGTGCCCGAGCGTGGGCGGCCAGCTGGTGTTTCCGCCCGGATATCTCGCGCAGGTGTACGGGTACGTGCGCGCCGCAGGCGGCATCTGCATCGCCGACGAGGTACAGACCGGACTCGGACGCATGGGGACGAGCTTCTGGGCCTTCGAGGATCAGGGCGTCGTCCCGGACATCGTGGTGATGGGCAAGCCGCTCGGAAACGGCCATCCGCTCGCGGCCGTCGTGACGACGCGCGAGATCGCAAAGGCGTTCGACAACGGGATGGAGTTCTTCAGCACCTTCGGCGGCAACACGGTCTCATGTGCCGTGGGGATCGCGGTGCTCGACGTCGTGCGCGACGAGAAGCTGCAGGGGCACGCGCGCGACGTCGGGGAGAGTATGGGCGCCAAGCTGCGCGAGCTCATCGATCGACACGAGATCGTTGGTGACGTGCGCGGCTCGGGACTCTTCTGGGGCGTGGAGCTCGTGCGCGACCGCGCGACGCTCGAGCCGGCGGGCGAGGAGGCGTCGTTCGTCGCCAATCGGATGCGCGAGCGCGGGGTACTGCTCGGCACCGACGGGCCGTATCACAACGTCATAAAGATCCGTCCACCAATGCCCTTTACCGAGGCCGACGGCGAGCTGCTGGTGTACGAGCTGGAGCGCGCGCTAGGCCAGCTCCCGGGGCGCTAGGCACGGACAACGCAATCGCGACGCCGAGCGTATGGCAAGTAACTCGAGCCACCACAGCATGCCTTTGCGCGAGTCGAGCTACCACGACAGCGAAGAGACGCCACGCCGCACGTTCCGCGCTACCCCCGCGCTTGGTAAGCGCTGGTGGATTCCATCCGCCTTCGCGATTCTCTCGCTCGCGCTGCTGCTCGTGGTGCCCGCGGTGATCGACCTTCGAGTTACGCGTGTGCGTCGGCAAATCTCGCAGGGCAGCGATCGCGCGCGCGTGCTGCTCAACGATCTCGAGGCCGCGTTCGCAAGTCAGCTGATCGTGAGCGGTAGCGCGCTCGCCTCCAAGGATCCTCCGGAATTCGCGAAGCCAAAACACCTCGAGGCGGACGAAGCAGAGCTCCGTTCCGCCGTCACCGAGACCGGCCCCACCGCTACGGCGCTTTACGACTCGCTCGATCGCCGGCTTGCCGTGTGGCGTGAGTCCTCGCACGATGGCTCGCCGGCCACTTCGCAACAGGGGCTCGAGCTGCTGGCGGCCGCCGAGCGTCTCGACAGCGCGCTCGCAATCGTGTCTGCCGAGCGACGCGCCGAGGCGCGCGGCCTCGAACGCTACTTTGTGCTAACGCCGAGCGTGCTCGCGCCGATGGCGCTCATCGCGATTCTCATTGTAGTGTCATCCGGGCGGCAGATGCGCCACTTCGCATTGCTTGCGCAGGAGGAGCGCGCGGAGGTGGTGCGCGCATCCGAGACTCGCGCGGCGCTCTTGCGCGGCGTCACTCACGACGTAAAGAATCCGCTGGGCGCAGCCTCCGGCTACGCTCAGCTTCTGGAAGAGGGGCTCGCCGGACCGCTGGAGCCGTCCCAGCTCAAAATGGTGAGGCGAATTCGCAGTCTCGTGCAGGCGGCTGTGCAAACGGTCACCGATCTCCTCGAGCTTGCGCGCGTGGATGGCAGACTGCAGATCGAGTACGCAGCCTGCGATCTCGCCGCCATCGTGAACGGCGTCGTCGACGATCACGAGGGAATGGCGTTGGCCCGCCGCATCGAGATTGCCGTGCGCGCGCAGCATACGCCACTCGTCACCGACCCTCTTCGGGTGCGACAGGTGCTCACCAATCTGCTGTCCAACGCCATCAAGTATTCGCTGGAGGGAGGAAAAGTGAGCGTGTCGATTGTCTCATCGAGCGACCCGGAGCTCGCACGCGTCGGCGTGGAGGTGCGAGACACTGGCGTCGGCATCCCGGCCGAGCTGCAGGCCAGGGTGTTCCAGGAATTTTTTCGCGTGCGCACGGGCGACGCGTACGCGCCGCACAGCAACGGACTGGGACTCGCTATCAGCCGCCGTCTTGCCCAGCTTCTGGGCGGCGACGTCCAATTCGCGGACGGCGACGCGGGCGGCTCCGTGTTTACACTCTGGCTTCCCTCCACGCGGCAGGCGGCGCGTTGACCGCCGGCGCGCCCGTATCGGATCGCCCTCCAAAATCGTAACTTGGCGCATGCCGATCCCGGTTTTCGCTTGACCGACCGTATCGCCCAGATCAACGCCAGCCTTGCCGGCGTGTACGTTCTCGAGCGCGAGCTCGGCTCAGGTGGCATGGCGACGGTGTATCTCGCCGAGGATGTGAAGCACCATCGCAAGGTCGCGATCAAGGTGCTGCGCGACGAGCTCTCCGCGTCCGTGGGCGCCGCGCGCTTTCAGCGAGAGATAGAGATCGCGGCGCAGCTGCAGCATCCGAGCATCCTGCCGCTGCTCGACTCGGGCGCGGCCGGTGGACTGCTGTATTTCGTGATGCCGTACGTGGCCGGGCAGTCGCTGCGCCAGCGCCTGAGCCGCGAGCACGATCTGCCGGTACACGATGCGGTTCGTCTGCTCATCGAGATCGTCGATGCGCTCGCGCACGCGCACGAGCACGGCGTGGTGCACCGCGACATCAAGCCGGACAACGTGATGCTCTCGGGACGACACGCGCTCGTGACGGACTTCGGCGTCGCGCGCGCGGTGAGCGAGGCCACCAGCGGCGGCACGCTCACATCGATGGGAATAGCGCTCGGCACACCGAGCTACATGTCGCCCGAGCAGGCGACGGCGGATCCGAGTATCGATCATCGCGCCGACATCTACGCGGTGGGCGTCGTCGCGTACGAGCTGCTCGCCGGACGGCTGCCGTTCACGGGCACGTCGCCGCAGCAGGTGCTCGCTGCGCACATCACGGAAACGCCCGAGCCGCTGCAGAAGCATCGCCCCGGCATCTCGGCCGCGCTCTCGGGCGCCGTGATGCGCTGTCTCGAGAAGCGTCCCGCCGACCGCTGGCAGTCCGCCGCCGAGCTGCTCAATGCACTCGAGCCGCTTGCGACGCCGAGTGGCGGTCTCACGCCTACTGATGCACGACTCGAGCCCGTGAAGCGGCCGATGTCGCGGCGCGTTCGAATCGCGATCATCGCGGGAGCGCTGATAGTGATCGCGGCCGCAGTTGCCCTGGTCGCGTTCCCGTCGAGAAAAATCGAGCGGTCGATCGCGTTCGGCCGCTCCACGCAATTCACCAACGAGGCGGGACTGCAGATCGACCCGGCGATCTCGCCGGACGGAAAGCTCGTTGCGTTCGCCGCCGGCAACTCGGCGCGCGCGCGAATCTACATTCGGCCCATCGGCGGCGGTCGCTCGTTCGCGCTCTCGGACGACTCCACCGCGCAGGAGTTCGAGCCACAGTGGTCGCCCGACGGCTCGCAGATTCTCTTCCGCACCCACGATGGCGTGGCGATCGCGCCCGCGCTGGGTGGCCACGCGCACAACATTCTCGCCAATTCGCCTGGCGACTCGGTGTCCACCGCGAGCTGGTCGCCGGACGGCCGCGAGATCGTGTTCGCGCGGGGCGACACGGTATTCGTGACTGGCACGGACGGACAATCGCCTCACGTGCTCGCGTCGGGGATGTTCGAGGTGAGCTGGTGCCGCTGGTCGCGACGGCTGCCGTTGATCGCGTGCGTCGCCGGCAACGGCATCGCGCAGGATCCGGGCGCCAACTTCGCGAACAAGGCGCCGAGCGGAATATTTGTGGTGCCGGCAGCGGGCGGATCGCCGGTGCGGATTACGAACGACCACGCGATGAACCAGAGTCCCGAGTGGTCCCCGCTCGGCGACCGGCTCTTCTTCGTCTCCAATCGTGAAGGGCCGCTGGATGTGTACGAAGTGGCCGTATCCGGGAGCGGCGCGATCAGGGGTGCGCCGATGCGCGTGACGACGGGGCTCAACGCGCGATCGCTCTCGATCACTGCGGATGCGCGGCACGTTGCTTACTCGTTGTACACCGGGCACGCCAACATCTACTCGATCGCCATCCCCGCGAGCGGCATCGCGCTATCAACCGACGCAACGGCCGTGACGAATGGGCCGCAAACGATCGAGGCGGTGTCCGTGTCGCGCGACGGCAAATGGATCGTATACGATTCGGACCGCGACGGCGTGGCAAACATCTACCGAGTACCCACGGCGGGCGGCGAGCCCGAACAGCTCACCAGCTACCCGTTCGACGTCTTCGCGCCCGATCTTTCTCCCGACGACCGGTTGCTCGCCTACCACTCGTTTCGCTCCGGCTCGCGCGACATCGAGGTAAAGCCGCTGGACGGCGGACCGGTGGAGATCGTCACCAACACGCCGGCGCAGGAGAGCTATCCCGTGTGGTCACCGGCGGGTGATCGTCTGCTGTTTTTCGATCAGGACGTGGGCCGCGGCGTGTACGTGACGTCGCGACTCGGCGCCGGCAAATGGTCGACGCCGCGCCGCCTTACGTACGGCGGCGTTCAACTGAAGGCGGGCAGTGCGTTCTCGAGCTGGTCGCCGGATGGCAAGTGGATCGTCGCGCAAACAAGCCGCGGACTCGTGGTGGTCGCGGCGGATTCAGGCGCGCCGCGCGAGCTGTACACCGCGCCAGACAGTGCGCCACCGCCGGAGACAGCTGTGTGGAGTCGCGACGGACGCTCGATCTACTTCAAGTCGCACGACGCCGAGGGGCACGCGATGATCAGCGTCATCCCCGCGAGCGGCGGCACTCCGCGGCCGATCGTGCGCTTTCCAGATCTCTCGCGGCCATCATCGCGACAAGGATTCGCGGCGAGTGCCACCAGGTTCTATTTCCCCATCGAGGACCGGCAGAGCAACGTCTGGATCGCCGACCTCACGCACTGAGCGCAAGCGCCTATTTCTGCGCGCGCGCTTTGAGCTCCTCGAACCAGTGCTCACTCACCACGAGCAAACCGGACTCGCCCGCCATCGTCTCTCGCAGCATGAGAAAGTGCTTGTCGTCCGGCGCCACCGCGTACTCCTGCACCGGACCAGCGAAGGCGAAGGGAGCGAGTGAGAAGAGCGACTTCTGAGAAGTCACGGTGAACGTTGGTGCGGTGCTGATGTCCGCCGCGACGAGATCACCGTGATTGTTGCGGAAGAAGAGCTCCTTGCCGCTGTGCGACCAGAGTGGCGCCGTGCCGCCCGCCGTGGACACCTGCCATCGCGCGGACGCGACGTCGGGAAACGGTCGCACGTAGACCTCGTACGTCCCCGACTCGTCGGACGAATACGCAAGGAATTTCCCGTCGGGCGATAGGGCCGGGAACACCTCGCGCGCCGGCGATTTCACGAGCGGGACGAGCGTCGTGTCGCCCACGCGCAAGCCGTAGATGTCGCCGTTGCCACCCTCGCTCACCACCGTGCGCAAAATCAGCCACTTCCCGTCCGGCGATTCGAGCGTCTGCGCGATGCCCAGTTTCGGCGTGAGCAGTTTGGTGGCTGAGCTCACCCCGTCGGCTCGCCGTGTGAACGGAACGCCAGCACCGTCTCCACGGTCGCCGAGGTAGATGACGTGATTGCCGTCCGGTACCCAGGCTGGTCGCAGGTAGTTCGTATCGCCGAAGGTGATGCGCGAGAACGGACCCGCGGGCAGCTGCTTCACCCAGATGTCAAGCTTCCCGAATCTAGCCAGTCCAACAGCGATCGACTTTCCATTTGGCGACAATGAAATGTCGTTGAGCGTTCCCTCCATCTTCCATGTGGAATCGACTCTGGTGGGCAAGCCCTCGCGCGAAACCCACACCGCCTCGCGCGCGGACGCCTGGCTCGCCGTGGGGTACACGAGCGTGCCGCCGGGCGAGAGCGCGACCGCGGCGCCGAAGGGATTCGTCTCGAGTCCCTCGTAGAGCGCCACGGGAGGGCCGGAGAGCTCGAGCTTGCGGAGATTGAAGGGAATGACGAGAAGCTTGCCATCGGCCGTGACGACAACGAGGTCCCCGTTCGCGGCGTATCGCGCGTAGAGGCCGCGAGTGAGAACCTTCGCCTCGCCCTTCGGCAGCGGCATGACCATGATCTCGTAGTCCGCGGGGCTCTGCCCTTCCTTGCGGCGCCGGAAGAGAATGCCGCGCGAGTCCGGCAACACCACCGGCCACTCGACACCGAGAATGTGATCGGATGCAGCGAACTTGTAGACGGTCTCGGTGCGACCACCCGTCGATCTAATGCGGTTGATTCCGAAGTCAGACTCGAAATACACGTAGCCATCGCTCCCCCAATCCGCGGCGGTGGCGTTCGCGCTGTCGGTGAGCGTGAGAGGGGAGCCCCCCTCGAGTGGGAGGATGCGAACGGTCTTCCCATCCTTCACGAATCCGAGCTGGCGCCCGTCGGGCGAAAAGAACGGGCTGGATGCGCCATCGGTACCTGCGAGGGCGGTAGGACTGATCTGATCCGCATCCTTCACCCAGAGCCGCGTTGACCCCTCGCCGCGTCCCATGTACACGATGCGACGCCCATCGGGTGAGATCGCGACGTGGCCGCCTGGCTGTGACGCGGCGACGGCCTCGTTCTGGCGCAGGAAGAGTGCGTACCGATTCATGAATGGATGCTCGCGTGGGCGCATCCACCCCGCGGCGGCAAGCGCGACGACGAGCAGCGCGGCAGCGCCGATGAGCATCGTCCGCCGCATCGATCGCGGGCGCGCCGGCGCTGGCATGTAGCTCGACGCCTGCGCGCTCGTCATCGCGCCGGTAGCCGGCTCGCTGAGCGCCCGCACGAACGCCTCGGCGCTCGCGAAGCGATCGGCGGGGAGCTTCGCGAGCGCCTTGTGTACCGCGTAGTCCACGTTCGCGGGCACGGAACGGCGGCGCGCCGAGAGTCGCTCGGGCTCCTTGGTGACAACCGCGGCGATCACCGCCTGCACGGTGGGCCCGGTGTGCGGCGGCTCGCCCGCGAGCATCTCGTACAACAGACAGCCCAGCGAATAGACATCGGCGCGCGCGTCGAGCGTGCGCTCGCCCGTGGCCTGCTCGGGGCTCATGTAGCCCGGCGTGCCGAGCGAGAGTCCGGTCTCCGTCATGCGATTGCCGCCCGCCTGGCTCACGGCGAGCGCGATGCCGAAGTCGGCGACGAGCGCGGCCCCATCGTGGAGCAGGATGTTCTCGGGCTTGATGTCGCGATGGATCACGCCGTGCCGGTGGGCGTAGTCGAGCGCCGAGCCGATCTCCTTCGCCAGCCGCACCGAGTCTTCCACAGAGAGCTGGTGCTCACGATTCAGCCGGTCGCGGAGCGATTCGCCCTCGATGAGCGGCATCACGTAGAAGAGAAATCCGTCCGCCTGTCCCGAATCGAAGAGCGGCAGGATGTGCGGGTGCTGCAACGCCGCCGTCGTCTTGATCTCGGCGAGGAAGCGCTCGGCGCCGATCACCGCGGCGAGCTCGGGGCGAAGCACCTTCACCGCGACGCTTCGATCGTGTCGCAGATCGTGGGCGAGATAGACGGTGGCCATACCGCCGGCACCGAGCTCGCGCTCGAATCGGTAACGGTCAGCCAACGCATCGGCGAGGCGGTGCGGCAGTTCATCCATTTGTCGGGATCCCGCGGAGGGGGAGGCGCTCAGCAGCAGCGGAGCAATAGTACGAGCGGGGAGCGCGCGCGTCCATTACCTGGGAAAGATCATTAGGGCTTAGGTCAAAAAACTTTAACACAGAGACGCAGAGGATAACCAGAGACACAGAGGTGATACTTTTCATCCGCCGTCTCTGTGTCTCTACCGTATCCTCTGCGCCTCTGCGGTGAAGCACGTACCCTATTCCCTCAGTGCGCGATTGTGTGTTTTCCGGCGCTCCAGATGTCGTTCGTCGTGTCGGCGTCCATCCAGATCTGATGCTCGAGTTTGAGCGACGCAAGCGTTTTGCGCGTTGGGATTTTCAACGTCGCACGCGCTTGATCTGCCTGCCAGATCACCGGGGTCTCGTGCACGGTTCCACTCGTACCGTCGGAGTACGAGAGCTGCAGATCCACCGGCGCCGGCATGCCGCCGATGTTGTCGAGGACCACGGAATAGCCGCCCGCGGATTTGGCGACGCTCTTCACCGATAAGTCGATGTAGCTGTTCTCGAAGTACCAGCTGTTCCAGAACCAGTTGAGATTCTTTCCCGACACGTCGTTCACCGTGTTGAAGAAGTCCCACGGGATCGGATGCTTGCCGTGCCACCGTTCCATGAACGCCTGCAGACTCTTCTTGAACAGCACATCACCGAGAAGATCCTTCGCGGCGAGATAGCCCAGTGAAGCCTTGCCGTACGCGTTGTCGCCCCACGCCTGGCTCGAGAGCGCATCCTCCGGCGTGATGATCGGCAAGTCCTTCAGTGGCGACGGATCATTGATCCACCTGCTCACACGAAAGGACTTGTAGGCGCTGTCGGCTTTGGGCTTACCCAGGTCAGCGATCCCGATGAGGTACTCGAACGTCGTCGCCCAGCCCTCGTCCATCATCGCGTATCGCGTTTCGTTGATTCCCATGTAGAACGGGAAATAGCTGTGCGCGATCTCGTGCTCCACGATGAATCGCGACGTGGTGGCGTCGGGCGTCGAGCCATCGTTCACCATCATCGGATACTCCATGTCCGCGCTCCCCTGCACGATCGTCGTCTTCTCGTAGGGGTACGGAACGCCTGGCCAGTTGTGCGATAGCCAGTCGAGTGAGTGCTGGCCGAACCCCACCATATGATGAAAGTCGGCCGCGCTGTCGTTGAATGCGGCCTGCACCGACGCCCGGCGATGCGACGCATCGTCCACCACTACGCTCGCCGCATCCCAGTCGTAGTGATCGCTGAGCGCGAAGGTCATGTCGGGGATGTCGCCCGCCTTGAAGTGCCAGCTGTTCACCGGATTGGCGAGCGTCACCTGCTTCGCTGCGAGCTCCCCGCGGGAGGCGACGTGTATGACGGTGTCCGACGTGAACGAGTCGCGCAGCCGCTGCGCGATCGCCGGCTGCAGCACCTCCGTTGGATCGAGCAGCGTGCCGGTGCCCCACACCACGTAGTTCGCGGGCGCACGGATGGTCACGTCGTAGTCGTTGAAGTCGCTGTAGAACTCCTGCGCGTCCAGGAAGTCCATGTCGTCCCAACCGTTGTAGTCGTCGTACACGGCGACGCGCGGATAGAAGTAGGCCAGAAAGTACGTCGTGGAATCGAGCATGCCTTCGCGCCCTGCCCGGCGCGAGATCTCGTAGTGCCAGGCGACAGAGAGCTGCACCGAGTCGTGCGGCAGGAGCGGCGCGGGCAGTTTCACACGACGATTGGTAAACGTGCGCGAATCGTCTCCCCAAGGTCGCGGCGTGCCGTTCACGGCGAAACTGTCGACGTGCACGCCGGATGTCAGATAGTCGTCAGACGCGCCGCGCTGTCGCGGCGCGCCCGGCTTATGGATGTTCAGAAACAGCTTGAAGTTCAAACTCGGTAGTGTGTCCGGACTGTTATTGAAATAGGTGATGCGCTCACTGCCCGTGATCGTGCGATCCGGCGGTAGCGCCGTGACAGTGATCGCGTATCTGCCGCCGTTTTGCCAGTAGTGCGCGCCCGGCTTTCCATCCGGTGAGCGCGTACCGTTGCGAAACGCGCGCGCGACGGCGCGCGGCACGTACAACGGGCGCGCGGGTGGCGCGAGCGGCAAGAGAACCAGCGCGACGAGCCCGGCTCTTCCGAGCCGCGCACGCATCAAATCGATGACATTGCCGAAAATCACGGTGCGCCCTTGGATATCAATTGACACTCGAGCGCGGCAAGCGCTGCGCCCGTGCTGCGGGTCGCTCAATATCCCACGCGCGCGCGCGGCGCACCACTCCAATGCCCACTGCGGCGTCTGGTAACCCACCCCCGATATCTCGCCGAAGCCGCTCGCTATTTCACGATATAACCATATCCCTTGAGCTGGTCCGCGGTCATCGTGACCACATCGATGTGCAGCGGGATCGCCATGTACGGCTTGTTCGTCGAATCCTTCGGCTGCGACACGATCGCCTCGACGACCTCCATTCCCTTCACCACTTGACCGTACACGGTGTAGTGGTTGTCGAGCTTTGGGAGGCCATCCTTGTTGGCGACGATGTAGAACTGGCAGCCGGCAGAGAGCTGCCCGGGGTTGTTGTCGCGCCCCGCACCGACAGCGCCGTACACGTGCTTGAGACTGTCGTTGAACTCCGGTGCGAGCAGGTACGGCGACCCGCTAAAGCCTTCCGGCGTGTCCGGGCACCCGCCCTGCGCCACGAAGTTCTTGATGACGCGATTGAACGTGAGCGAATCCCAGTAGTGCGTGGACGCCAGCTTCAGGAAGCTCTCCTTGTGGTGCGGCGTCTGATCGAAGAGCACGAAGAGGATCTCGCCTAAACGAGTCTCGATGCGCCCGACGTCGTACGTCTTTGGCGCAGTTGCGGCGGTGGCGAACAAGACGACGGCGAGCAGCGGGGCGAGAAGGAGTCGGCGCATGAATAGATGGGTGGGAAGTGGGCGGGGCGCTCGCGCCTTAATAACGGCGAGGCCTCCGAACTTCGCAACCGCTCTCCCCGCCAGGGTGGACCGCTTTCGCACCTTAGCGCGGCATCCCGGCTCCACCGTGCTCGCGATGCAGCAGCGCGAGAAATTTCCTGCGCTGGTCGGGGCGCAGAATAGCGACGATCTCCATCTGGGTGGAGTCCATCGCCGCGCGAACGTTTGGCTGCAACGCCCGCCATGCCGAATCGATCCCCGCCTGGCGTCGCCCCAGCACAGCCGCGATGCTTGCGTGCTGCGCCGAGTCGAGCGAAAGATCGCGATCGAACGCGCGCATCATCGTCGCGGAGTCCATCGCGTTCTGCGCCGGGGACATGGCCCGTGGCCGAGTGCGCCCGAACTGGAAGCCGATGACGAGTCCTGCGCCCAGTACGGCGGCGAGGAGAAGAGAGCCGCGCATCCATGGCGGTGTCATCGTGCCGCCTCCTGCGCTGTCGCGGCAAGAACCTCGATCACCGATGGCGGCCCGTCCCGCGATGCGAACGACCGTCCAACTGCATCGCGCGGAAGAATCGCCGCGGCGAAATACGCGTTCGAGGTGGTCGCAACCGGTCGCACCGCGAGCAGCGCGAGCACCAGCGACGCCGCGAACACCAGCGATGCCGCGGCGATCCATCGCGCACCGCCGCGCGTCAACCATTGCGACGCAGCCGGTGCGGCCACGGCGGCGAGGGTGACGCGCCGGGCAAGTGCGTCCCAATATTCCACGGTCTCGGGAATGGATGTCGTGTCGAATGGCTCGTGCATGCGCGGATTCTCCTCGAGCTGAAGTCTATTCATGCATCCTCACCGATGGCGGAGCGGATGGCGTTCCGGGCGCGAAAGACGTGCTGTCGCACCGTCGATTCCGATATGCCGTGCATGGCGGCCGCGTCGGCGGGCGCGACGTTTCGTATCGCCACGAGCTCGAAGCACGCGCGCTGCATGGGTGACAGAATGTGCATAGCGTCGTACACGGCTTCGAGTCTCGTTCGTGCGCTCAGCAACACGTCCGCCGCTGGCGCATGCGGTGCGTCGACCGTGTGCGCGCCCCACTTTCCCAGCAGTCGCTTGCGCCGAGCGTTGCGCGTGCGCGTTCGCTCGGCGATGCGCCGGACGATACCGAACAACCACGCAGGAAAGGGGCGAGCGCGATCGAATTCTGCCAGTCGTTTGTGTACCACCGTGAACGCGGCCTGCACGATGTCCTCCGCCTCATCCCGATCGCCGATCATCTGCCCCGCAAGTAGCGTGGCGGCGCGAATGTGACGGCGCACGAGCACGCCGAACGCCGCATCGTCGCCGGCAGCCGATCGCGCGATCAGCTCGCCGTCGCACCGCTCGTCATTGGACAGATTGCATCCTAATTCGCACGGAGCGATTCCAGAGGATCCAGCCTGGATGCGCGCCGTGCGGGCACCGCTGAGGCCAGGGCCGCGGTTGCGATCATTATCAGTGCGACCGCGCCGAAGGTCAGCGCGTCGAGCGGCCGAACGCCCACGAGCATGCCGCGGAGCAATGCAGTGACCGCGACAGCTCCGCAGCCGCCGAGGACGACTCCAATTGCCGCGAGCACGATACCCTGACGCATGACCATGCGAACGACATTAACAGGTAGCGCTCCCAACGCAATGCGGACGCCAAGCTCTCCACGCCGCTCGAGAACGGATTGATTGATGACGGCGAATACTCCGACGATCGCGAGAACGAGCGCGCATGCTGCGAAGGCGCCGAGAAGTGTGAGGATAAATTCACGAGGCTTTACCGACGCGGCAGCCAGATCGTCCAGCGTCTCCACACCGGCCAGCGGCAGCGCCGGATTGAGTTGGGTGACGGCGCGTTTGAAGTCCTGCAAGACGCTTCGCGGCTCGTTCGCCGTGCGAAGCACTATCGCCATCGCACCGGTCGGCGCCTGTGCGTGCGGCACGTAGAGAATCGGCTCCGGCGGCGCGTCGAGCGCACGTTGTCGTGTGTCCGCCACGATGCCGATTATCTCTCGCTCGGCCAGTTTGCTATTGAATGCCATTCGCACGAGTTGGCCTATCGGATCGGCGCCAGGCCAGTATCGACGTGCCATCGCTTCGTTGATGATCACGACCGGCGCGCCGGCCGAATCGTCGAACTGAGTGAAGCTCCGGCCGCGCCGGAGCGGAATACGCAGCGCATCGAAAGTAGTGGGCGTCACGGCAGTCATGTGTACCGACGGCTCCTCGCCGACGCCCACCGGTCGACCGGGAATCGTGAACGTGCCCTGATCCGCACCGATCGCGATGTCGAGCGGGAGCGAAGATGTCGCGCCCGCGGCGAGCACGCCCGGCAACTCCGCACTCCTGCTCACGAGCGAGGCGATGAAGTTGACCTGTGCGCTGGCCGTCGGGTTCCACTGATAGACGAATACGGTCGCCGCGAGCACGTGGTCCGACTTGTAGCCGCGATCGGCGCGAATCACGAACATGAAACTGCGCATCAACAGTCCGGAGCCAACGAGCAGCACGAACGCAAGCCCGACCTCGGCGATCACGAGGCTGCGTCGAAGGCGCGCGCGAGCGGGATCGCTCGATGCACGCGCGCCGGCTCGCAGCTCGACTGCAGCATCGATTCGCGCAGACCGGATCGCCGGCAGAAGCCCGAACAAGAGCGTGGTGACGATGACGATCACGAGGGTGAATACCAACGTCCGACCATCGATCCCGACATCGGCCAATCGTGGGATGGCATCGAGGCTCGCTGACCTGATCCCGCGCACCGCCAAACTGGCGCCGATCACACCGGTGAGGCCGCCGGCGATGGCAATGATGAAGTGTTCCGTCATCAACTGGCGCGCGATGCGCCAACGCGATGCGCCGAGTGCCGAGCGAACCGCCAGCTCTCGGCCGCGCCGCGCCCCTCGCGCCAGTACGAGATTCGCGACGTTCACGCAGGCGATGAGCAGCACGACGACGACCGCGCCGAACAGCAGCGCGATGGGGCGCCGTGTGTTGCCGACAATCGCCTGATCGAGATTGTCCACGGTGACCCCGACCGTCGCGTTGGTCGACGGATATTCGACCGCGAGCTGCCGTCCGATGCGCTGCTCGTCTGCTCGAGCTGCGCTGAGCGAGACGCCGGGCTTGAGCCGGCCGACGACGTGCCACCAGGAGGTGTTTCGAATCCGCAGCTCGCCTGCGCCAATCACCTTTGGTGCGTACAGCTCCATCTTCGACGCCGCCAGATAGTCGAAGTTCCGTGGCAGCACGCCGACGACGATCGCCGACCCGCTTCCGATGCGAAGGCTCCGGCCGATAATCAGCGGGTCAGCGCCAAATCGCCGCTGCCAGGATGCATACGTCAGCATCAGCACTCGCGGCGGCCCGGGCGTGAAGTCGCCCGGTACGAATAGTCGACCAAGAGCCGGACGAGCGTC
>JANWLO010000045.1 GCA_025450815.1 Gemmatimonadaceae bacterium
CCCACGACTTCGCTCGTCGTGCAGGAGAGCTTTCCCACGGGGAGGTACGACCAGCTGGGCCACAGGCCGAGCGATGGCCTGGGAAGCGGCGCCTACACTACCACGGTGTCGCTCTACTCGCAGACGTATTTCTGGCTGAACAACGGACGGATCCTTCGTATGCGCTTCGATGCATCGCAGTCGTTCTCCAACGAAGTGAGCGTCCAGGGCGTGAGCGTCTACGGAACGGGCGATGGATTCCGCGGCCGTGCGCAGCCTGGAAATTCCATGCTGCTCGACGCGTCGTGGGAGTACAGCGTGACGCGCAGTTGGGTGCTCGCGTTAGACATGATGTATCGTCACGGCGGCGCAACGCACGTGCTCGGCCACGACGCGCTTGCCTCGTCGGAAATCCAGCTGCGCAGCGGCGCGAGCGATGCCTTCGGTTTCGCGCCGGGCGTGGAATTCAGCTGGAAGCCCACTATCGGCGTGCTGGTCGCCGCCCGCGTGATTCCTACGGGGCACAACACGACATCGTCAATCACGCCGGCCATCGCGATCAACATCGTCCGGTAGTACAAAATGATTTTCAACGACTCCACCGCGGAGACCACAGGAGGAGACGCCTAGGAAGGCCGCTACAACCAATTCACCAATGGATTATTCCATCTTTGAGTCGTGCGACGTTGAGGTGTAACAGGGTGCAGAAAAACCAGGAATTGCTCGACGCAGAGTCGCAGAGGTGAACTGAGAGACGCAGAAGAGTGGCATTAACTCTTCCGTGACGGACTTACCCGGCGATTTTCCTCCGCGGCTCTCCGTATCCTCTGCGACTCTGTGTCCCTCTTTTGTCTTTTTCTTTCTTTTCAGCAATCTGGTAAGCGGTTCAACCCTATCCGACTCGCGCGCCACACGGCGCCAGACGCAAGACGGCTCCAGCCTCGACGAATCGACGCTGGAGCCGCAAGGTCTAACATGGTCGGGGCGAGTGGATTTGAACCACCGACCTCCTGGTCCCGAACCAGGCGCGCTAACCGGGCTGCGCCACGCCCCGCAAATCTCACAGCCGCGCTGCACCGCGAGATCATGGTGCGCCCGGAGGAACTCGAATCCCCAACCTTCTGATCCGTAGTCAGATGCTCTATCCAATTGAGCTACGGGCGCCCGTCAGAATCCATTTTTTAACGTCACGACGGCGGACATGTCTCGGTTGCGGAGACACAGCCGCCGTCATCGCTGCAAACTAGCCGTCCACTGCGGCACCGTCAAGCGATTTGCCGACGCACTCAGGCGACGCACTCATCGGCGAACGAACGATTGTCTCACTCGACCGTGAGCAATGGGCGGTACAATGGGCGGTACAAGTCTCGAACTTGTGACCTCCACGATGTCAACGTGGCGCTCTAACCACCTGAGCTAACCGCCCCACTTGCAACAGAGCGGGAAACGGGACTCGAACCCGCGACCCCAACCTTGGCAAGGTTGTGCTCTACCAACTGAGCTATTCCCGCATGTCTGTTTGAGCCCAGGTGGAGGCGAGGGGAATCGAACCCCTGACCTCTTGAATGCCATTCAAGCGCTCTCCCAACTGAGCTACGCCCCCTGGAAACCCGCTGCGAAAATTACCGCCGCGAGCCCACAATGTTAGTCGCGTACGTTTGGGCAGTCAAGCAAAACAGGGGCTGGCGCGACGTGTGCCCCATGGTATTTTTGCACCGCGCGTAGAGGCTTTTCGCAGCACCGCGCGCTCCACGCGCGTACTCCATTCGTACTTTCTCGCGATGACGATCTCGTCATCGCGGGTTCGCATCGCAGCGCCACGCCGACCCCTAATCGAGACCAGCAGCCATGACCGAAGTGCAGCGCCGCCGCCGTCGCGTCGCCCCAGCGGGCATCGTGCCGAATGAACCGGAGCGCGACATCCTCGATCAATACCTCGCCGAGGTCAGTAAGTATCCTCTGCTAAAGGGAACGCAGGAGTTCGATCTCGCACGCCAGATTCGTGCAGGCGATCAGGACGCCCTGCAGGAGCTCGTCAAGCGCAACCTGCGCTTCGTGATCTCCGTCGCCAAGAAATATCAGAATCGCGGCATGCCCCTCATCGATCTCATCGGCGAGGGCAACGTCGGCCTGCTCACCGCCGCACGAAAGTTCGATCCGGATCAGGGCGTCAAGTTCATCTCCTACGCTGTGTGGTGGATTCGCCAGGCAATTCTGTCGTCGCTGGCGAAACAGGGACGCACCGTGCGCGTTCCGCTCAATCGCACCTCCGACCTCTCGCGCATCATCAAGGGCGCGGAGATCCTCCGTCAGCAGCTACGCCGCGAGCCCATGCCCGAGGAGCTTGCGCACCTCACTGGACTCACCGTCGAGGTGGTGCAGGCGCTCTCCGCACTCAACACCGGCGACATCCGGCTCGACGCGCCAATGGATCCCGACAGCGATCGCTCTCTCCTCGAGCGATTCGTTGCCGATGACATGACCAATCCCGAAGACGAGTACATGAATCGCTTCGTCAGCGAGGAGATCGAGCGTGCGCTCGCCACGATTCCCGCGCGCGATGCGAAGGTGCTGCGCCTCTACTTCGGACTGGACGGCGGCCGCGAGCACACCCTGGAGGAGATCGGCTCGATGCTCGGCGTCACGCGCGAGCGCGTTCGCCAGCTCCGCGATCGGGCGCTCAAGCGCCTGCGCGAGGGCGAAGTGGGCGTCGCTCTGCGCAGCTTCGCCGCCTGACAGCCCCTCTCGTCCGCTTTCCCTACTGCGTCTTCGGCTTCGATCTCCCGGCCGAGCGCTTCGTCCAGACGAGAATCGTGCCACACGCCGCGTTGCTCCCCTGATACTGCACGGGAACTTCGCTCGCACTCTTGTACACTTCGATCGCCTCGATGTCGTCCGGCCTGAGCATCTGATCCAGATCGTTGCCCGAGTTGTCGAACGGCGAGCCATCCAGAAACCACTGCACGTTGCATCCCGATCCCACCGAGCGCGACGACGAAACAGCGTAGTTCGTGCCGTCGAAGTTTACCGTCATCCCGGGAACGGAGCGGAAAACATCCGTGAGC
The DNA here is from genome assembly GCA_025450815.1 of Gemmatimonadaceae bacterium. Classification (GTDB taxonomy): domain Bacteria; phylum Gemmatimonadota; class Gemmatimonadetes; order Gemmatimonadales; family Gemmatimonadaceae; genus FEN-1250. The sequence continues at coordinate 3,045 of JANWLO010000045.1, forward strand.
AGAATCGGCTGCTGCTTCTCGATATCGTCGCGAGTGAGGAAGGTGCCGAAGCCGCGCTTGGCTCGGTCCTCGAATCCCGGAATGTCGACGTGCGCCTTTCCCTCTACCTTCACCTCACCCAGCACCGTCGTCCGCGTATCCAGCACTGCCGCGAGCTTGCTCGCTCGCGCCGGCGAGAGATCCACCGCGAACCGCTTGGGCGCGTACGATATCTGCCGCACCTCCACCGTCTGTGTGCCCGCCGGCAGTCCCGTGAGTCGGAACGCGCCGCGGTAGTCGGCCCGTGCGCCGATCGCCGTGCCCACGAGGTACACCTGTGCGCCCTCGAGCGGCTTTCCGTCGGCTCCAACGACCGTGCCGCTTAGCGCCGCACTACCAAGTGGTTTCGGAGCCTCCTCATCTGGAGCCAGTCCGGGCGTCGCGGCCACCACCTTCGGCTTCTCCCCAAGAAGAAAGTTGCGCTGCAGCACGCCGCCCGGCGGCATAGTGATGTCGATCCATCCACTCTGCTTGGTGCCGAGCCTCGCCTGCGCGCGCAGCTGCACGCCGCCGGGAATTCCGCACAGCCGGTAGCCGCCATTCGCATTGACCGTCGTGTGCGTTGCCTTCGGCAGCTTCGACAGCGACGTGGAGCCGATGTTCATCTCCGTCCACATCACGACCACGAGCGCGCCGGCCACCGGAGCATCCGTCTGCGCATCGCTCACGACTCCCATCATCATCCCGCGCCCCTCGCTCGTGCTGTCGCGGCAGACGACGCGCAGCACAGTCCTCATTGACGGCACGCCGAGGTCGAGCACCCCCGACTCGCCATGATGGATGCCGATCTGGCGCACGGGCGGCGTGATGCCCAGCGAGTCCATCGAAGGCAGGAAGAAGCCGACGGTGGCCACACCCTCCGGCAGGCTGTCGACGTCGAATCGGTACTGACCCGTGGAATCCGTGTGCGTCTGATGCGTCGTTCCCGCTATGACCACGGTCGCGCCACGCACCGGCACGTCCTGCAAGCTGTCGTAAACGAACCCCGTGAGCGTGGGATGACCTTCCGCCGGGAGCGTGCGCGGCGGCGCGGCCGGACGCACAGGCGTCGTATCCGCGCTCGGACGGCCGAGCCGGTGGATGACCTGCCCTTGCAGCGGAACTGCTGCAGGGAAGAGAAGAAAGAGAAAAGCGAGTCGGCGCATACGCATCGTTCCACAAAGGTCGCGGCGTGTCGCCACCCTTGTCGAGGGGGAGCGAGGATCATCGCACGCAATTCCTACACACGGAGAGCTCGATCGTTCGGCGACCGAACGGGTCGTTGCCCGATGCTCGCCATTGCGGCACATTTCCGCATGATCAAGCTGATCGACGTCTACAAGGCTTTCGGTGACAAACAGGTTCTGAAGGGATTCAGCCTGGACGTCACCGAAGGCGAGACGATGGTCGTCATCGGCTATTCGGGTACCGGGAAGTCCGTCGCCATCAAGCACATCGTGGGGCTCCTCATGCCCGACGCCGGCACCGTGTTCGTCGACGGCAAGGAGGTGCCCATCCTTCCGCGCCGCGAACTGTATGCCCTGCGCGCCCAGATCGGCTATGTCTTCCAGTTCGCCGCTCTCTTCGACTCGCTGAGCATCGGTGACAACGTTGCAATGGGGCTGCGGAAGCTCGACATGCAGCCCGCCGAGATTCGCGATCGAGTGAGCGAGGCTCTCCGGCTCGTCGATCTCCCCGACACGGCGCAGCGCTTTCCGGCAGAGCTCTCGGGGGGCATGCGCAAGCGCGTGGGAATAGCGCGCGCGATCGCGCTGCGCCCCAAGTACATCCTCTATGATGAGCCCACCACCGGGCTCGACCCCGTCACGAGCGCCGTCATCGACGAGCTGATGATCCGCATGCGACGCCAGCTCGGTGTCACGAGCGTCGTAATCACGCACGACATGCGGAGCGCGTACACTGTCGGCTCGCGCATCGCGATGCTCTACGATGGCCGCGTGCGACAGGTCGGGACGGTGGACGAGATCAGGAACACGAAGGACCCCGTGGTGCGCCAATTCATCGAAGGTCGCGCCACACTCAACGACGTTGAGATGGCCGGAGTCCCGGCCACAGCGCGCGGATAACGGGCGGTGACGCGCTCGCAGATCAACCGCGAAGTCTCGGCCGGAGGCGTGGTTTATCGTCTGGAGGATGGTCGGCCGCTCTTCCTTCTCATTCGCGACAGCTACCGCAATTGGGGATTCCCCAAGGGACATATCGAGAAGGGCGAGCGCCCCGAGGCGGCAGCGCAGCGTGAAGTGGCGGAGGAGACCGGGCTCGACGATCTGTCGGTGCGCGGCGAGCTGGCGACGATCGACTGGCACTTTCGCTTTCGTGGAAAGCTGATTCACAAGGTCTGCCATTTCTTCCTGATGGAGACGGCTACGGCGCGCACCAGCCCGCAGCGCGAAGAGGGAATTACCGCGTGCAAGTGGCTGCCGATCGAGGAGGCGCTCGTCCTCATCTCGTACGCAAACGCGCGTGAAGTGCTGCAGCGGGCGGCGGAAAAGGTGGGCGCCGCGCCTGCCGCGCACTGATGCCCGTGCCGCCGCCAGCCGCGCCGCTTCGTTCCGCGCCCGGAGGGATCGTCGTCGCGTACGCGCCGCGCGATGCCGTGCGGGCGCGAGTTCGCGCCGCGCTCGCGCGAACCCATCTCCGCGGCGTGCTCGCGCGCACGCATCGCGATTTCAGCGACGCGTTTCGCACGCACTTCGTGGACACGGCACTCGTGGAAGTGGCGGCCGACGGCGACGGCCACGAGTCGGCCGAGCTCGCACGCGATTATCCGAGCGTTCCGTTTCTGGCGCTCACGCCGTTTCGCCCGGTGGACGCGCCCGCGATCGCGCGGTGTGCGGAGCTGGACTTCGCCGACATCCTCGCCGATGGCACCGACGACGGAACGCTTGGCCATGCGCTGCTCGCGCACGCGTTCACCGCGCGCTTCGCGGCGGCGCTCGACTCTCCCCCCGCTCCACTTTCGCTTGGCTCGCCGCTGCAGCTCGCCGCGTGGCGCGCGATCATCGCGCACGGCGGGCGCCCGGTGGGTACTGCACACATCGCGCGCGCCCTTCGCGTCACCCGTGAGCATCTGAGCCGCTCATTTTCCGGCGGCGGTGCGCCGACGCTCAAGCGCGCGATCGACTTCGTTCGACTGCTCGCGGCTGGCGAGCTTGCGAAAAACCCCGGCTACGATCTGACCGAGGTCGCGCGTCTGGTTGGCTTTGCATCCGCCGCCCGGCTCTCCGCCAGCGTGCAGCGCCTGGTTCGCGCGCAGGCCACCGCGCTCTCGGCGTTGCGGGCCACGGATTTGCTCGAGCGATTCGTGCGTGGCTAGCGCTATCGCGCTGTCCAGACGATATATGGGCAACTTCGCTATTGCCCGGAAAGGCCGCTTGTGATAAATTTCACAAGCTGCGCCCGATACCTCGCGACCCCATAGCCCCGCGCCTATATGGCCTCCGAAACCACGCTCCGCCCCGCCGAAATCAAGGACATTCTCCTCCGCGAAATAGAAGCGGCGGACCTCCATGAGCTCGACGTCGAAGATGTCGGTACGCTGCTCGAGGTAAAGGACGGCATCGCCCGCATCTATGGGCTGAACAAGGCCATGGCGGGCGAAATGCTCGAGGTCACCGCTGCCGAGACCGGCAACAAGATCATCGCGCTTGCGCTCAACCTCGAAGAAGACAATATCGGCGCCGTCATCCTCGGCGACTGGCTCGAGCTCAAGGAAGGCGACGAGGTTCGCCGCACTTCACGCGTTCGCGAAGTGCCCGTTGGCCCCGAAATGATGGGCCGGGTCGTCGACGCGCTCGGCAATCCAATCGATGGGCTCGGTCCGATCACCGCCAAGCAGACGCGCAAGGTCGAGTCGGAGGCGCCCGGCATCATCGTTCGCCAGCCCGTGAAGGAGCCGCTGCAAACCGGGCTCAAGGCCATCGACGCCATGATCCCGATCGGACGCGGACAGCGCGAGCTGATCATCGGCGACCGCGGCATCGGCAAGACCGCGATCGCCATCGACACGATCATCAATCAGAAGGGCACCGGCGTCATCTGCGTGTACGTCGCGATCGGTCAGAAGAAATCCACCGTTGCGTCCACCGTCGAGAAGCTCCGTCAAACCGGCGCTCTCGAATACACGATCGTCGTCGTGGCCGCCGCGTCGGATCCCGCACCGATGCAGTACATCGCGCCTTACTCCGGCTGCGCGATGGCCGAGTACTTCATGTATCACGAGGGGAAGGCGACGCTTTGCGTGTACGACGATCTGTCGAAGCAGGCCGCCGCGTACCGCTCGATCTCACTGGTGCTCCGTCGCCCTCCCGGTCGCGAGGCATACCCCGGCGACGTGTTCTATCTCCACTCCCGTCTGCTAGAGCGCGCGGCCAAGATCAGCGAAGATCCGAGCGTGGTGGACAACAAGACGATCTTCAAGCCGGGCGGCTCGCTCACCGCGCTGCCAATCATTGAGACGCAGGCCGGCGACGTCTCGGCGTACATCCCGACCAACGTCATCTCGATCACCGACGGACAGATCTTCCTCGAGGCCGATCTGTTCAACGCCGGTACGCGCCCCGCGATCAACGCCGGCATCTCGGTGTCGCGCGTCGGCGGCGCGGCGCAGATCAAGGCGATGCGCTCCGTCGCCGGCCGCCTCCGCCTCGATCTCGCGCAATACCGCGAGCTCGAGGCGTTCGCCGCCTTCGCGTCGGATCTCGACAAGACCACCAAGGCGCAGCTCGACCGCGGGGCGCGTACGGTCGAAGTGCTCAAGCAGCCCCAGTACGAGCCGATGCCGGTGGAGCAGCAGGTCATGATCATCTACGCGGTGTCTTCCGGACTGCTCGACGACATCGCCGTGCCAAAGCTTCGCGTGTGGGAAAAGGACTTCCACGCCTTCATGGCGAACAGCTACGCCCAGGTGGGTCTCAAGATCCGCGACGAGAAGGTGTTGTCGAAGGAGACGGAGGAGGAGCTCAAGCGCGGCATCGCCGCGTTCAAGGCGACGCCAGCTGGCGCGCCGGCGCCCGCCGCTGCAGCGAAGTAGCGCGCACCCTGGAGAGCTGAGTAATGGCCAAGGGGCGCGAGCTCAAGGGACGGATCAAGTCCATCGAAGGAACCCGAAAAATCACGCGCAGCATGGAGATGGTTGCCACCTCCAAGCTCAAGCGCGCGCAGGATCGTGTCGTGGCCGCGCGCCCGTACGCGCGCGCTCTCGAGGCCGTGATCGCGGATCTCTACTCCCCCGAGCTCGCGGAGCGCTTCCCGCTGCTCCGACAGCCGGAGAGCGGTGCGCAGGGTGACATGCCGAAGTCGGGAGGCCGAGCGGCGGTGCTGCTGCTCACTTCCAACCAGGGACTCGCGGGCGCGTTCAACGCGAATCTCATTCGCGAGGCGCGCAACCTGCTCGCGCGTCTCGCCGCCGGCGGCGTCGAGACCGAGCTCCACATCGTGGGCCGCAAGGGAATCGGCTTCTTCCGCTACATCGGAGCGAAGATCGCATCGTCGCGCACGGACATAGGCGACAAGCCCGCTGCGGCGCACGGCTCCGAGCTCGTCGACGGACTGATGAACGCGTTCATCGAGAAGAAGCTCGACGCGCTCTACATCGTTTACGCGAAGTACAACTCACCGCTCTCCACGCCACCGGTGGCGGAGCGTGTGCTGCCGGTGACGCCGCCGGAGCGGAAGGGCGCGGCGCGCGACTATCTGCTCTTCCCGAACGCCGAGGAAATTCTCACGGCGCTCCTGCCCCTCTACGTGCGCAATGCGGTGTATCGCGCGCTGGTTGAAACGGTGGCGGGCGAGCAGGGCGCGCGCCGCACGGCGATGAAGGCGGCGACGGACAACGCCGGCGACATTCTCAACGTTCTTCGGCGCACGTACAATCGCGCGCGCCAGGCCCAGATCACGCAGGAAATCGCCGAGATCGTCGGCGGTGCGGAAGCGCTGAGCGGCTGATCCAGCGCATTCGCAAGCCGCCAGAAAAGCCGGGGCGCGTGCTTCGGTCTGACCTACAGGAACTCAATCATGGCTGACCACAATATCGGCAAGGTCGTGCAGGTAATCGGTCCGGTACTCGACGTCGAGTTCGAGTCCGAGAATCTGCCCGAGATCTTCAACGAGATCACGATCGATCAGCGCGCGGAAGGTGGCACACAGGTGAAGCTCGCCGCCGAGGTGCAGCAGCACATCGGCCGCAATCAGGTGCGCGCGGTGGCGATGTCCACCACGGACGGTGTCGAGCGCGGCATGCGCGTCACCGACACCGGTTCGCCGATCACCGTTCCGGTGGGCGTGCCCGCGCTAGGCCGAATCCTGAACGTACTCGGCGAGCCGGTCGACAACGGTCCGCCGATTCCGAAGGACGCGCTGCGCTGGCCGATCCATCGTCCGAGCCCGGAGTTCGTGGACCTCGAGCCCAAGACGGAGATCTTCGAGACCGGCATCAAGGTCATCGATCTCATCGCGCCGTTCGTGAAGGGCGGCAAAATCGGCTTGTTCGGCGGCGCCGGCGTGGGCAAGACGGTCATCATTCAGGAGCTCATCAACAACGTGCAGAAGGGGCACGGTGGCCGCTCGGTGTTCTGCGGCGTGGGTGAGCGCACGCGCGAAGGAAACGATCTCTATCTCGAGTTCAAGGAAGCCGGGATTCTGGATTCCGTCGCGCTCGTGTATGGACAGATGAACGAGCCGCCGGGCGCGCGTCTGCGCGTTGGGCTGTCGGGGCTCACGATCGCGGAGTACTTCCGCGACGTCGAGAACCAGGACGTGCTGCTCTTCATCGACAACATCTTCCGATTCACGCAGGCCGGCTCGGAGGTCTCCGCACTGCTGGGCCGCATGCCGAGCGCGGTGGGATATCAGCCGACACTTGCGACGGAGATGGGCGATTTGCAGGAGCGCATCACGTCGACGAAAAACGGATCGATCACTTCGGTGCAGGCCATCTACGTTCCCGCGGACGACATCACGGATCCGGCGCCTGCCGCCGCATTCGCGCACCTCGACGCGACGGTCGTGTTGAATCGCGCCCTCACGGAGATCGGCATCTATCCCGCTGTCGATCCGCTCAACTCCGGCTCACGCATTCTCGCGGCGCAGTACGTCGGTGACCGGCACTACAACGCGGCGTCGGGGGTGCAGCGCATTCTGCAGCGCTACAAGGAGCTGCAGGACATCATTGCGATCCTCGGCATGGACGAGCTGGGCGAGGATGACAAGCGCATTGTCGGTCGCGCTCGCCGCGTGCAGCGATTCCTGTCGCAGCCGTTCGCGGTGGCCGAGCAGTTCACGGGCATCCCGGGCAAGTACGTGAAGCTCGAGGACACGGTGGAGTCGTTCGAGCGCGTTGTCGCGGGCGAGTTCGACGAGCTGCCCGAGCAGGCGTTCTACATGGTTGGCTCGATCGACGAAGCCGTCGAGAAGGCCAAGACCCTCAAGAGCTGATCATCGTGCTGAAAGTCTCGGTCATCTCGCCGGAGAAGGTGCTGTACGAGGGGGAGGCGTCGTCGGTCGTCGCGCCCGCGTTCGACGGCGAGGTAGGCATTTTGACGGGCCACGCGCCGATGATCACCGCGCTCGGCCGTGGCACGCTGCGCGTGGATGGCGGCGCGGGCAATCAGCGCTTCATCGTAGAGGGCGGATTTCTTCAGGTAGTGGACGATCAGGTACGCGTGGTGACCGAGCAGGCGAAAGCGGGCTAAACGCGCACGCACATTGCATTGGGGAGACGCGGGCCGGTTGCTGGCCCGCGTTTTTTTCTGAGGAGTACGTGTCCATGCGTTCGGTCGCGATGATTGGAGTGACGGTGGTGCTCGCGTGTGCGGTCGTGCCGTCGGCACGGGCGCAGATGCTGGGCGCGCCTGTGCTTCAGAACGCGTTCGCGAATCGCGGCTTCACGCTCGGCGTGGACTTCGGAGCGGGCAACGATGCCACCACGTATGGTGGAGCGGTCGCGTGGTCTCCGATGAACCTGAAGTTTCAGCTCGCCGGCGGCGTCGCGTATCTCGATCAGAAGCATGCGTCCGGCACGGCAACGTACGGCGCGCGACTCATGGTGCCGGTGCTGAACCAACGCTCGGCCTTTGGTGTATCGCCGTTCGTCGGCATGGGAGGGGCGAGCTTCGATGGCATCACCGATTGGCAGATTCCGCTTGGCATTACGGCAGGGTATCGCCGTGCGATCGGCAGCGGACGTGGCATTTCGGCCTATGTTTCGCCATTCTACACGTGGGCGCGGGTTCGCTCGAACCAGGTGACCAGTACGCACGGATTATTTCGCGTTTCCGTTGGAGTCGACGCCGCGGTTTTGCCGTCGGTTGGCGTGACGATCGGTTTTGAAACGGGGGCGACGGCCGGTGAAGGCGAACCCGGCGCAACCGGCGGCATCTTTGGGCTCGGCGTTTCGTACGCGTTGCACCACGCGCGACAGCAGTGAGCCGGCAAATCACCGAACTATCCACTCATATGATTCGAGGAAGATCAATGCGCACAAGTTTGTCGTTCACGAAGGCACTGATCGTTGCGGGCAGCGCGATCGTTCTCGGTGCTGGCGGCGCATCGGCGCAGGCGTGGCACTACCCCACGCTGCAGACGCCCGACATCTCGACGCGCGATTTCACGTTCCTGGTCGCAGGCGGCGGTGACTACGGCACGAGCGCCGTTGCGCAGTGGCGCGAGGGAATTACGCCGGACGCGATGGTGAATTTCGATGTCGGCGTCGCCACGCCCACCGACAACTCGAAGTTTCTCGCCGGCGTCGGACTTGGCTATGGTCTCATGAAGTCGTCCCAGGAGACGCCGATCGATCTCATTCTCACTGGTGGAGTGTATGGCGCGTTCGGCACGCAGAGCTTCGTCCGGATTCCGATCGGCGTGGTTGCCGGACATCATTTTCCCCTCGCGGGCGCTCTGACGCTCACGCCGTTCGTGTCGCCTCGACTCTCGGTGGACGCGTGCGCGAGCGACTGCCACGGCATCGGGACCGACCTGAAGCTCGACTTCGACATCGGCGCGAGCCTCGACGTCACGAGAACGGTTGGCGTTCGCGCGGCATTGACGATCGGCGGCGTGAGCGACGGACCGAGCCAAACCTCGTTCGGCATCGGCCTCGTGTACCGTCCGAACATGGCCCCACGCCGTTAAGCATCGCGGGTGCGCGGCCGCTATCCGGCCGCGCACCAACTGGTCCCGGAGCACTATGGAGAACACTCCCGCGCCGGCGATTCTCGTCGTCGATGACAATGACGACAACGCGGAGATCGTCCGCACGCTGCTCGAGTCGCGCGGCTTCGCCGTTTTCGTCGCACGTGATGGCGACGAGGCGATGACGCTCTTCGAGTCCGCGCGCCCCGCGCTCGTTCTGCTCGACGTGCGGATGCCGGGACGAAGCGGTTGGGAGGTGTGCCGCCTCATGCGCCAGCATCCGGAGCACGGACGCGCAGTACGCATCGTCATGCTGACCGCGCTAGCGGCGTGGAACGACAAGCAGTCGGCGATTCAGACTGGTGCCGACGACTACATCACCAAGCCGATCGATCTGGCCGAGCTCGAGCTGCGCGTCAGGCGCAATCTCGCCCTCGTGTCGCCGCAGGCATGACGCCGGTGCCGCGCGCGTTCCTGCTCTCGGATGGTACCGACGACGCGCTCGCGCAAGCAGCGGAGATGCTGCAGCTCGACGTGGTCACTGTGCATCCGGCGGTGCTGCTCCCGGCCGCGATCGACGCGCACCCATCCGCGCGCGCGATCGTGGTTGCCACCGACGATCCAGTGGTGCTCCGCGCGATCGTCGAGCGCGCGGGCATGCGGCGCATTCCGGTCATCCTCGCGGGCGCGAACGACGTCGCGTACCGGCGCGCGATCGAGTTCCGCGTGGACGACTGGTATCTCGCTCCCGGCACTCCGATCGAGATCGCGTGGCGCATTCGCTCGGCGCTCGCGCGCGTCGCCGCGCAAGGGAACGGGGTGGCGCATCGCATCGAGAAATCCGAGTACGAGGAGATGCTCTACGACACTCTCACGGGGATGCCGACGCTGCCCGTGATGCTCGAGCGCACGCGCGGGCTGATCAAGGACCGCGGTGAGGTGATCGTTTTCTACCTCGACTTCGTGCGTTACTCGAAAATCGAGGAGATCTACGGCTGGGAGAAGCTCGATCAGGTGCTCGAGACGACCGCGGGCGCGGTGCGCGAATTCCTCGACTCGAACGCGCTGGGCACGATCCGAATGATGGTGGGCTACGCGAACGACGATGACTTCATCTTCCTTCAGATTCCCGACAAGGGACAGCCCGCTGCTACCGACCGGCAGATCACGGAGGTCGGGCGGCAGCTGAAACTGTTCGTCGGCAATCGCCTCGAGGAGGTGCACGGGGAGGATGTGTCGTCGCTCTTCGATATCTACATCGGATCCTCTCACGTCTACTACACTCCCAAGCTCCGCCTCGAGCGCCTCATCTACCGTGGCATTCGCGAGGCCGCCAACGCCGCGCGCAGTGTGGAACAGCGCGAGCGCGTGCGGCGCACCGCGGCGCTCAAGCAGGTGCTGCACGACGGCGCGGTGTACATCGAGTTCCATCCGATCGTGCTCGCGGAGACAGGGGAGATCTTCGGCTACGAAGCGCTCGCGCGTGGCGCGCCTCGCAACCTGCGGAGCCCCGAGGTGTTGTTCGAGGTAGCCGCGGAGGCCGATCTCGTGTGGGAGCTCAGCCGCCTCTGTCGCGAGCGCGCGCTCGCCGGCGCGAAGGAGCTGCTGCACGGCAACCAGCTGCTGTTCGTGAACATCGACCCGCACGACTTCGCGGACCCCGGCTTCGGCGAGCTCGGATCCGTCGATCCGCATCGCGTGGTCCTGGAGATCACCGAGCGCACCGCGATCAAGGACTATCCCAAGTTTCGCGAACGGCTGCGCAGCTTCCGCGAGCGCGGATTCCGCTTCGCCGTCGACGACGCCGGCAGTGGCTACGCCGGACTCGGCTCGATCGCGAATCTCGAGCCCGACTTCATCAAGCTAGACATCTCGCTCATCAACTCCATCGACACGAACTTCATCAAGCAGAATCTCGTCGAGACGATGGTGGGCTTCGCGAAGGAACAGGGCGCGATGGTGATCGCGGAGGGAATCGAGCGCGCGGAGGAGCTGGAGACGGTGAAGCGTATCGGCGTGCCACTCGTGCAGGGATTCCTGCTCCATCGCCCGGAGCGCGCGGGTGCGGCAGTTGCTGCGCACTCGGCCGGGGATTAGCAGAGCTACTGCTTCACCGCAGAGTTATTCACGGCTTCGCCGACCCCAGCGCATGAAATACGCGGTGAATGGTTTTGATCGTGCGGGCTCGGCGATGATGGCAGATTTGTTTTTGTAGGGGTGTGGAGAGGCCAGGCTGTGAGCTTATGAGCTTGAAAGCTTTGAGTCCTGAGCTTACCGGCGCCGGCATCGCGAGACCGGTCTGGATCGAGAAGGGGAAGGCGGGCTCGAGCTGTAAGCTTGTGAGCTGAAGGCTTTGAGCTTCGAGCTTGCTCCGATGGCGCTACCGCGCATCACTTGCGCCCTAAGGAAACGGATGCTCGCGAAGGGGCGGTAATGGCTTACCGCCCAGTGCTGTCAGCTCTCGAGCTACCAGCTGAGGCTCGCCTTCCGCCCTCTCAATGCCAGTGGGGGACCGAGAGTCGTGAGGAGAGGTTTTACATGCTTGTGCCGATGGCGATACCGAGCATCCCTTCGCATGGAGAAGAGGCGGTAACGGCTTACTGGGTTGCTGAAAAAAGGAAAAAAGACAAAAAGACAACTGCGGGACGCAGAGCCGCGGAGAATACGGAGAGCCGCGGAGAAAAATCAGCAAGTAAGTCCGTCACGCAATATTGAAGTCCCACTCCTCTGCCTCTCCGCGTTTCTCTGTGTCTCCGCGGTAAGCAGGTCGCCCCAATCGAAACCAATCTCTTATTACCTGCCGAGCAGCTTCTCGATGATCGCCACCGAGCGCGCCGACGCGCCGGTGCCGCGGTCCACCATGGATTTCGCGCACGCGCCGGCCTCCGCCCGCGCCTCGTCATCCGTGAGCAACTCCGTGAGTCTGGCGCCTAGCGCCGCGCCGTCCGGCACCGACATACCCCCGCCGCACGCTTCGAGCAGCGACGCGTCTCGACTGCCCTCGTGCCGCGGTCCGAAGAGCACCGGTACGCCGAACGCCGCGGGCTCGAGCACCGAGTGCAGTCCGGCATCGTGGAATCCGCCGCCCACGTACGCGACGTTCGCGAGCGCGTACAGATCGCCGAGCATGCCCACGACGTCCACGAGCAGCACGTCGGCGCGCGCCGGATCTCGTGCGCTTGTGCGCTCGAGCGCGAGTCCACGCTCCGACGCCCATTGCTCGATCGGTGCGAGATGCCTGGGGCTGGGTTCGTGAGGCGCGATGATTAGTCGCGCATCGGGCACGCGCGTGCGAGTTGCGATCCACGCGGGGAGAAGCGCGCGCTCGTCGGCGGGCCACGTCGACCCCGCCACCAGAGTCGGACGATCGGAGCGCAGCGGCGCGAGCACCGTCTCGCGCTCCGCGATCGCGCGAGCGCGCGCCGACACCTGGTCGTAGCGCGTGTCGCCGGTGATCGTGATGACCTCGCGTTGCACGCCGATGCCGACTAGTCGCATGGCGTCCGCCTCGTCGATCGCGCCTACGGCATCGAGCATCGCGTAGGCGTCGCGCGTGAGCGAGGCGGCTACTGGCGAGCGACGGCTCGAGCGCGCCGACAGCGTCGCGCTCACGAGCGCGAGCCGAACTCCGCGCGCGTGCGCCGCGGCGACGAGCTCCGGCCACAGGTCGAGCTTGGAGAAGGCGAGCACGCGTGGACGGAGCGCGTCGAGCGCCGCGCGCGCATCGCCGCGCGAATCGAACGGCAGGTAGTCCGCGAAATCCACCGCGAGCGAGCGCGCGAACTGCTCGGCGCTCGGCGAGAAAAATGTGTACGCGAGCCGAATCTCGGGATGCGCATCTCGTAGTGCGGCGAGCACCGGGCGCGCCTGGAGACCCTCGCCAACGGACGACGCGTGCATCCAGACGAGCGGACGAGACTCGTCGCCCGGGGCGCGCGACTCGCGCCCCCACCGCGCGTAACGCGCCCGGATGCCGCGCCGCGCGCGAAATGTCGCGCCCAGCTTCCCGCCACCGGACGGCGCCAGCGCGGCCGCTCCGCGCGCGAGCTGCATTGCAGCCTCGTACGCGCCACCGATGAGAGCGTTCACTTGCGGAGAACGTTGCGCGCGAAGCGTTGCATCGTTACTCTTTTCGCCGAACATCGCGCGCGCTCGCGCAGCGCGGTGTCGGGTGCATGTTTCCGCCCGATGTCGAACCCTGCAACGAGGAGGTGATCCATTGTCTAGTGACCAGCAAGCGGCGAGGATCGCTCGAAGCCGTTAAGGCTCGAAAGGTTTGTTTGACCGGTGGTCCTCGCCGCTCGGTCGAAATAAATAGTGTGGGGTTCATCACGGCTCGGTTCGAGCTCGCGGTGGACCCCGCATTCGTTAGTGCTTGCCCGCGCGCGCGAGCACGAGGGCGGAATCGAGCACCTGGCGGAACACGGCGAGCGGCTGAGCGCCGGTGACCATGGTACCGCCGATGAGAAAGGTGGGTGTCGACTCCACTCCGGCCTTCGTCGCGCGATCGATGTCCGCGTCGATCGTCGCCTTCATGAGATGTCCGGACACGCACTTGTGGAACGCGCCCATGTCGACGCCCGCCGCGGCCGCGAGCGAATCGAACAGCTGCTGCGGCGCCGGGAGCTTTTCCCACTGGAGCTGTGTGGCGAACAGCGCGTCGTGCAGCGGCCAGAACTTGTCCTGCGCCGCCGCGCACATCGCCGTCTCGGCCGCGGGCATCGCGTTGTGGTGCATCGAGAGCGGAAAGTTCACGTATGCCAGTCGCACCTTCCCCGAGTCGACGTACGCACGCTTGATCGCGTCGTAGCTCTGATCGTGCCACTGCTTGCAGTACGGGCACTGAAAGTCGCTCACCTCAACGAGCCACACCGGCGCGGTGGCGCTGCCCAGAATCCGCCCCTGGTCCGCGCGCCTGGCGAGCACGCTGTCCGCCGGAGTGCCTGTGGTGGGCGAGCTCGCGCTCGAGCTCTTGCTGCACGCGAGAACGACTGCGAACGCGGCGACGGCGGCGATCAGTGGATAGCGGCTCTGCACGTGCTCCTCTGTCTAGTAGGTGGAGATGATGCGCCGAAGCGCGTTGGTGCGGCGGTCGAGAATGAATGTATGGTGGTCGTGCGAGACGAGCGCGGAGGCGAAGCCGAGGGAGCGAGCGAGTCCGAAGGTGTGCGGCCCGTCGGCGTTCAGGTCCACCAGATAGACCCCCTCGGGGCCCGCGGCGACGAACATCCGCGAGCCGTCGATCGAGACATCGTAGGCGAAGCGAGCGCCGGTCCACACGTTGCGTTCCTTTGGATGCGCGGCGTCCGTGATGTCGAAGATCGCCACGCCCTTCTCGCCCATCGCAACCGCGGCTACTCCCTCATCTATGACCATGCGCAGCCCGATGCCGGGGAGGGGGACGGAGCCGATGAGCACGAGGCTGTCGCCGGTGAGATGGAGTGCGACGAGCTCGCGGTCCGTGGACGCCCAGATCACCGCTCGCGCCTCATCCAATGCGAGATCGCGAACGGGGGCGCTCAGCGTGGTGCCGGGCCAGGGTCGCTCGGAATCCGCGGTGACCGGCACGATTTCGACACGATTGTCGACCGCGACGAAAATGCGCGTGTCGGCCGCGGCGATCGAGCTGACGCCCGCCCGTCCAACCAGAATCCCGGGCCCCCTAACGGGCGGGTAGAGGTAGAGGCCGCTCCGCGAGCCGATCGCGAGCCATCCCGTTCCCGGAGCCAGCGCGAGCGCATCGACGCCATGGAGTCCGTTCGCGCGATGTCCCATGGGCGCGAGCCGAGGGTCGCTGGCCGAGAATAGCTGGACGCCGGCGCTCCCGCCGATCGCGACCTCGGAGTCGCGTACGGCGAGCACGCTTGGGTCGCCTTCGAGCTGGATGGCCACGTTCGGGATTCGGAGCGCCGGGGCGCCGCGGTAGTTTACGGCGCGGCGCTCGTCGAACTGGCGTCCGACGAAGAAGCCCGCCAGACCGCCGGCTGCGGCCCCCACCAGCGTCATCCCCGAACCTGGCTGCTTGCCGCCCCGGCTAAAGCCGAAGCCGGCGAGACCGCCGATGATGGCGCCGGCGATTCCCAGCACCAGCGACCTGGGCTTGGGGCGCGTCACGGTGCCCACAGCGCTGCTGTCGCTGGAGCGCTGGGCGCGGAGCTCGGGGGCCGTGCCAGCCAGCGCCAGAGGCACGAGCAGGAGGGCCGCCCGCCGGGGAATTGAGTGGCGGTGCACGCCCCAACATACCGGATGTCGGGGGCCAAACGCCACGCCCCGGATTCGGGGTCCGAATTCGGCTATAATCCATGTGGTGGCACACTTTACGAGATTCTTGCACTGTGCGCTGCCACACTTTATGTTCGTGACTGTTCGGTGACGTCATCAAGCGGATCCATCGGCGTCATCGTCGAACTCGGCTACTTCGTGGAACATGTGCGCTGCGCTTGCGGCGGCGTGTTCTCATGCGTGTCGTGCCGCCGCATGCAGTGTCACCGCTAACGGGAGGGAAGACGCAAAGCGGAACGAGTCCGAGGCGCCACGCGATCTTCGCGTACGCTCGAAAGCCAACCAGACAGGCATGATCGTCGTCCACACACCTTTTGGAAGAGGTGGCAAGGAGGAAGCATGGGACGTTCTGTTAGGTCAGTTATAGCCGTCGTGCTCGCACTCTTCGCGCTCCCGGCATTCGCCGCAGCGCAAGAGGGAGTCACGATCAGCGGAAAAGTCACCAGCGATGCTGGTGCTCCGCTTAGTTCGGCCAGTGTGCTCGTAGATGGAATGGGCGTCGGCACGATCTCTCGTGACGACGGCCGCTATTCGTTCGTAGTTCCGGCCGCCCGCGCGCATGGGCAGCAGGCGCAGCTCACCGCCAAGTTGATCGGCTACAAGGCGAAGAGCGTCACGATCACGCTCGCGGGTTCGATCGCGCAGGACTTCGTGCTCGAGTCCAACCCGCTGCAGCTTGGCGTCGTGATCGTCACGGGCGCAGGTACGACGAACACCGTGGAGAAGATCAGCACCGCGATCAACTCCGTCGACTCGTCAGCGATCTCGCGGTCCAACGAGTCGCAGAACATCGTCTCGGCGCTATCTGCGCAGGCTCCGAACGTCGTCGTCAACACACAGGGTGGTGACCCGGGTTCGTCTGCGTATATCCTCATCCGCGGCGCCAAGTCGCTGCAAGGCACCAACCAGCCGCTCTTTGTGGTTGATGGCACGCCGATCGACAACACAACTGAGTCCACGATGGGCGGCGATGCGAGCACTGTGACGCAGAACCGTGCTGCCGACATCAATCCGAACGATGTCGAGTCGGTCCAGATCCTCAAGGGCTCGGCGGCTGGCGCGATTTACGGCGCGCGCGCGGCGAACGGCGTGGTGCTCATAACGACCAAGTCGGGCCATCCGGGCTCGACCCGCTACTCGCTCGCCTCGAAGACGTCATTCGACAAGGTTTCCAAGGAATACCCGCTGCAGCGTCTCTACGGCCAGGGGTCCTACGGCGTGGATGCGCATTGCCGCTCGGGCGGCGTGAACAACGATGATCTTCCGAATTGCTCTCCGGTTGCACCCAACTTCGCCGGGACTTCCTATGGCTCCGCGACGCGGTCCTGGGGCGCGGCGATCGATCCGAGCACGCCCGTCTACAATCACGCAACCGAGATCTACGACACGGGATTGACGTTCGACAACACCCTGACCATGTCGGGTGGCAGTGACCGGACAACCTTCTACCTCTCCGCTGGCTCGACCAACCAGAACGGTGTGATCGTTGGCCCGAACAACCGATATGATCGCACGACTGTTCGTCTGAAGGCAACGCATCAACTTCTGAGCTCCCTCAACCTCGGCGGTAATCTTTCATACGCCGATGGCCGCGGTAACTATGTGCAAAAGGGCTCCAATACGGACGGCCTCCTCCTCGGCGCGCTTCGCACGCCGCCGAATTTCAACAACCTCCCGTATTTGAACCCGATCTCCGGTCTGCAGCAGTCCTACCGCTTCCGGAACCCAACGCCTGCGAGC
Source organism: Gemmatimonadaceae bacterium (assembly GCA_025450815.1). Taxonomy (GTDB): domain Bacteria; phylum Gemmatimonadota; class Gemmatimonadetes; order Gemmatimonadales; family Gemmatimonadaceae; genus FEN-1250. Next base: position 20,238 of record JANWLO010000045.1, read on the forward strand.
GTCACCTCGAGCCGCGGCTATGACAACCCGTTCTTCACTTTGAACAGTGATGGAAACAAGAGCGAGTTGGGTCGCTTCATCGGAAACCTCACCGGTGACTGGTCGCCTCTCGACTGGCTCAAGGTGAACGAAACTCTTGGCGCCGACTATTACAACGACTGGCGTCTCGAGGCGCTTCCGCAGAGTTCTTCCGGCGATCCAATTGGTCTCGTAACGCGCGAGGACATCAACAATCTCGTGCTCGATCACAACCTCACGGCGACCGCCTCGCACACTTTTTCACCCAGCTTTGCGGGCACGCTGACGCTTGGCCAGAACCTGGACTCCCGTCGGCGTCGCGACACGTTCATTCAGGGTGAACAGCTCAAGACGGCGAGCCCGCTGGCGATTCAGAACACCGTCAGCTACTCGCCGAACGAAGCACGCTCGCTCGAGCACACTGAGTCGTACTTTGCTCAGGCGACGGCAGACCTGTTCGACCAGCTCTACCTCAACGGCGCCGTGCGCAACGACGGCTTTTCCACGTTCGGCGTCAGCGATCGCCGCGCATGGTTTCCGAAGGTTGGTGCTTCGTGGGTCTTCACCAACGCGCTCGGCAACAAGGATCAGAAGGGTTTCCTCAGCTACGGGAAGCTCCGCGCGGGATACGGAGAGACGGGCAAGGAGCCGGGCGTGTATCAAACGATCACGGCGCTCTCGCTCACGACGCAGTTCGGCTCCGGCTTCGGCGACCTTGTTAACGAGTCGCAGAGTGGGTTGCCGGGCGTCATCACGGCGTTCGCCGCTGGCAACAGCAACCTGAAGCCCGAGCGCACCAAAGAGTACGAGGGTGGAGTCGATTTCGGACTCCTCGATCAGAAGGTCGACGCAGGTATTACGTACTACAACGACAAGTCCACGGACGCCATTCTGCAGATTCCTACCAACGGTGCCTCCACGGGCTTCGGAGCGAAGCTCGCGAACGGCGCGGTGATTACTAACAAGGGCTGGGAGGCGACGCTGAACGCCCGCCCAGTGACCGGTGCTAACTTCGCGTGGGACTTCGGTCTCCAGTGGGGCAAGAACACGAACCACGTCGTCAGTCTTCAGGGTGCGGAGTTCATTACCTTCAACAACGAAGGATTTACCGGCGCGATCGGCGCCGCAGTGGCTGGCGCCGGCACCGGAGTGGTGCTTGGCGAGGACTTCGTTCGCTGCGGTCGTGGCCTGAAATTCGACCCGGGCACCGGCTCAGTCGTCGATTTCGACGCGGAGTGCGGCAGCGCTCCCAAGGGTGCTCTGTACCTCGACGCTAGTGGCTACCCGGTTACCGATCCGACTCAGCGCGTGATCGCGGACGCGACGCCGGATTGGAGCGGAAGCTTTCACACGAACTTCCGTATCTACAAGCGCTTCCAGATTGGCGGACTGCTCGACGTTCGCCATGGCGGAAGCATTTGGAACGGAACGCGTGGCGCCCTCTATTCCTTCGGCACGCACAAGGATACCGAGATTCGCACGGTAACCGACGGCACGTTCTGCAAGAACTTCCAGCAGGACATCAATCCGGTCTGCGGCGGTCCGGGCGTAGGCGTCGTCGCCTTCGCATCGGAGGCAGATTGGCAGAACTGGTTCACGGGTCCTGGCGGAAGCGCCGGAGAAGTGCAGACACAGTTCGTCGAGTCCGCGAGCTTCGTCAAGCTTCGCGAAATCAGTGTCGCGTACTCCGCGGATCAGAAGTGGGTACAGTCCGTCGGGTTTTCCTCGATCGATTTCCGCGTGGCGGGGCGCAATCTCCACACGTGGTCCAACTACAAGGGCCTCGATCCCGAGTCCAACCTCGGCGGTGCCGAGTTCCTGACACAGGGAATCGACTATTTCAATGGTCCGCAAACTCGCTCAATCGTTGTTTCGATTGGGCTCAACAAATAATCGAGGAGACCTAAGGTGAATACTGCCAAGAGGTTTGCACTCCTCGGCGTACTGGCAATGGCCGGAACGATAGGAGCGTGCAACAATTTTCTGACCGGTGGCGAGCTAAGCACCGATCCTAACCGTCCAACCTCCGGAACGCCGCAGTCGCGTTTCGAAGCGACTCAGCCGTCGCTCTGGGCTCTACTCTCGAGCGATTTGGCTCGTGTGACGAGCGTGTGGATGCAGCAGCTGGAAGGGATCAACTTCCAGTACACGTCGGTGAACATTTACGTGCACGACGAATCCACAACCGGTGGACTACAAGCCGGATTGTATACTGGTGGCGGTCTCGTGGATCTTCGCGAGGTCGAGAGCGAGTCAGTCGCGTCAGGCGATTCATTGCTGCTTGGTCAAGCGCAGATCGTGGAAGCATTCATGATCGGCACTGGTGCGGACCTGTTCGGTGACCTGGTCTACTCACAGGCGCTCACGAACACTCCAAATCCGACGCTGGACAATCAGCTCGACGTCTACGATGCCGTGCAAACCTTGCTCACCACGGGTATCGGCAACCTCACCGCAACAGGACCCACGAATTTCGGTGCGGGTACGTCAGACCTGGTGTACGGCAACAGCAGGGCAAAGTGGACGGCGCTCGCACACACGCTAAAGGCGCGCTTCTTCCTGCACACGGCAGAAGTGCGGCCGGCCGCATATGCGCAAGCGTTGGCCGAGGCGCAGCTTGGAATCACCTCAACCACGGGTGATTACAAGGCAATCTGGTCGGGATCGCTTGCCGAGCAGAACTTCTGGTTTCAGTTCTTCGTCAATCAGAGGGCCGGTTACATTGTGCCTGGACCGTTTTTCGTGAATCTGCTCAAGACGAACAGTGATCCACGGCTGACGGAGTACTTTGCGGTTGACGGCGCCAACAACGCGGTTGATTTGAGTGCAACACGACTCGACCCAACGTTCTCACAGCCTCTCGTAACAGCCCAGGAGAACTCGCTCATCTGGGCGGAATCAGCGTATCGCACTGGCTCGACTGGTCCGGCATTGTCCGAGCTGAATATCGCCCGTGCCCAGGCGGACACAGTGTGCAGCGCGGAAACCGGTTCATCCTGCGGCATTGGGCCTGAAGCAGCCGCCGGCAGCGCACTTCTCAAAGCCATTCTCACGGAGAAGTACATCGCCGAGTTCCAGAACATCGAAGCATGGAACGATTACAAGCGCACCTGCTTCCCGAATCTCACGCCGACGGTCGCGGGCCTGATTATTCCCGCCCGGTTCTTCTACGACACGTCGGAGCGTCAGACGGACACGAACATCCCGGTCCCGGGCGCTCAGCCCACCCGGAATGCAAACGATCCGGCGAATGCGTTCGACGATTTCGGCGTAGCCTGCAAGGGACAGACTCCATGATGATCGGTTAAGATGCAGCCAGGATCGCAGTCGGTCCTGGCGGCGTCTCCGAGCTTTGGCTGTAAAAAAGCGGCCCGGTATGCCTTCGCGGCGTACCGGGTCGTTTTCTTTATTCCCTCTTCATCGCCACTGCTCTTGACGGCTCCGCGTCTCAGGGCGGTATATTGTGCGTATCCATCGATCGAGGATTACATGCGCGTTCGGCTCTCGCTCTGTTCGGCCGCCATCATGCTGTGCGGATGCTATGCATCCTTCCCGATCGACATCGCGCAGGCGAAACCGGGCACCAAGCTACGCGTCAGTCTAACCGACGCGGGATCCGACAGCCTGGCTCGATATCTCGGCCCCGGAGTCGAATCAGTCGACGGCAAGCTGCTCAGGAGCACGGACACCGATCTTTCTCTCGGCGTCTCTCAGATCTCGATGCGGTCGGGTATCGATCAGTTCTGGAAGGGGGAATCAGTCGTTCTTCCGAAGTATTCGGTGGCCACCGTTCTCGAGCGCCGGCTGTCCAAACCACGCACGTTCCTGCTCGCCGGCGCCATCATCGCCGCGCTCGCGAGCGTCAAGCTTTCGGGAGTCGGAGGGAGCAACGGCGCACCCAACTCGCACGGCGGAGGCGGGCCCAAGTAATGCGAGCAGGGCTTAGCGACGATCAGTATGTCGACAGCGTGGCCCGCTCCAGATTCGTCTCCAGCGTCCAGTTGATCTGCATGCCCGCCCGGTATGACATCGTCTCGCTGTCCAAGGTGCCTGGCAGCGCGATGGCGTGCGCCTCCAGTTGCAGCTGGCCGGCACTTCCAATTATCCGCCATGGAATCGTAAACGTCGCGTCGCTCGCCGCCGTCACCGTGCCCAGCCGCGTGCGCTGACCGTCATGGAGCAGGAAGATGTTTACGTCCCCCCAGTGATGGTTTTCGACGTGCACCGTGGAATCAACCGCTCCCTGATAACCGTCCGAAACACTCCTGTGGACGCAACCCGCCACCATTCCCACGACCATCAGCATCGCAAGCCAGTTCCGCATTGAAACCTCCGGACGCTCGGCGTCCCCTCGATGCGCCTAATCAGGCGCCTCGGCTCCCACCCGTCAAGGCATCTTTGTTCCGCTTCCGGTCGGTTCGGCGCCACCCCCTTTCGCCCCGCCGCCAATTGACCATACTGCTTGCGACCCCGACGGTGTATTATTACGTCGCAGGTCCCACCGGTTCGCCAGCGCTGTAACGTCTTAAGTAGTACGCGCGTCTATGGATGCACCCGCCACGTGTCACTTTTTGCGCGCTTCGTGATACTGCGCGAGTACGCTGCACGTCTCCAATTACATGCTCGGAGGTTTATGCGCACGACGCGGTGGAAGATCGCACTCGTATCCAGCGCGCTGATCGGTGCGCACGCGAGCGCCCCCGCACTCGCGGCGCAGGACGCGACGCAGGATGCGCCGCCCCCCGCTGCCGCAGAGCAAATTCTCTATCCCGCCACACTCGACTACGGCACCGGGCTGATAGACATCCCCGTCGCCTGGGTCTCACCGACTTCCGGCGACGTCTGGATGCAGGCGTCCGGGAAAATCGTGTCGTACTGCGCAACGCCGTGCACCATCAACTTCGGCGACAAGCTCAACTCCAACTTCTCCATCGACACCCACTGGATGCAACGCTTCTCCGTGGGTCTCTCCGTATACAGCCAGAACCCCGAGTGGGGATTCTTCGGTCAGGCGCTCGTGCTCAAGCAGCAGCCGAGCAAGGCGTGGCCGTCCATCGCGCTCGGCTTCCGCAATCTCGGCCCGTACAACCACGAAGAGCGTTTCCTCATCGGTCACGACATCTTCGTCTCGCCCTCCGGCGGAATCAACGGCATCACACCGGGCTTCGCGCGCGACTTTCACACATCGCCCACCGTGTACGCCGTCGCTACGAAAGAGGCGACGTTCGGCAAGAGCTCCGCGAGCTTCAGCCTCGGTTACGGCAGCGGCATCTTCCACGATGACGGCGGACTGGGAAGCGCCTACAACGACAAGGGCACGATCGCAAAGGGCCTTTTCCTCGGCGCGCGCTACGCACTGCGCACGTCGGAGAACAGCAGCCTCACGATCCTCGCCGAGAACAACGGATTCGACTGGAACGCGGGCGTCGTCGGCAACTGGCGCGGACTGTCGGCTGGCATCTACGGAACCGAGCTCGAGGAAGGCGGCAAGGATCCGAGCAAGGGCCCGCTCTACACGATTTACAACTACGCCAAGTTCAACGCTTCCATCGGCTACAGCGGCAACCTGCACGACATCGCGCACGGCACGATTCTCCGTGCGCGCATCGGTGAGCTCGAGCAGGAGCAGCTGCGGCTTCGCGCGCAGATCGCGCAGCGCGAGCACAAGATCGAGGATTTGCAGGTCGCTCTCTCGAAGGCGCAGGGCGGCGAGCTCGCCGAGGTTGCGAAGCGCCGCGAACAGCTCGACTCGCAAATTCAGGAAGAGCAGGAAGCGATCAAGCGCGCCGAAGAGCGGCTGAACGCGTTGCAGGGCGGAGCGCCACCACCACCAGCGCCCACGCCCCCGCCCAGCACCACCACGCCTCCGCGCTAACTCGACCCAGGTCAACGATGATTTTCTCCGTCACCCGATCCGTGCGCATCGCGCTGCTGCTCGCCGTCTCGACGGCCGCCGGCATGATTCCCCGAGTCGCGAGCGCGCAAGAGACGTATCCGCAAACCATGTACTGGGGCGCCGGCCTGATCGACATTCCGGTGGCTTGGGTATCGCCGGTGACCGGCGACTTCTCGCTCAACTTCTCCGGCAAGACGTTCCACGGCGCGAAGGCATCGCCCGATCTCACGGTGCTCAATGGACTGAACACCAACGGCGCGATCTCGTTCTCGTTTGCCGGGCGGCTCGAAGCCGGGCTCTCGATCTACTCTGATAATCCGGAGTGGGGAATCTTCGCGCAGGGGCTGCTCGTGAACGAGGAAAACTTTCGCCCGCGCTCTGGTGCGGTGCACTGGATTCCGAGCGTCGCGGTAGGGATGCGCAACATCGGTCCGTACGATCACATCGATCGCTTCACCGCCGGCTACTCGCTCTTTCCAGGAACGGTGGCGAACCCGGGGAAGCAGCACATCGCGGATTCGCTGCACGCGAACTTCAAGACTGGTAACACGGTGTACGGAGTAGCAACGAAGTCGTTCGCGCTCGAGGAGCTGAATCCCGGGTGGGGAAAGACGACGGTCAGCCTGTCGTTCGGCTACGGCAACGGTCTGTTCAAGAATGACGGCGGCCTCGGGAAGGCGTACGCCGCCAATTCGTGGGGCGGCGCGTTCGGAGGCGTGAAGGTGGATCTCTATCCGTCGGCGCACAGCACGCTCTCGTTCATGGCCGAGAACAATGCGTGGGACTACGATGTTGGTGCCGCGTACGAGTGGCACGGACTGCGCGCCGGCGCGTACTGGACTGAGCTCGGCGCGTCGCGCGCCGACACGACGTCCTCCGCGTCGAAGCTGTACGGCTACAGCAAATTCGCGTTCACGCTCGGCTGGCAGAACAATGTCCTCGCGTTGCTGCGCGGACACGCACTGGACCGTCGCGTGGCGGAGCTCGAGCGCCAGCGCAAGCTGCTCACAGGCGAGATCACGGCGCGGCAGCAGCGCATATCGTCGCTGGAGCTCGAAATCAATCGGTACCCGGCGCAGAATCTGCTCGAGCTCGAGCAGCGACGCGCGCAGGCGGAACAGGAGCTACGCTCGGAGCGCGAGGCGCTCCAGCGACTGGAGGAGCGTCTGCACCGGCTGGAGCAGGACGCGCCGCCGAGCACCACTCCGTAATTGCCCACGACCGAGACCATCTGATGCGAGCACAGAGTCTTCGCTCCTCCCTGCTGGTGATGACGGTCGGGTTGCTGCTCCCGGCAGTCGCGATCGCACAACAGACCGATTCGATGCAGGCCGACAGCGCGGCGCAGCAGCAGGCGTACGAGAACCGGCGCGGCGCGCTCGTAAAGGAGCTGCAGAGCACGCAGGACAAGCTAAGCGATCTGCGCAGCCAGCGCGTGCGACTCGAGGCGCGCATCGAGAACGTGCTCGCCGAAACAATGCAGCGGCGCACGCAGCAGCTGCTCGTTAGCAAGGAGCAGACGGCGCTCCTGCAGCTGGACGGCGTGCTCGCCTCGGCGCAGGACAACATGGTGGCGCAGCGCGATCGCATGCGCTCGCTCGGCGACGCGGTGAGGCGACGTGCGGGCGCGGTGCTCGTCGTCACGCTGCGCGCCGACTCGGCGGCTCCGGGGTCGCTAGGTGATGCATCGCTTCAAATCGACAACATGGTCGCGGCCACGCGCACTTACTCGCAGGTCGCGGCGCAGGCGCTTCAGACCGGCGCGGTGGATCCGCTCTACCGCTCCGAGGTGCTGCCGAGCACGCACACGGTGGAGCTGCATCTAACGCTCGCCGGCCAGCAGGTGGTGCAGGGAATCAACGTGAACGCGGTTGCCGAAACGGTGACGTACGTCGAGTTCACGGTTCGCAATGGGCAGCTCGTCCCCACCACGTGGACGAGCCGCGGGACAACGCCGTTCTGATTCTTTCGAGATCGGTGCGCGCACTCGCGGTCCTTGCCGCGATGATTCTGGTGTCGCCAGTGCTGGCACAGCAGCCCGTCGCCGCGCCGCCCGCACCGGCGTCGCCCGCGTCGCAGGCGGTCGTGCAGCCATCGCCAGACCAGGCGCGCGGGATGGACGCCGAGCTTCGCATGGCGCTCTTCGACGTCACGATGGATCATCCACTGAGCGCGCTCGATCGCCTCGAGTGGTTGCGCTCATCCCCGCTCGCCGGCTCGGGCGCCGCGGTGCCGGGAATGCGCGCGCAGGAAGACCTGCTCTTTCTCCTCGCCGAGTCGTACTACCGCCTTGGCATGCGCGACGCGTTTCGCAAGACCGCGACTTCGCTCGACTCGGCGGCGCCCGACGGACGCTACGCCGGTGTGATCGCAGCGCAGCGGAGGCTCGACGCGTACTCGCGCGGCGACTACTCGCGCGTGCGCACGCTCGCGTCCGCGAAGAGTACCGGCGACCGCGCGCTGATCTCGCTCGTCGCCGGCCTGGCGGCGGTGCAGGTCAGGGACTACAACGCCGCGCACAACGCGTTTCTGCAGGCATCCCTCGCCGGGGGGCAGTTCGCGCTCTATGCGCAGTACATGGACGCCTTGGCCACCGCCGCCGGCGACAGTACGAAGGGAGTCGTCGCGCTGAACGCGCTGCAGGCGCTGAGCGAGGCGTCCCGCGGCGCCTTCTCCGAGCAGGTGCGCTTGAGCGCCGCCCAGACCGCGCTCGGCATCGGCCAGTACGCGGCCGCCGCATCGCTCGCCGACGGCGTTCCCGCAACGAGCGGCGCCGGCGCGCAGGCGCTCCTCACCAAGGCTTGGGCGCTGTACCGCGGCGGCAATGCGTCCGGCGCAGCAACGGCCTTCCGCGATTTCGCACGGCTCTATCCGCAGCTGCCGGAGCGCGATCAAGCGCGACTGATGGCGGGACAGATCATGCTGGAAGGCGGGAAAAGCGATTCAGCCGAGCAGTACTTTCAGGGCGTTGCGGACTCGATTGGCGGCGAGCTCGCAGCGCTCCAGACTCGCGCCACCACGGCGATGACGGACGCTAGCCGCGCACTGGTTGGTGCTCGCATCGCCGGCACGGTGTTCATCGCGAACGCGGGCGCGGGCAAGGTCATCTCGCTTGCCGACGATGCGGGCGCGGAGAAAGCGCGCATCGCCGCCGCCTTCGCCGGCACTCCGGATTCTTCGCAGATGACTTCAGCGCCGCAAATCCTGAACGAGAACGGCATCGTGCAGCGCGTCGATTCCGTTACCGGCGGCGGATTCCCCGTGCGCGTGGTGTTCTCGCCTCGCGTCGACTCGCCCACGCCGGGTGCGTACGCCGACCGCACGCAAGCCGTGCTCGCGACGGATATCCGGCTCGCGCTCGCGTCGTACCGGCTGCAGGAGGAGATCGATGCGCAGAAGACGAAGATCGCGGCGCTTGAAAATCTGCAGCTGCTCATCGTGCAGGGCGACAGCGGATTGGCCGAGAACGCGCGCCAGATCGGGTCGACTCAGGACTCGCTCGAGAAGATGAAGGGCGTGCTCGAAGGGACGCGCGACAAGGTGCGCACGGCGCTTCGAGCGCAGATCACCGCCACTCGCCAGATCGCCGCCGAGAACATCCGGCTGCTCGACAGCACGAAGGCGTCGCTCGGCGCAAACGCCAAGGGCCCCGAGCTCGATGCGCTGACGTTGGAGCAGCAGACGGCATCGATCTACAGCGGGATCGCGGACATGATCGAGCGCGGGCTGGAGCAGGCGCTCGATCGCAACCCCGCATTCGTGCTGCGCGATTCGCTCGTCGTGCGGCTCGCGCGGGCGCACGCGCTCCACGACACCACGGCGGCGGTGCTGAGCACTGACTCGTCGGTGGTGGCGACGGAGCTGGCGGTACAGCGCGGCAAGGAGTCGAACGCGGTGATCGCGATGCGCACGGAGGTCGCGACGGCGGGCACGCAGCGGGCGGCGGCTGAGGGCGCGCTGGTGACGCTGGTGGACGAAGAGCTTCGCGCGCGCGCGACGGGGCTCATTGCGCAGCTGAGCCACGATCGCGAGGCGGCGGACTACGCGAGTGCGAGCGCTGCGTTCTTCAAGGCGATGGATGCGACAGCGACTGCACCCGGCGGTGCCAGCACCGCGGGAGCGGGCGCGGGCACTCCGTCCGGCGGCACCTCAACGCCTCCCGAACGATGATGATGCGTTCGGGCCATCGTGCCCTCTTCGCGCTCATCTCGCTGTCGCTCGGCGTTGCCGCCGCGCCTGCGCAGGCGCCCCCTGCCCAGGCGCCGACGCAGCTCCTGGCATCGGCACGGCCTGCGAACGCCGACGCGCGCGACGACGCGATCGAGAAGCTCACCACCTTCCTCACGCGCTATCCGCAAAGCACGCTGCGGCCGGGCGCGCTCTTCCAGCTTGGCGAGCTGCTCGTGCGCCGCGCGGACGAGAACTTCGCCTCCGCGCAGCGCGCTGGCGGCGAGGTGCCCGACCGCCCGGACTACGCGCCCGCGATCACGCGCTACGAGGAGCTCATCCAGAAATTCCCGGCGTATCCGCGCGTCGACGCTGCGGCCTACACGCTTGGCACGCTCTACTTCGCGGATCAGCGCAACGCCGATGCGGCGAAGATGTTCGACCTCGTGACTTCCAAGGAACAGTCGCACTTCCGCCCTGAGGGATACTTCCGGCTGGGCGATGCCGACTTCGAGCTCGCGGCGAAACTGCGCGGTGAACCGCGCAAGGCTATGTTCGAGCGCGCGGCCACGGCTTACGAGAGCGCAACGAAGATCGCACCGCCCAACGGCGACATCTATTTCCTCTCGCTCTACAAGCTCGGCTGGTCGTACTACAATCAGGCGACGCAGGCCAATCAGCCGGAATACCAGCAGGCGGTCGAGGTGTTCGGGCGTCTGGTGGCCGAGTACGACAAGCTCTCGGCGGAACAGCAGGCGCGGCTCGGGCTGCGCGGCGAAGCGATCGAGTACATGGCGGTCGCGCTCACGCAAACCGGCGGCGCCGATGCGGCGCGTCGGTACTTCGGCACACATGCCGCGTCGGAGTTCAAGCTCCCGGTGCTGCGCCGCGTGGCCTCCGGACTCCGTGACCAGGGCGACTTCGTGCGCGCCGTGGATGCGTATCGCGCGGTGCTCGCGGACGCGCCCGCGGACTCGGGCGCGCTGGCGGCGCAGCGCGAGATCGTGGACATCTATCAGAATCGAGTGCTCGAGCCGGACAAGGCGCAGCAGGCGCGACTCGAGTTGGTGGACCGCTTCGCACCGAACTCGGTGTGGTGGAATGCGAACGAGCCGCTGCGCGACAGCGCGCTCAAGACGCGCGAGTCCGCTCTGCGGCAGAGCGGCCAATACAGTCTGTCGCGCGCGCAGGACAAAAAGGACCGGGTGAAGTTCGCCGAGGCGGCCGATCTCTACGGTCGATACATGGGCGAGTTCTCGAAGAGTGACAGTGCGCAGGCGGTGGATCTGTTGTACGGCGAGGCGTTGTTCGCGGAGGGTGACTACTTCAAGGCTGGCACCGAGTACTCGCGCGCCGCGTACGCGTACACCAACGATCCAAAGCTCTCCGCGCAGGCGGGGCAGGACGCAATCGTCGCGTTCGACTCCGCCACGGTGCGCGGCAAGGGCGATCGCGCGGCGCAGGACTCCATGTTCGCCGTGGTCGACAAGTACGTGGCCGCGTTCCCCGCAACCGATGTCGCGCACCACGCGCTCATCGAGAAGGGGAAGCGCGCGTCGGAGGCTCAGCGGTGGGACGTGATGGCGGCGACGTTCAAGACGTACGCCGACAACTATCCCGCCGACGCCTACACGCCCACGGCCCAGAAGCTGATTGGCGACGCGCTCTACAAGCAGGGGCTCTACACCGAGGCGCAGGGACAGTGGGAGAATGCCCAAGCGGTGGCGACGAAGGCAGGGAAGCGCGCGCTGGCGGATTCGATCACGCTCGTCCGCAACGCCGCGGCCGTGACGTACGGTGATTCGCTCGTGAAGGCGGGGAACTATCGCGAGGCAGCGGAAGCCGTGTACGTCGCGTTCGCGGACAGGAATCCGACGTCGGACCGCGCGCCGGACGCCCTCCGCAACGCCATCGAGACGTACGTACTCGCTGACAGCGTCGCGCGGGCGAAGGGCGATGGCAGTGCGTCGAGCGCCGCGAAGCAGCGCGCGCTCGAGCTGTCGCAGCGTCTCGTCACGCAGTACCCCACGTACAAGTATCGCGTGCAATACCAGGCGCTTCAGACGCAGCTGCTCGCGGATCTCGGAAAGCGCGACGAGGCGGCGGGTGCTCTCGAGACGCTGATCAAGGAAAATCCGACGTGGCCCGGCCGCGCGGACGCGATGGTTCGTCTCGCGGTGGACTACGATTCGCTCGCGAAGCCGAAGGATGAAGCAGCAGCGTACGAGCGGTTCGCGATCGCGTATCCGAAGGATGCTCGCGCCGTGGACGCGCAATACAACGCCGCCGTCGCATATCTTCAGGGTGCGGACACGGCAAGCGCGATCCGCGCGTACGGCACCTTTGCAACGCGCTATCCGCGCGACCAGCGAGTGGGTGGTGCGCAGGCGACACGGGTGGCGCTCATCAAGGCGGGCGGTAACGTTGCGGCTGCCAACGTCGAGCTCGCGCGACTCTGCGTGCGTCCCTCGGCCGAGCTGCGCACGGAGTGCGCGGCGCGCATGGGTGAGAGCGAGTTCGCGCAAGGGCGCGCGCTCTTCCCGCGCTACCAGGCGCTCAAGCTCTCAATTCCGCTTCGCGTGAATCTGACGCGCGCGGGCGTCGAGCGGCTCTCCGCGCCCAAGCGCAAGCTGCTCGCGGAAATGTCGGGGCACTTCACGAAGGCCATCGCGAGCGGCGATCCTTCGTGGCTGTCGGCCTCGTCGTATTACGTCGGTCTGGCGCAGTGGGAGTATGGGAATTACCTGGCGAATCTCAGCCTGCCCAAAGATCTCACCGACGACCAGCGCGCCGCGGCGCAGGCGGGGTCGGCGCGCCAGGCAGAGCAGTACTACCAGGCGGCGAACAAATTGTGGCAGACGCTCGTGGACAAGGCGGCCGCGGACAAGTTCGACAATGCGTGGGTTCAGCGCGCGAAGGATGCCTTGGGCGGCAAGGTTGATGCTTCGCCGCCGGCGGCGTCTGCGGACAATGAGGCAGCTCCTTCGCGAGGCGCACAATGAGGCGTTTCGTGAGGCTGGGATGCGGCGTCCTTGTGGGTGGCGCAGCGCTGCTTTCGCCGGCGAGGCTGCACGCGCAGCAAAAGGGACCTCCGCCCAAGCGCGGGCAGGCCATCGAGATTCGCGGGCAGGTGCCCACACCGCAGGTGGTGACGGTGCGTCCACGCGAAGTGCCGGCGTACGATCGGCAGATTCTCTCGCCCGCATTCTACAATGGAACAGGGACGATGGCATCTGCGGGCGGAGTGCAACTCGTGCCGGAGAGTCAGGTGAGGGGCACGACTGCGCTCGACACTCTGCCGGTGGGCATCGCGCGCGAGGGCGGAGCACCCGCATCCGCCGCGACCGGACTCGCTCCGCTGCAGGTGAAAGCGGATTCGACGCGCAATGCGCAGGCGGCGGCGGTTGCACGTGCCGGCGCGAGCGCGGCGGAGATCGAAGCGATGCGACGCGAGCTGGCGGTGAGACGCGCGCGACTCGATTCGCTGCGGCGCGCGCTGAACGAGAGCATGCAGACGCCGGTGGATCTCGGGAAGATGCCGGCGCCGGCGGTGAGACGAATGAGCGCTGCCGATTCAGCGGCGCGCGCGCAGGAGATCGAGTCGATCAGGCGCGAGCTCGAGTACCGGCGCCAGCGGCTGGATTCGCTGCAGCGCGTAGTGAGAGCGATGGGAAGGGCACGAAAACCGGCACCACCGAAGCGCACCACACCGGATACGACCGCCGCACGGCCGACGACACCGCGCGGCCGCGAGTGAACGATGTCAGCTAGACCTTTCGCCGAGGACACAGATCGATGAGCAATATGATCGAGTATTTCCGCAGTGGCGGCCCAATCATGTGGCCCATTCTCCTCGTGGCGCTGATCGGTCTCGCCGTTTTCGTCGAGCGGTTCTACATGATCGTGATCCGCTCGAAGATCAACGGGCGCACGTTCATCGAACGCGTGATCCAGCTCGTGCGCGCAGGGCGCATCGAGGATGCGATAAAACTGTGCGGACAGTCGAACGCGGTGCTCCCGGACATGGGGCTCCTCATTCTGCGCAGCCGGAGTCGTGATGAGGCGGATCTGCAGAATGTCGCCGACGCGGCTGCACTCAGCGTGCTCCCGCGACTCACTCGACGACTTCACTACCTGCCGATGCTCGCGAACGTCGCGACCCTCATCGGACTGCTCGGTACGATCTACGGCTTGCGCGCTGCGTTCTCCGCGGTTGGCGTGGCGGCGGCGGCCGAGCGGTCGGCGGCGCTGGCGTCCGGCATCGCGATCGCGCTGAACGCCACTGGATTCGGATTGTTCACCGCGATCCCGCTGACGGTGGCGCACTCGTATCTCGTGAGCCAGGCGGAAGGCATCATCGAGCAGGTCGATGAGTTCCAGGTGCGCCTGATCAACGCGCTCATCGATCGTCCCGACGTCCGACTCGGCCACCGGTAAATGGCATCAGTCTTTCATCGGGCCAAACAGCGCCGCGCCGAACGGGCGCCGGTGCTGGCGAGCGGGAACATCAACCTCGTTCCGCTCGTGGACATTCTCACGTCCATCGTGTTCTTCAGCCTCCTGACGTATCAGGGGGCGACGATGGCCGCGCTGACGTCCTTCGACCTGACGCTGCCGCCCGTGGTGGTGAACACGCCCGAGCAGCTTTCGAAGATCAAGTCCGAGAAGGACGTGCTCAATCTGTTGCTCGCAGTACGCGTGGATAACGACAAGCTCACGGTGGAGCACTCCGAGGAGGGAGGATTTCACCAGGTGATCGAGGGGTTGAATGCGCAGTCGCTGGACCAGCTGCAGGCACTCATGACGGGAATTCGCTCCAAGTATCCGCAGAATGCCGACGTCACCGTGATCCCGGCGGACGAAGTGAGCTACGCGAACATCGTTCATGTGCTCGAACGGCTGAAGCTCTCGCACTTCACCGGGATCTCGCTCACGACGAAGGCGCGCGGCGCCGCGACGGGAGCATAGGATGAGTCGCGCCCGTGATGCGCGCAGTGCGCGCCGCGCAGCACAGTTCGCGAAGTTCAGGCTCACCGAGCTGAATCTGATTCCGCTCGTTGATACGTTCGTGTCGATCGTGTTCTTCGCGCTCACCACCGCCACCGTCGGCGAGCTCTCGCCAGTGGTACCAGGCGTCCGGCTTCCGACCACCAGCGTGGGCGCGGTTGCACTTTCGCAGCTCACGCTCGGCATCGGAGCGCAGGTGACGCTGAGCGGCCATCCGCTCATGAGCACGGTGGATGCGGCGCGCGCGCGTGCCACCGATCCGCGGCAGCCGCTCGTCATTCCGCAGCTCTTCAGGGCGCTCAAGACTGCCGCCGATTCGATGCGGAGTGTGAAGCGCATTTCCGCGGACTCGTCGCTGGATACGCCGCTAGCGATTCAGGGCGACAGCAGCATGCACTACGACCTGCTCGCACGCGTCATGCAAACGGCGCGGATGGCGGGATTCAAGAATCTCTCTCTGCAGGTGAATAGAACCGGATCTTCAACGACGGTCACGACGGCTCCCTCGGGCACAGGAGCGCCGTAATGGCCGACGAGAACAGGCCGCGCCGTGCGCGGGCGATGGCGGACGATGCGTCCTTTACGCGACAGCTCCGCTACGAGTTCGCCGACGCCGAAGGGCGGGCGATTCTGTATTCGTATCTGCTCGCGGCGGCGCTCGGCATCATCTGGATTTTGCTCGTGATCTTTCTTCCTTCTCCCCCGAACTCGATCAATCTGCTCAAGGAAGAGGAGCCGGTGCAGATCGAGGTGAAGACGGAGGACGTGCCGATCCCGACGCCAGCGCCGGTGGCTGCCGTTGGCGGAAGCCCGAAGGTTGCCGCGCCAACGCCCAAGCCGGCAGGTGGAAAGGGTGGCAACTCCCCCAAGAACGACACGCGCGCGATCAACGATGCGTTCGGCGGCGGGCCGGCGAACAACACGGGCGGCATGGTCGGCGACGTGTCGA
The DNA here is from genome assembly GCA_025450815.1 of Gemmatimonadaceae bacterium. Lineage (GTDB taxonomy): Bacteria > Gemmatimonadota > Gemmatimonadetes > Gemmatimonadales > Gemmatimonadaceae > FEN-1250. The sequence continues at coordinate 36,275 of JANWLO010000045.1, forward strand.
ACGCGTTGCGCGGCACCGAGGTCGCAACGGGAAGCGGCGCTACGCCTGGTGCGCAGGGGAAGGCAGTGATCGGCTACGGCAACGGCGGACAGAGCTCGCGGACGCCAGGGCGTGGCGGACTGGGCTCGGGGCTCGGCACTGGCGGCACCGGCGGTTTGGGCGGCGTGGGCGGCGGTGGCGGTGTCGGCTTCGCGACGGTGAAGGTCGCCCCGCCAAGTGTGATCCACGCGGAAAACGTCGGCGGCCCGGGGCGCAACGTGTCTGACCTGGGCGACTACGTGCGCGGGCGCAACTCGCAGCTCCAGTTCTGCTATTCGGAGTACGGGCTCAAGACGAATCCGTCGCTCGCGGGATCGGTGTCGGTGGCGGTTACGCTCACGAGTGCGGGCGCCGTGACCGGCGTCGACATCACGAAGCGTACCTGGTCGGGCCCGGGCGCCTCCGAATCGGAGTCGTGCATCAAGCAGCGCATCGCCGGGTGGAAGTTCCCGAGCTCCGACCAGGGAGGGGGGACGTACAGCTTCTCGTTCTCCTTCAGCAGGTGAATATTCGCCTGATAAATCGCGTGCCTGCGGAGATTGAGAGGCGAAAGGCGAGCCCAAGCAGATAGCTTGAGAGCCATTAGCTGTGAGCTGTCAGCCCTTACCGCCGGTTCTCGAGCCTCCCCTTCCCACTGGCGAAGGTGATGCGCGGTACCGCCATCGTCACAAGCTCGAGGCTCAAGGCCATCGGCTCACAGGCTTACAGCTTGGGCCCGCCCTCCGCCTCTCGATCCACCCCGGCCTCGCGATGCTCGCGCCCGCAAGCTCAGGACTCAAGGCTTTCGGCTCATAGGCTCGCAGCTTGCCCCCTTCCGCCTCTCGATCTCATCGAGCATCACCACGCCGAAGACGACCGGTGCGCGCGCACTTCCACCGCCCTTCGCACCGTGATAGTATCGACTGTGCGGCATGAAGGGACGACAGCAAGCGACCGATAACCGGGAGAACGAGACGACGGTGTGGCATAAGGCGCTGCAGGCTATCGGGATCCTGATGCTGCTGCAACACGCGGTACAGCTCCCCGAACCGCGTGGATACGTCAACGATTTCGCGAACGTCATTCCGGCGGAGCAAACGCAGCGCATCCAGTCGATCATCGACGATGTGCGTGCGAAGTCGGGTGGCGAGATCGTGGTAGTCACGCTCGCCGACATCGGCGATGAGGCTCCCTCGGACGTCGCGCTGCAGATCGGTCGCACGTGGAAGGTCGGAAAGCTGGGGAAGCCCGGTGATCCGACGCGCAACACGGGCGTCATCATCCTCGTGCAGCCAAAGGAAACGGCGTCGAGCGGGCGCGGTCAGTGCTACGTCGGAGTTGGGTATGGCGCCGAGGGGTTCATAACGGATGCGACGAGTGGGCAGATGTGCCGCGACGCTACGGACTCGTTCAAGGCGCGCGACTACGGCACAGGAATCGAGCAGCTCACGGCGCAGGTCGCGCAGCGCTTCGCGGGAGAATATCATTTCACGCTCGACAGCTCGCTCGTTGCGAGCGTGCCCGCGCCGACTCGGCAACAGGGCTCGCGACAGCTGCCGCCGTTCGCGTTCTTCATCATCCTGTTCGTCATCTACCTCGTCGTGACGTCGATCATGAGGAAAGGCGGCGGCGGCGGGTGTGGTGGATGCATTCCGATCTTCATCCCCACGGGACGAGGTGGAGGGTGGAGCGGTGGTGGAGGCGGATTCGGAGGCGGCGGAGGATTTGGCGGCTTCGGTGGTGGTGGCGGATTCGGTGGCGGTGGCGGCGGCTCCAGCTGGTGAGATGACATGGCGAAGATGACCCTGGACGAGCTGGTCTCGCAGTTAACGAAGGCCTTCGGCGATTCGCTCGAGGCGGTGGTGCTCTACGGCTCGGCAGCCGCGGGCGAGCACATTCCCAAGCGGTCGGACTACAACGTGCTCGTGATCGTGCGCGAGCTCGGGCTCGCGGAGCTGGAGCGCGAGGCGGCGATCGCGCGAGCGTGGGGCGAGGCGGGCAATCCGCCGCCGCTTACGCTCACGGCGGCTGAGTGGCGCGGGTCGAGCGACATATTTCCGATGGAATATTCGGACGTGCTAGAGCGGCATCGCGTGCTGTATGGAACGCCGCCGTTCGATGGTGTGTCGGTGCGGCCGCACGATCTGCGGCTGCAGCTCGAGCACGAGGCGATGGGGAAGCTGCTCGCGCTCAGGCAGGGCGTGCTCGCGGCGGGCGGCGATCGCAAGCGGCAGGTGGAGCTGCTCGGCGCGAGCCTGAGCACGTTCATGGTGATCTTTCGCGCGCTGTTGCGATACCATGGCGAGTCGCCGCCACTCGACTATGAGCGGCGGATCGACGCAGTGTCGAAGAAGACGGGAATGAACGGCGCGCCGTTCGCGCGCGTGGTTCGTCATCATCGCGGAAGCGAGCCGCTTCCGGAGCGCGAGGTGCAGGAGGTGCTGGCCGGCTATCTTGCCGGGGCACACGCGCTCGTCGACTACCTCGACCGATTGGAAACGAAATGAGACGAATCGTGTTGCTGCCGGCAGTGCTGCTCCTGTGCGCGTGTCCGTCCGACAAGAAGTCGGCGCCGGCCGCGCTCGCGCAGGATACGATGCCGGTGAATCTGAGCGATGTGAAGACGGACATTCCGCCGGCGGCGCCGGATACGTTCACCGCGCCAAAGCCGGTGGTGCGGACATCGACGAAAATTCCGAATGCACCGCCGGCGCTATTGGAGGTCGTGCAGCGGGAGCAGGCATTCTCGAAGTTCTGCTATCAGGAGTTCGGCGAGAAGGCCGATCCGTCGCTGGCTGGCGGTGTGGCGATGGTGGTGACGGTGGGCGGCGAGGGCGTCAGCGAGGCGCACGTACAGGCGGACAGCTGGTCGTCGAAGGCGGGGAAGCAGGTGAACGGGTGCCTGAATGACAAGGCGGCGCGCGCGTGGAAGATTCCTTCGGACGCGGTGAAGCCGGGCCAGTACGTGGTGCAGCTCGCGTTTCGACCGTCCTGAGTTGTCGAGTAGTGAGCGGGGATCGTAAATTTTTCTTTATTCTGCTGCGGAGAAATTCGATGCGTCTACGAAAATGGGTTGCCCTGGCGCTTCCACTCGCGATGGCGGGTTGCGGATACAACTCGATCCAGACGCTGGACGAGCAGTCGACAGCAGCGCGAAGCCAGATCGAGGTGCAGCTCCAGCGGCGCGCGGATCTCATTCCGAACCTGGTGCAGACGGTGAAGGGGTACGCTGCGCACGAGGAGCAGGTGTTCAGCGAGGTCGCGCAGGCGCGCGCCGGACTGCTCGGGGCCGTGCAGTCTCACGATCCGGAGCAGATGGCGAATGCGAACGCGGTGGCGACGGGGGCGCTGGGGCGGCTGCTGGCGATTTCCGAGGCGTATCCACAGCTCAAGGCGGACCAGAGCTTTCTCCGGCTCCAGGATGAGCTCACGGGCACGGAGAACCGGATTGCGGTTGCGCGCGGCGACTACAATCAAGCGGCGCAGCAGTACAACACGTACATCCGAAAGTTTCCGGCGGCGCTCACGGCGAAGGTCATAGGCTCGAAGCCCAAGCCTTACTTCGAGGTGACGAACGCCGCGAACCGCGAGGCGCCGACGGTTGACTTCTCGAAGCCAGCGCCAGGGGCGACGGGCGCTCCTCCCGCTCCGCCGGCAGCACCGCCGGCCAAGGTGCCGTGAGCGCGGCTGTCGTGCGCTGGATCACGAAGGCGCGACCGATTCTGGTCGCGCTTTTCGTTTCCGGCTGTATGTCAGCGTCCGGTAAACAAGCTATCGCGCCGGCGCCCGTGCCTGTTATCGTGTTTCCACTCGTCGCTGATTCGGTGCGCTTCACGAGCGGCTTCGGGGATGCGAGGGGCGGCGGACGCGCGCATCACGGGCAGGATATGTTCTGCGCGCGCTGGACGCCCATCCTCGCGGTGGTGAACGGAACTGTCGACTGGATCGCGACCGCGCGGCCGAAGAGTGGGAAGAGCTATTCCGTTCTGCTGCGAGGCGACGATGGCAATCAGTACTTCTATGACCATTTGAATAACGATGATCCGGGCACGCGCGATAACAGCGGTGAGCCCGGATACGCGTACGCGCGCGGGCTACGCAACGGCGAGCGTGTGAGCGCGGGCGAGATCATAGGTTACGTGGGCGATTCGGGAAACGCGGAGCGGGCTGGCGCGCATCTGCACTTCGAGATTCACATCGGCAGGTGGGACAATCCAGTGGATCCCGCGCCCGCGCTGCGCGCCGCGCTGGCGCGCCGATCGCACTGAGCATCGTGAGTCGCGCGCCCTGTCCAATCGGCTAGTCCGACTGCGGCGCACCGCGATGAAGTGCGTCGCGATGTATTGGTTGCGTCGTGATCGCTTCTTGACAGTCACGATTGGCCGCTCTATTCTCGTCTCTCCTGCAACGCACATCCAATTGCAATCGTTTCGCGCGCCGTGTTGCCGCGCGCTTCGTCTCGCCCTGCTGATTCGATGATTCTCGAGTATACCGTGCGCTGGCAATTCCACACCGTGCCGCGCGCTGGTGAGTGATGTGATGGCAGTCCAATCCTTCTGAGCGGAGGTGCGCGGAGATGCTTCATCGTTCGAGCCATAGTGTGACCAGGACTTACCGCAAGAGCCAACAACAGGAGGGCGCATGAAGTCTCGTGTTCTGTCAGTGCTCGCGATGCTCGCCCTGGCGGTGCCCGCAGCGGCGCACGCGCAGGGGGAAGCATTGCTGACTGGAAAGGTCACCAGCGCGGCGGGTGCTCCCGTGGATGGTGCGCAGGTTTTCCTCGACAAGATGGGATTGGGTACGCTCACGAAGAACGACGGCACGTATCGCTTCTCGGTGCCCGCGGCGCGAGCGAACGGGCAAATCGCGTCGCTCACGGTGCACATCATCGGCTACAAGCCGAAGACGGCGAGCGTCACGCTCAGCGCCGGAACGATCACCACCGACTTCCAGCTCGAGTCTCAGGCGGTGGTTCTGCAGCAGATCGTGATCACCGGCGAAGGGACGATCACGACGAACGAAAAGCTCGGCGTGACGGTCAACAACGTCAGCTCCGACGAGATCACGAAGTCCAATGAACCGAATCTCACGTCGGCGCTCGCGGGCAAGGCGCCGAACGTCGCGATCACCTCGGAATCCGGTGATCCGGGCAGCAGCGTGAACATTCAGATTCGCGGCATCAAGACGTTCACCGGCGACGGCCAGCCGCTGTTCGTCGTCGACGGCGTGCCGGTGGACAACTCCTCGATCAACACGCAGGCGTTGATTCCCGGCGTGAACAACCAGGAACAGGGCACGGTATCCCCGAACCGTATCTCCGACATCAACCCGAACGACGTCGAGTCGGTGACGATCCTCAAGGGATCTGCCGCCGCCGCGATCTACGGCGCACGCGCCGCGCAGGGCGTCGTCCTCATCACCACCAAGAGCGGGAGCGCGGGCGCAACGAAATACTCGCTCCGTTCCTCGTTCTCGTTCGACAAGGTGACGGCCGGCTATCCGCTGCAGACGAAGTATGGACAGGGCAACAACGGCTTCATTGCCGATGCGGGCATCGATCCAACACCGGACGCCTACTCCTCCAGCCACAGTTGGGGCCCCGTACTGGCGGCCGGCACGAAGACCTACGACCACTTCACCGAAATGTTCGAGACGGGACACGTCGCGGACAACAACCTTTCCGTGTCTGGCGGTGACGATCGGCGTACGTTCTTCCTGTCCGCGGGCATCAACAACAACGATGGCTTCGTGGTTGGCCCTAACGACTCCTACAAGCGGAGCTCGATTCGCCTCAAGGCGTCTCAGCTCATCGGCGACAAGTTCAAGCTCGGCGGCAACGTCTCGTACACGGACAGCCGCGGTTCCTACATTCAGCGCGGTGACAACACGAGCGGCATCATGCTCGGCGGCATGCGCACGCCGCCGGAATGGAACAACCTCTCCTTCTTCACGGCGGACGGCCTCTACAAATCGTATCGCTTCCAGAATCCGACGGCCACCGCCTCGGACTCGTCGCGCGGTTACGATAATCCATTCTGGATTACGAGCGAGGCGCCGGCGAAGTCGACTCTGAGTCGAATAATGGGGAATCTCGACGTGAACTGGGAGCCGTTCGACTGGCTCAAGATTCAGGAAACGGCCGGCGCTGACTATTACACGGACTCACGTCTCGAAGGGCTTCCGCTCGGCAATTCTACCACACCCGTGGGCCAGGTGATTCGGGCGGACTTCAACAACTACATTCTCGATCACAACCTCACGGCGATCGCGAGCCACACGTTCTCGCCATGGTTCCAGGGGACGTTCACGCTCGGACAGAACCTGAATTCCACTGACTACCATCAGATCTACGCGCTCGGCAACTCCCTGGTCGCGCCGAAGCCGTTCGTCATCACGAACACGGTACAGGTGGACGTGAACGACATGGAAACGCTCGTGCACCGCGAGTCGTACTTCGGTCAGGCAACCGCGGATCTCTGGGACCAGCTCTTCCTGACGGGAGCTCTGCGAAACGACGGATTCTCGACGTTCGGCAACAACAACCGCCGGCACTGGTTCCCCAAGGCGAGCGCCGCGTGGACGTTTACTAAGGCTATCGCCGGACTCACGGACAAGATCGACTACGCGAAGGTCCGCGCCGCATATGGCGAAACGGGCCGCGAGCCGAACGTCTACTCGACGCTCAACGCGTTCAGCGTCGGACGCTTTACCGAGTACGGCGGCGACGCCTCCGGAGTGCTGCGCACGACTTACATGGGACAGGGCGGACTTATCGGTCCCGACTCCATCGGCAGTGACAGTCTGCGCCCCGAGCGCACGCGCGAGTATGAGGGCGGCCTCGACTTCGGCCTGTTCAAGGGCTTCGTGGACATGGGCATTTCGTACTACAACTCGAAGACCAGCGACGTGATCTTCGAGGCGCCGACCCCGCCTTCGAGCGGAAGCCTGGCGATCATCAAGAACGCGGCAACGATCACGAATAACGGGTGGGAAGTCAC
>JANWLO010000046.1 GCA_025450815.1 Gemmatimonadaceae bacterium
GACGTGCAGGCGGCAAGAGCAAAGGAGGCGAAAACTACGGCGATCAGGGCAATTCGGCGGCGAAGCATGGGCGACCTCGAAGGGATCAAGTTGTAATTGGCGTTGCACTTGACCCGAAGCTACGGTGGCGCATTTAGTCGTAAACGCACATTTTCGGACATTGATGTGCTGTTTTAGGACAAATATGCGTCACCCAACGTGGAAGTCCTCGCCCGCCTCTCTGCCCCACTCGCCGCTCAGCTGAAACTGGCCCTCGCGGGGGATCACTCCCTCACGATCGTCGATGACTGGAGTGCGCTGTTAGTCGCCATACGGGAGAACCCCGTGGATCTGGTAGTTCTGGATCCCCGGACCTCCGGTGGGCTCGAATTGGGGCAAGCCCGTGAGCTGCTCGCTCGGCATCCCACGCTTCCAGTGGTGGTCTATACCACCCTGGCGCCGGATTCCATGCAGGCAACCGTCATGCTCGCCAAGCTCGGAGTGCAAGACGTCGTTCTCCGAGGCTTCGATGACGAACCCCGCCGATTCCGCCAGATGCTCAGCCAGCTCCCCGCGTCTCGGCTCAGCCACTCGGTACTGCAACACGTTCTGCCACACCTCGATGACGCACCGGTCCTCTTTGTCCAGGCGATCACGAGACTGTTCGAAGCACCGCAGGAGTTCGAAGACGTGCACGCGCTGGCTCTCGCTTCCGGCATGACTCGACGAAGCCTGGATCGAGTGTTCGAACGCAGCGGGCTTACCTCTGCGCGCACAATGATTCTCGTCGCCCGCCTCACGCGAGCGAAGCACTACATGGGCGATCCGGAATTTCTGCTCGAAGACATTGCGAAAAAGCTCGGCTATACCTCGATCCGCCGATTCGCACGCCAGGTGCGCGCGGCAACCGGCATGGCCCCGTCCACAATGCGGACGGCATTCACGCCGGAAGAGTTCACGAGCAAGATGGCCGAGATAGTGTGCAAGCCCGACAACGATCTGGATGACGGAGCGGACGATGATGATTGACGGGAAGCGCTGAATGAACGAGGGCAGTCAGGCGACGCGTGTTCTGGTGGTCGACGACGAGCATTCCATATGCCGCGCGTTGAGCATCAGCTTTACGCGCGCCGGCTACGATGTTCGCGCCGTCGAATCAGCGGAGGACGCCGTCCAGCTCCTGCACCGCGAGCACTTCGACTGCCTCGTCGTCGACCTCCGCATGCCCGAGATGAGCGGCGACGAGCTGTTCGAGATCGCCGCGTCCGTACAACCGCACCTTCGCCAGCGCACCATCATCACCACAGGCGATGGCAGCGAGCGCGCGCAAGAGCTCATCGCCGCCTGCGGCTGCGCAACGCTCGGCAAACCCTTCGACCTCGCCGATCTCCTGGACCTCACGCGCCAACTCACGCTCCGCGTCCGCGACGCACGGGCCTAGCGCTCGCCCCGACGACAGCGTCCAGCCGCGAAGCGTCTGGAGCGCGCGCTCGAGCGCCGCGAGCTGCTCCGGATTCGTCGTCTTCCGGCGCAAAACCTCGTAGCTCCGAATCGCGATTTGCAGCGCCTCCCGATCCCGCTCCACGGACGCCAGACTGGTCGCGTTGTCCGCCAGGCTCGCCCGCGCGAGATCGTCCTCCGGAAAACGCTCGACGATCTGGCGCCACCGCTGCATGCGCTCTCGGGGAATCGACTCCGTGAGCGCCCACAGGTGCCACGCGCCGCGGTTCGACGGATCCACCGTTAGCGCACGCGTCGCAAGCTCGCCGGTGGCCTCCGCGCCGCGTCCGGTGAGCCAGTACGAGTTCGCAAGAATCACGAGCGCACGCGCGTCGTCCGGACGAGCGGCAACGATGCGCTCGTACAACGGTCCGGAAACTTCCGGTATCGCGAGGTATGGCTCCGCGGCGGCCGCCAACGCCTCCGGCTCCGTCGCTTCCGCGACGGCAAGAAGGCGCTCCAGCAGCAACGCGTAGTTGTTGGAGTCGTGGTATGTTGCTACGGCGGCCGAGAGCTCCGCGACGGGATCGATCGACGAGGGATTCATGACCGCCGGAATTTACCGTCTCCGCTGGAGGGACGTGAGCCGTGACTGAAGCATCAAACGATTCGTCATTTCACGAGAGCGCGCAGCACCGCGAGGATTTGGAGCGGATGACGGCGCTCGTACAGCATACTCTCAACAACCCGCTGGCCGCGCTTCTTGCGGAGGCACAGCTGCTGTCGATGGAGACCACGCTCGACCCGGAGCACCGGGCGGCAGTGGATCGGATGACCGAGCTCGTGCGCCGTCTGATCGCCCTCGTCCGAGGCATGGAGAGCGCGGTCAACGACAGGATGTTCCCGAGATGACGTGCGGGGTGGATGGCGGGCGACGTAGGGTCTACCCTTCGTGGTGCTACGCCGTTTTGCCTGAAGCCCTCACGCCGGGGATGCCTTTCGGGCGCTCGAACGCACCAGAGGGTTGCGCATTCGTCCGCATCAGGTGATACTCGTTGGAACCGTCGGCATGCCGATGGTTGGCCGTAGCGGCTCGCGTGATGTATCCGCGACCGGATCGACGAAGCGCCGCGAGTGCGACGCCGGCATCGATCCACGCAGCAGGTTCCCGGCTTGCCAATCTCGATCAGCGCCTTTGAACGCAACGGGATGAAATCGTGCGCCGCACAGGGCGGCGCCAACTCCGAATTCGTGTTTTACCAGCGCACAGGACGCCCGATTGCCGGGCACCGTGGCGCGTGCAGATCTTCACCTCATGACACCCTTCGCAGCATGAACGAACGTCGACGTCCGACCCGGCGCGGTCGCGGACACCGTCCGCCCAATCGCCCGCAGCTCGACTCCAACACCGAGTCCAGCCCGTACCGTGATGACTCCTCCCTGCCTGCGCCGAGCGACTCCGGCACTCAGGATGATGGAGTCGCCCCCTCGCAGAACGAAGGGACTCCGGGAGCGCCCGCGCTCAACCCGCAGCAGCCGCCGTACAACCCGCCGCCGCAGAACGACCGCGGCCGCGAAGGGCGCTTCAACAACAACAGCAACAACAACAGCAACGGCAACCGCGAGCGCGATGGCAATCGCGACAGCGGGAACGCCAACGGCCGACGCGGTCGACGCGGCCGGCAGCGCAATGGGCCACGCCCGGAAACTCATTCGAATGCTCCGGTATCCGTGCTCGTCGCGGACGGCACCACCACCGGCTGGTTCGACGTCGCGCGCGACGGAGGATACGTGCGTCGCGCGGAGGAGAGCTATCTCCCTGTGGCGGGCGACGCCTTCGTGCCACCACAGCTCGTGCGCCAGTTCGCGATTCGTCGCGGCGATCTGATCGAGGCAACGACCGGACGCGATCAGCGCGGCCGCGTCGCGGTGGCGGAGATTCGTAGCCTGAATGGCGGCGACCCCACCAGCGATCTGCGGCGCCCCGACTTCAGCTCGCTCATCGCCTCGTACCCCGAGCGCAAGCTCGTGCTCGAAACGGGACAGTCGGCCAAAGTCGGTCCCGAGCTCACTCGGCGCGCGATCGACCTGATCGCGCCGATCGGCTACGGACAGCGCGCGCTCATCGTCGCGCCGGCACGCGCCGGAAAGACGATGCTGCTGCAGGCCATCACCGAGGGGATTGCGATCAACCATCCCGAGGCGACGCTGCTCGTTCTCCTCGTGGACGAGCGCCCGGAAGAGGTGAGCGAGATGATCGAGTGGGGACGCGGCGAAGTCGTGGCGTCGAGCTTCGACCAGCCCGCGGAGCGGCACGTCGACGTCGCCGACATGACGCTCGAGCGCGCACGACGGCTCGTCGAGAGCGGCAAGGATGTGGTGATCGTGCTCGACTCGATCACCCGCCTGGCCCGCGCGCACAACACGGCGGAGCGCGGCACCGGACGCACGCTCAGCGGCGGACTCGATGCCACGGCGATGGCCAAGCCGAAGGCGTTCTTCGGATCCGCGCGATCGGTCGCACCGCAAAACGGTGGGGGCTCACTCACGATCATCGCCACGGCGCTCGTCGAGACAGGCTCGCGCATGGACGACGTCATCTTCGAGGAGTTCAAGGGCACCGGGAACAGCGAGATCAAGCTGGATCGCGGGCTCGCGGAGAAACGCGTCTTCCCCGCTATCGATGTGGCGACGAGCGGCACGCGTCGCGAGGACAAGCTGTTCCGCCCCGATCAGATCGATGCGATCTTCACGCTGCGCCGAGGGCTGCAGCAGATGCCGCCACAGGCAGGGATGGAGTGGCTGATCAAGCGAATTCAGAACACCGCCAACAACGACACGCTACTGTCCGGGCTGTAAGCGAACGGGGCTGCACCCGGCCTGGCGCTTGCATTAGAGAAGCGCATGGGCCGCTCCGCATCCGCCTGGCGCGCACACGCTGGTCTCGTGCTCGCCGTCTCCGTTCTGCTCTGTGGCCCGGGCGCGGGGGCGCAGTCCACACCGCCACGCGATCGCACGCACCCCGTCGTCGACAAGGTCGACTTCGTGGGCGTGACGAAGGCGGTGGACAAGGGTGATCTCGCGAGCGGGCTCGCTACTCAGCCGTCCGCGTGCCGGAGCCTGCTGCTCGAGCCATTCTGCCTGATCACGCAGTCGCACGCGGTGTACGACACGCACACGCTCGACCACGTCGAGCTCGCGCGCGATGTCGTGCGCATCAAGGTGTATTACTACAAGCGCGGCTACCGCGAGACCGAGGTGGACACCACCGTTACGCGCGCGCACCCGCACAGCAACCGCGTGCGCGTGACCTTTCGCGTGACTGAAGGCGCGCCCGTAATCGTGCAGACGGTCGCGGTTCTCCAGCCAAACGACATCCTGAGCCGCCGCACGCTCAGCAAGGCGGTGCTCGTTCGCGCCGGGAAGCCTCTCAGCCTCATCGACCTCGACTCCTCGCACGTGCACCTGCGCGACGCATACTGGGACAAAGGCTATGCGGATGCGCTGATCGCTGACACAATTTCCATGCACGACAGCGCGCGAACCGCAAACGTGACGATCAAAGTGGACCCGCGATGGGTGGCGACGGTGGAGTCGGTGACGGTTCACGGCGACTCGGTGCTCTCCCCCGAGATCGCGAAGAAGATGATCACCCTCAAACCGGGGAACCTCTACAAGCGCGATTACGTCATCGAGAGCCAGCAGGAGCTGTACAGTTCGAATCTGTATCGCCGCGCGACGATCGTCCTCCCGCCGCGCGGCGACAGCGCGAAGCTCATCGACATCAACGTCAACGAGGCAAAGCTGCATTCAGTAAAGCTGAGCGCCGGCTTCAACACGATCGACTTCATCCAGACCGAAGGGCGGTTCACCGACTACAACTGGTTCGGCAATGCGCGGAAGCTCGATTTGCATCTCGTCGTCTCGAATCTGCTCGCGCCCGTGCTGAACGGCACCGGAATCTTTCGCGACGTGCTCGCCGACAACGGGCTGCCCGGCGACTCCGCCGGTGGGTACCTGAAGCCCACCTACCAGGCCAGCATCGACGTCACCCAGCGCTGGGTCGGCGACCCGCGCAACACCATCGGCCTTGGCCTCTTCTCGCATCGCACCAGCGCACCGGGTATCTACATCGACAAGGGATACGGCACGAGCGCGTCGTTCACTCGCAACGTCGCGCCGCGTACGCCGCTCAGCCTCGTGTATCGCTACGAGCTCACTCAGGTGGACGCTGGGGACGTGTACTTCTGCGTGAATTACGGCGTGTGCGAGCAGAGCACGATCGCGCTGCTGCGCAATCGGAAGGCGCTCTCTCCCGTGTCGCTCGATTTCTACGTCGACCGCAGGAACGACGAGTTCAATCCATCGGATGGGTATTCCGCGCGCGCCGACTTCGAGCATGCGTCCA
>JANWLO010000047.1 GCA_025450815.1 Gemmatimonadaceae bacterium
GGGTTTCGTCGAGCTGAAAGTCGAAGCCGCGTTCGCGGAGAATCGGGAAGAGCAGCTGAGGTACGCGCACGTTCACGTGCAGTAGCGCGCACGAGTCGGGAAGCGCCTCGAGCGCCTCGAGCGTGCGGAGCATCGGCTCCGGCGGCTCCAGTCCCCGCACGTCGATTCGCATGTCGGTGAGAGCAGTCGGTACCGTAGTCGATGCGGCCGGTGCGTGAGAAGGCGTCGCCGTGGACTCGCCCGCCCGCCGCGGGGCGGCTCCGCGATGAAACCACACCGACCAGTCGTCCGCCGCGTGCCGAAGCGCGCTGTGCTCGAAGCCTCTCTTCTCCAGCACGGCAAAGAGCGGCACCGGCTCGAACGTCGTGCGCAGGTGCAATACCTGATTGCCTTCGAGTTTGGTTACTGCCGACATGATTTTCGAGAAGGGCTCCTTGCCATTTCGCAGATCCTCGCGCACATCGAGCTCGACCACCTGTTTCGGCGAAAATGCAGGAGGCGTGAGCAGCGTATCTGAATCCACGTCGGCATCCTGGGCTGAAATGTCCACCGCGATGCCCAACGCCGCATTGAGCTCCGCCACCAGAGACTCTGCCGGCATCCGGCATAGCCGCGCCGCCTGCGCCACCGTCGTCAGTCGCGACATGATGCGTCGCATCGGCGAGTGCCGGAGCTTGGCGAGCTGCGTCGAATGCTGCGCGATGACGTCCACCAGCGCCTCGTCGCGCGCGAACACGTTCGCGAGTATGTCCGATGCGCGCACCGGAACTGTGTCGCTCATGATTGCACCTCACCTGCGCGTCGCGCACACGCGACTCGTGCCATTTGGCTGATGAACACCGTGACGCCGCCCGCGAAGAGCAGCGCGCCCGCCCTCACGACGATCACCTCGCCGAGCAGGACCCCCGATAGCAGTACGATCATCGCGAGCAAGAACGAAACCATCCCCGCGTTCGACACTCGAGCGGAGTAGAGCTCCGCCACCGTCGGCACCTTTCGCCTGCCCATCTCGTGGCGAAAACGTGAAATCCACACGAGGAACGGCACGATCTTGTAGAACTGTCCCGTCGCATAGAGCGCGAGGCCGAGGAGCGCGAGCATCACGTACGCGACATCGATGCGCGGATGATCGGCGCCCATTAACACGACCACGGGCCCGAGCCCCGCCGCGCAGGCAATGCACACGAGCGCCAGTACGACGTGGCGCAGCCCCGCATCCAGCCGCGGACGCATCCTTGCCGCAAAGAGCAGTCGTGCCTGAACGAGGAAGCAGACGACGCCTCCTTCGATGAGCGCGACGCCCGCCCACGTCAGCGCGCCCTGCACCGTGCGATGCGCATCGACGAATCCACAGAGCACGCCGGCCGCCAGCGCGAGCACGCCCGCGGCGAGCAGCGCGAGCGCGCGGCGCGTCCAGCGCGTGTTCGCGCCGTGCGACAGCAAAAACATCGGCAAGAGCCTGTGCGAGATGCCGACGATCATCACGAGAACCCAGCCGATGAGCGCGACGTGCAGGTGCACCGTGAGCACGCGCACGCGTGCCTCGGCAAGCGCGCCCGTCCGCAGACTGTCCGCGAGCACGAGGCCGAGCACGAGCGTGCTCGCCAGAAACGCGAGCGCGATCGCGATCGCCGCCCAGATCACACCGCGCTCCCGGGCTCGCGGCAACGACAGCGAGACGTTGGCGACGATGCACACGATGCCTGTCGAGACTAGCGCGACGCCAAAGTTCCGTAATGCCGGCACGCTCGCAGCGATTCCGGCGGCGAAGATCGCGACGCCGGGCGCGAACGTCCAGAATGACACGTGGCCCAAACGTTCGGAGCGAATCGAGACACCGAGCGCTACCGGCAGCAGCTGGTAGATCGCCCCGAAGATCGTCATCGTGAGGAAGCCGAGCGTGAAGAAGTGCGTCACGCCCGCGACATGCGGCGAGAGATACAGTCCCGCTGCGAGCTCCGGCGCGATCCACACGAGCCCCGCGGCGCCAGCGGCGAGAAACACTATAGCGGCCGCGAAGTGTTCGCCCGGCAGCCGCAGTGACGGCGTTCCCTCCATCGCGATGCTCCGCGCGCCACCCGCTGCCGCTGGCGACGGCAGCGCGATCGCAGCGGCACTCAAGTCTCCGCTCCCGTGTGCTCGTCGCGCCAGCCAAGCGACTCCGCCACCTGTCGCGCGATCGCGTTGAACACCACCGAGAACTTGCTGCGTCCGCGCGTGAGCAGCGTCGGCGTGCCGGCGTCGCCTTCGTGCACCACCTCGGCGTCGAAGGGAATCGAGCCCAGGAGCGGCACGTGCAGCTCGTCGGCCACGATCGCGCCGCCGCCCGCACCGAACGCGCCTGTCATGTTCTCGACGACGCCAAGCACCCGAACATCCAGATGCGCGAACATCTCACCCGCCTTTCTCGCCTCCGCGCCCGCGAGACGCGGCGGCTGCGTCACTACGATTGCGCCGGAGAGCTCCACTGCCTGCACCAGGCTGAGCGGCACATCTCCCGTTCCGGGCGGGAGATCGACCACGAGCACGTCGAGCGCCGGCCACTCCACTCCGCGCGCGAACTGCTTCACCGCCTTCGACACCATCGGCCCGCGCCAGATCGCCGGCGAGCCCTCGCCGAGAAAGAAGCCGAAGCTGATGAGCGAAAGACCATGCACGGTCACGGGAACGATGTGCTTGTCCGGTGTCATGCGCACGTGCTTCGATCCCTCCTCGATGCCAAGCAGCATCGGCACGCTCGGGCCGTAGATGTCCGCGTCAAGAATGCCCACTGCGAGCCCGCCGCGCGCGAGCGAGAGCGCGAGATTCACGGCGACGGTACTCTTGCCCACGCCGCCCTTGCCAGCGCCCACCGCGATCACATGCTTCACCATCCCGAGCCGTACGCGTTCCGCCCATGGATCTGGCGCGCCCGCGCGCGGCCTGTGGTCGCGCGACACCGGCAGCGTGCGCGCAACGGGATCCGGCTTGACGATGTCTACGGTGATGAGCGATGCGCCGAGCGCACGCAGCTCGTTCGTGACCGCAATTCGCAACTTTTCCGGAATGCTCGCGTCGCTCGTGCTGAGCGCGAGCTGCACGCGCACCTGGTCGCCGCACACGGTCACGTGCTTCACCATGCCGAACGACACGAGATCGCGCGAAAGCCCTGGGTAATGCACCTCCGCCAACGCGCGACGAACACTCTCCGCGTCGATCGCGACACCCGCATTGCTGTCCACTCGCAGCTGCTCGTTCGTCATGGCCGAAGGCTATCCGGACCTGGGAACGCGAGGTGTGACGGATGTCTCAGGCTGCTACGCGGTCACTCTCACCGGGCTCGGACGCTGCGATCCTGCGCGCGCGCACGAAGCTTCGCGATGCTGGGAATGAGGATGCGATCGCCAGTGAGCGACTCTAGCAGTCCGCTGCGCTTGAGCTGCCGCATTGCGCGCGACACCGACTCGCGCGCGGTGCCGATCTCGAACGATAACTCCTCCTGCGTTCGACCGAGTGTCATCTCCACGCCGCCATCCACCGGTGTACCGAGTCGCTCGGCGTAGCCGGCAAGCAGCATCGCGAGTCGCGCCGCGACATCGTGGAACGCGAGCGTCTCTGTCACCTGGACGAGATGTCGAAGTCGTTTGCCGAGCGCGCGAATGATCGCCTGCGCCACGTCGGGGTGCGCGCGATACACGGCCTCGAAGTCGTCGCGCGGGAGGAATGCCAGACGCGACGGCTCGATGGTGATCGCCGACGCTGGATACACGCCGCCGTCGAACAGAGGAAGCTCCGCCACCGCGCGTCCGGCACTCTCGACGTGGAGCACCTGCTCCTTTCCCTCGGGGCTCGTACGGTAGATGCGCACGCGCCCGCTCTCGATGACGTACAGCCCTCGGCAGCTGTCGCCCGCGTTGAAGAGCATGTGGCCGTCACCGACGTTCCGCGATACGCATCGCGCCGCGAGCCGCGCAACGGCGCTCTCATCGAGCTCGGCGAAGATCGGCAGCTGATGCAATAGCGCCTTGATATCGGTGGCTTGCTCCACGTCGTCCTCGATCGAGTGCCCAGCGAGGCTGTGACAACCGTCACGCCCGGTAGTGAACTATCCAGTGATACTCGATTGGCGACAAGATGCGCCACGAGACGCAATCAGGAGGAGCCCTGCATGACTGAGATCGGAGCGAAGGAGATCACCGCGGTGTGGGATGCCCTGCGCACCGTGATCGATCCGGAGATCGGACTCGACATCGTCACGCTGGGGCTGGTCTACGATGTGGCGATCGAGGGGACGACGGCGCGCGTGACGCACACGCTCACGACACCGGGATGTCCAATGGAGAAGGTCATCACGAGTGGCATTCGCAACGCGGTGGGCGCCACGGAAGGCGTGACAAATGTCGCCACCGTCCTCGTGTGGGATCCGGTTTGGCACACGGGAATGATCGCGCCCGGAGCGTGGTAAGCGGTTGCTCCGCGTCTACGTTTCGAGCGAACCGCGGAAACCATCTTCAGGTTGCTGCGACGGAATGTCGTTTGCGTAGGGTATCAAGCTCCTCCGTTGCATTCGACCTCAGCTTCGCGCAGTGCACTTTCTCGAGGTGTCATCCATGAAGAGGACTTCTATTTCCGGCACGCGCCTGCTCGTTGCCTGTATCGCCGCGGCGCAGCTCATCGCGGTCTCCGGTGCGCGCGCGCAGGACAAGGTGGATGACAAATTTTCCAAGCGCGTGCAGAGTGCGGCGGAGGTGTTGAGCGAGCTCACCTCAGTGCCCGATCGCTCGCCGCCAAAGAGTCTCCTCGCCGCGGCGACCTGCATCGCGGTGGTGCCGGGTGTCGTGCAGGCGGGGCTCGGCGTGGGCGGGCGATTCGGATTCGGAGTTGCGAGCTGTCGCACGGCGTCGGGATGGAGCCTGCCCACGTTCGTGGGGCTCAAGGGCGGAAGCGTGGGCTTCCAGATCGGCGGGCAGTCGGCCGATGTCGTGCTGGTGTTCGTGAACAAGAATGCCGGACGGCTCGCGGCATCTTCGTTCGACATTGGCGCCGGCGCGTCGGTGGCGGCGGGCCCGGTGGGGAGAAATCTCTCCGCGGAGACCGACTACAAGCTCAAGGCCGAGATCTATTCCTACTCCAAGACCAAGGGGCTGTTCGCGGGCGTGAGTCTCTCCGGAACGAAATGGGAGATTGACTACGATGCGAACAAATCGGTCTACGGCACCAAGCCAAGTCTGCCGAGTGGCGGCGACTCGAAGAGCGTGGAGACGCTACTCACGACGGATGGCAGCGCAGCGCCCGAGGCGCTTCGGCCCTTTCTCGAGAGCCTGAACAAGAACGTGGGTGAGGGTAAGGAGAGCTAGATCGCGGCAGGAGCGACGGGGAGCGAGAGCCGGAAGCGCGACCCGTCGCCTGGTTGGCTCCTCACCGTCAGGTCGCCCTTCATGGCGAGAGCGAATTTGCGACTGATCGTCAGTCCGAGTCCGATGCCATCCTGTCGCGTGGAGAGCCGAGTCGCGAGCTGAACGAACGGCTCGAACACGGACTCGATCTTCTCGGTTGGAATGCCGATGCCCGTATCAATAACGTCGATGTGCGCCACGTTCGAGGCGCGATCGACCTCCGCCGCGATTGTAATTCGTCCGCCCGCCGGCGTGAACTTGATTGCGTTCGTTAAGAGGTTCAACAGGATCTGCTGCACCTTCTCGCGATCCGCGAGTACCACCACCTGCGGCAACTCGCGTAGCTGGTCCGTGACTCCACACGAGAGCTGGCTGGAGGTGAGCAGAGGCTCGATCATCGACACGATGGCGCCCACGAGCGGCGTGATTTCCACGCGATCGATGGTGTATTCCTCGCGGCCGCTATCGACTCGCGCGAGATTCAGCACGTCATTCACCAACGACAGCAGATGGCGTTGGCTGCGCTCGATGCGACTCAACGCCTCGCGCTGCGCGCTCGTGACCGGGCCGTGCAGCCCGAGCTCGATGAGCTGTGCGTGCCCCGCGATCGCATTGAGCGGAGTGCGAAGCTCGTGGCTCATCACAGCCAGAAACTGATTTTTCGCGCGATTCGCGGACTCGGCCTCCGTGCGTGCGATGCGCTCGGCTTGCAGCGATCGCTCCTGTTCCTGCAGGGCCTCGCGCAGCTGGAGCTCCAGCGTCTGGCGACGAGCGACCTCGGTCTCGAGTGCATGTGCGCGCTGCTGGAGCCGGCTGATCTCGCGCATGCGTTCGGACTCGTCGGCCTGCGTGTACCGTTCCGTGGGCGCGATATGTGAGTGCTGGCGACAGATCTCCTGGAAGTTGAGCGCGTCGGAGGCGTTTGCGAAGTTTGCCAACGCATAGCCGCAGAGCAGATCGAAGTCGAATTCGGCGACGAGCTCATTCCAGAATCCCTCGAGGCGGATTGACGCGCTGGAGTTCCCATCTTTCGCGAGTAGATCGACCATCTCGCCATAGGCCCGAACGTGCGGATGGTGCAGCGGCTTTCCCGCGCGCCGCACGAGCGGCTCGATCACGGCCCGGAAGCGGACCCGATCTGGGACGCCGTCACTCATGAACAGGGCGAGCGTCTCCGCGGCGTCGTGGAGCAGGAGCCGCGACTCGTTCACCGCGCGCGGAACGTCGAATCCCTTCGCGTCGAGCGCGCGTGTGAAGGCGCGGCGGTGCGAGTCGGTCGCGAACACGATGAGCTGATGTCCCGCCGTCAGCCCTTCGGCCAGATATTCCGGTACGGAGCGAACGAGGAATTCTTCGGCCTCGTAGAACTGAACGTCGTGTGACGATGGTGCACGCCCTTCGCGA
>JANWLO010000048.1 GCA_025450815.1 Gemmatimonadaceae bacterium
CGACCTCGAACTTCACGTAGTCCGCGCGCAGACCGGCGCTCACGTTGAAGCGATCGCCGAAGTCCACCTCGTCGCGGATGTACGGACCAACGCTCGAGACCTTTTCCTGCTGGTCGAGCGAGAGCGCGCCCTTGTCGACGTTGATCGTCGCGCACTTGGCGGTGGGAGACGCGAGTCCGTTGCAGTTCGACCAGTTGCGCCGGTGGTCGCTGAGACCCTGCACGTCCACGCCAACGCTCGCGCGATTGTCGAGGCCAAACAGCTTGAATGGCGCCGTCGCGCGCGCGCCGCCGCCCCACTGCGAGCGGCCGACATCGACGATCGCGAAGGTGAGCGGATTGTAAAGCGAGCGCCCACCCCCATAGACCTGCGCGAACAGCTCACCCGAGCCCGCGAGCGCGCGCTGCGCGGACAGCCCAACCTGCAGCATCTGCACGGCCTTGCGAGTCTTCTTGGCGATCTGTGACGGGTCCGCCATCCACGGTGCGCTGTCGACCTGCGCCGCGGTGAGCGCGCCCGGATTCTGCGCCGTCGGCATGTCGAGGCCCAGCGCCTGGAACTCGAAGCTCGTGCCGCCGGTGGAGAAGTTCGTGCGCGCGTAGCCGTTGGTGAGCCGCTGATCCGAGTACTGCCGATAGTTGTTGCTCGACGTGTGACCGACGTTCGCGGCGTAGCTCCCATTCGTGAACGAGCCGCCAACAACGCCGGTGAATCGAGATGTTTCGTACGTGCCACCTTCGGAGCGCAGCTGCGCCGCGAACGGATCCGCCGGCGGGTCGGCGCTGCGCATGTCGATCACGCCGCCGGACGCGTTTCCGTAGAGCGACGACGCGGTGCCGCGGATGACCTCAATGCGCCCGATGCTCTCGAGATCGAGATAGTCGATAGGCGTCTGACCGTCCGCGTTCGTGAGCGGCATGCCGTCGCGCAGGAGGCGAATGCTGCGCACGCCGAACGATGATCGCGACCCGAAACCGCGAATCGAGAGGCGCGCATCCTGGGAGGGATTCGTGCGATTCGCGACGAATATTCCCGGTAGGCCGAACAATGCCTGGTCGACGGCGAGATGCTGCTGACCGGGGCGCTCGCTGTCCGGTTGCACACTCGTGATTGCGTACGGAAGGACAAGAACCGAACGGCCGACATCGCGGCTCACGGTGACGACGGGGGCGAGCCGCTGGATTTTCCTCGCCATCGTGTCCTGCTGAATGCGGCGCGATAGCGTGTCCTGCGTCGTATCCTGAGCGCGAAGCGAAAACGGAAGCAGGAGCGCGAGTCCGACTATTGTCGTCCACCCGCGCATGCGCGAGGCGAAGGGCATCATTGAAGGCCGTCCAATTGACAGGGAGTCCGAGCGTTCGATCTGGTGCGCCCGTAAAACTAGCAGCGCCAGCGGTCGCGCCGCGATAGTACGTTCGTACCACTCACGGAGCGCGCGCGCCCCGCACCACCGCCAGCGAGTAGGGCGGCATCACGATCCCGTCGGCGCGCGTGCGCGAGTGCAGCGGCGAGCGATCCGGCTGCGGGAATCCGTTCGCACCCCGCGCATGCCAGCGATACTGCGCGCGCGAGAATATCCACTCGTCGTTCCTCGCCGACATCCTCGCGCCGAGCGTGTCGCCGGTGAAACGAATGCGTACCGTGCGCTCCCGCTCGGCGTCGCGATTCACGAGCAGCACGCTCCACCGGCCGTCCGGGCGCAGCACGGCGTAAATGGATAGGAGCGAATCGGGCGACTCCACGCGATAGGCAGAATGTCTACCCATCCCCGGCTCGAGCCACTCGTGCGTCAGCAAACGAAGCGCGTGGTACGCCGCCACTGGATGCCGAATCTCGCGACGGCTCGTAGCGAGAAAGAGCGCGTTGTTCCCCCACGCATTGCAGCGCGGCTCCCGGTCGAGGTACGTCGGCTCGTATCCGTAGAAATACGCGGCGGTCCCGCCGAGCGAGAGGAAGTGTCCGACGAGATCCGCGTCGAACAGCGCGGCCTCGATGCTCACTTCCGCTCTGCTCGCGAACGCCGAGTATCCGTACTCCGCGATCACCTTCGGCAGCGCCGGCGGAACTCCCTCGCTTTCGAGCCGCTGCAGCGCGTCCGCGAGACGGCCCGGCGCGGCGGCGAGCTGCGGAGCGGTGGGTGCGCACACGTCGTCGAACGGGTACCACTCGAAGGAAACGAAGCCGAGGTCCGCCGCGCGTCCGCGCGCGCGAAGCACGGAGAGGAATCGCGTCATCCATGGCGCGCCCGCCGAGTCGTCTGGCCACGCCATCATCACGCGGCTGTCGAGCCCCTGGAAGCTCGGGCCCCCCAGCGTCATATTCGGCGAAGCGCGGTGGAGCGCGCTCGCCCAGCGGAGATAGAGCGCGGCGTAGTCCTCGGGGGTGACGTACTGACCGTCGGGCTCCTCGCCGAGCTCGATGCGCTCCACCGGATAATTGCGATGCGCGAGAAACCGCAGCTCGTTCGCGCCATCTTCCGGCGTCGAGAACAATACTGGCACCGGGATCATCACCGGATACCCGTTCGTGAGCCCGCTCGCAAACACTCGATCGAAGCCCGGCTGTTCGAGATCGATGTCCAGGTCCCGCACGCTATGCCACGGATCGGTGGACGATGCGTAGGTGGTGCTCTGCGTCGCGCGCGATGCACCATGATGAAGCAGGTCGGCGATGCCGGTTGGCGATCGAGTGCCGATCCAGAGCTCGCGAATCGCGTAGCCCGCGGAATCGCGCGGGTCACGTGATCCCGCGAGCGCAGTGTGCGAGCTCGCGGTGAGCACCAACCGCACGAATCGCGTTCGCACCGCGCCGTCGGCGAGGCCGATCAACGCGATACCGCCGGCACCAGCGCGAATGTCGCCTCGCGGAAAGGTGACCCAGCGGCCGGCGGGATTCTCGTCGATGTCGCCCACCACTTCGCCGCGCCAGTATTGCACGCGATATTCTGTGGCGAACGGATCGGCCCATGCGATTTGGATCGCGTTCACGGCGGAGACGGCGCCCAGGTCGACGATCACCCACTGAGGGTGCGGCGCGGTCTCATCGGGATCGATCGTGCGATCGAGATACGGATTGCTCTTCCAGTAGCTCGCGCTGTCGCCATCGTCGAGGCGTGAGTAGCCCGTGTTGTCCGCCTGGTCGATCGTGTTGCCGCGCCTGGGCAGGCGATATCCGTGCGTGATCATGATTTCGGAGGCGCTCGTCGAGTCTGAGGTCCAGTAACCTTGCGCGTGCGACGCGTCGCTCCAGGCGCCGCGCGGGTTCCAGTGCCAGGCCTCGATCCCCAGCTCAGTGCGAAGTCGATAGGTGAGCCTGTTGAGTCCGGTGGACCGCATCGCGCGAATGTTCGCCGGCGTGTAGATGTCGCGAAGCGTGCCGCGCCCGTGTCCGTCGACGCCGGCGCCGAGCGCCGCGGCGGGCGAGAAGCTGGCTGTCGCACGGCTGACATCGACCGTGGCCGTAACGATCGCGGGCGTCGACCGTTGGGCGTGGAGCCGCGTTGCTGCGCCAATGGTGAGCGGCAAGCAGCAAAGGATCGCTCGGCGGAAGGTGAGAAATCGCGCGGGCAGAACTCTTGCTTTGGAATTCCCGGCATGGCGGAGGGCGCTCGAGCGGCGCGCCGCCTGTAATGTATTGATACCTGGAATGCGGCGGCCCCTCACGTCGCCGCACGCACTCTCTCGGAGGACATCGTCATGCGGGTACGTCTGATATTGCCTTTGGTTGCGGTCGCTCTTGCCGCCTGCGGCGGCAGCAGCACGGGGCCAACGCCTCCCGCCCACACGGCCAGTATTTCGGTGACCAATTCCGGCTTCGCGCCGGAATCGCTCGATGCGCAGACCAATACACTCGTCACGTGGACCGTCGCATCCGGAGACCAGTCGCACGTCATTCGATTCACCGGTGACGTTCCCGCCGGCGGCAATCCGAATAGCGGCACGCTCACGGTAGGTCAAAAAGCGTCTACCACGTTTCTGCAGGCGGGCACATACCACTACGAAGATTCGCTTCACACGGAGTTTCAGGGATTGGTCTACGTTCACTAGCCGTACCGCTCGGCGCAGGCGCCACAAGCTGTAGCTCTGCCGCGTCAACGCCCGAGGAAGTCCTGATACGTGAGACGCTGATACGCCTCCCCGGCACGGACCTGCTGCTCGTCCGCGCCCGGGGTGCGCTGCATGACCTCACGGCTATTGTAGCTGTAGACGAGACGCCCGCGCGCATCCACCCAGCCGAATCCATCGAGATAACCGAAGAACGCGAACGGCTGAACATCCGCCGCGAGCAGATTCTTCCCCCACTTGTACTGCGCGTGGGGGCGGCCGAGCTGCGCGAGCAGCGTTGGCGCGACGTCCACCTGTGAACCCACGACGGTAATCACCGTGTCGCGCACAGCGAGCGCGCCTCCCAGCCAGAGCATCGGGATGTGATAGAGCTCGGACGCTTGCTCTCCCTGCGGCGGCGGAAGTTTGGGCAGCGGATGGCCATGATCCGCGATTATGATGACCAGCGTGCTGTCCCACCACGTCTCGCGCGACGCAGCCGCCACGAAGTTGCCAAGGCTGCGGTCCGTATAGATGTGCGCGTTTAGGAAGTGAACCTGCTCACTATTGCCCGCGATGACGGGCTGCATCGGCACGTCATAAGGTTCGTGGCTGCTGAGCGTGAACAGCGTCGCAAAAAATGGACGGCGAAAGGCGCGTGAATCCGAGAGAAGTCGCCCAAGCACGACGTGATCGTGCGCGCCCCACTTCGAGCCCCAGTCGCGGCGATCGAAGTCCTGCTCGCCAATGATGCGGTCGAAACCATGCGCGACCAGATACGACTTGAAGTCCGCGAACTCGAGCTCCCCGCCGTAGTAGAACGAGGTGTGGTAGCCGTCCGCCGACAGGTCCTCCGCGAGTCCCGGCAGCCGAGCGGCGCGCGCGGGTGAGCTGAGAATCGGCGCGTCGCTCTGCGCGGGCCATCCACTCAGAATGGCGGCGAGCCCCTTCGCGCTGCGATTGCCCGACGCGTACATGGCGTCGAAGAGGACGCCAGTGTGCGAGAGCGAGTCGAAGTGAGGCGTGATGCCGGCGAGTCCGCCCAGCCGCTGGATGATCTTGGCGGTGCCGCTCTCCCAGATGATGAGGATCACGTTCGGCTGCTTCATGCGCAGCAGCTGTCGCGTGGTGCTGTCCGTGGTGTGGAGCAGACTGTCGACGAGTTGGCGCGCGTCAGACTCCGTGATCGCTGACGCGTACGGATTCGTGGTGCGATAGTCCTTGATCGTGAGCGAGTGGAGGAAATTCCATGCGACGTTGAGCCCTGCCTGGTTGGCAAAGTCGCTGTGCGAGAAGTAGGTGCTGCTGGGGTTGAGCGGCGTCCATTGGAGTCCGCCGCGAATCGGGACGAGGAGGAGGGTGCAGCCGAGGAGGAGGGGCGGCGCGGTGCGGAGAAGGCGACCGCCGGGTGCCTCGTTCTCGAAGTGCCGATCAACGAAACGATGGTAGGCCCACACGCCGAACGCGATCAGGATGAGAAGCAGTAGCGCGAGCAGCGCCACCGGCGACGACTCGGCGCTCGCGGCCGCCTCGCGCGGAGTGCGCAGATACGGGAGCAGCGTCGCGTCGATGCGGGCGCCCCACTTCGCGAAGAGCTCGACGTCGACGGTAGCGAGGAGGGCGGCAATCGCGATGGCGAGCCGACTGTAGGCGCGAAGGACGGCGCGCAGAGCGCGCGGCGGAAAGAGCGGCGCGAGAGCGAGCAGGATCGTGGGGATGACGAGCAGATACGCGGTGGCGGAAGCGTCCATGCGGGCGCCACGAAGGAGGAGGCCAGCTATGGTGGCGGCGCCGATCTGATTGGTTTCGGGCGCGTGGTAGGCGAGGAAGACGACGCGCAGGAGCGTGAAGAGGAGGAACCAGAAGAGGGCGTAGCGGAGGA
Source organism: Gemmatimonadaceae bacterium (assembly GCA_025450815.1). Lineage (GTDB taxonomy): Bacteria > Gemmatimonadota > Gemmatimonadetes > Gemmatimonadales > Gemmatimonadaceae > FEN-1250. The sequence continues at coordinate 5,926 of JANWLO010000048.1, forward strand.
GGAAGCGGAGCTTGAGCAGAGGCTCGCCGGGAGCCCAAGCGGCGAGAGGGATTCGGGGGTGAGGGTCGCGCACACCACAATGTAGGATCCGGCCGCAGAGGCGGCAGGTCCGATGGGAACGGGCAGCGTGTGACGCATGAGCCCCTTGCGCGTTTGTACTTTGTGAAATAAAGTACTTCGCACTTCGACCGGAGTCCGCATGCCCGATTCACCACCGCCCTCACCCTCAATAGCTCGCTGGACCTTCGCCGCCTTCGTCGCCCTGCTCGGCAATTGGATACTCTGGGACACGAACATCGGGCTCAACTGGCCGCTCTGGATCGCAGCGGCCGCGATCGCCATGCTGGCCACGTCACATGCACCCTACGGTCATGCCGGCGCACCTTCGATCGTGGCGGCCTGTTGGGCCGTGACCATCGCCGGTGGGGCCGCAATCACCACGTCGCCCGCATGGGTCGCGCTACTGGTTCCGGGCAGCCTGCTGTTCTTCGCGATTGCGCTCGCCACCGCGGGACGACCGTCGCTCGACGCGCTCCGGCCGCGTGTTGCCATCGCGGCGCCGTTCACGGCCATCGTAAGCGTGTTTGCCGGGCTAGGCGCCGAAGTTGCGGACCGGGCGGGAATCGAGCGCTCGGTGCGCCGTGACGCGATCGCCAGGAGCATTCTGATCACGGTTCCCGTCATCGTGGTGCTCGTGCTGCTCCTCGCCGACGCCGACCCTATATTCGCAGCCCTACGCTCGGGGCTGGAGAATCTGCTACCGATAGACGATCCCGCGCGGATCGCGTTCTTGCTCTTTCTGCTCGCCCTCTCGGCCGGCGCGCTCGGAAGCATATCGCGCGGCAGAGTGGAGAGATTCGAGACGCCAGCGTTCGCGGGATTGTCGATCGGACGACTCGAGAGCCGCGTGCTCGCTGCCGCGATGGCCGCCGTGATGTGGCTGTTCGTCGTGAGCGCGACAATCTCGCTGCTGAAAAATCCAGCGGCTCAGGCGGCGAGCGGCATCACCTACGCCGAATACGCGCATCGTGGCTTCGCGGAGCTCAACGTCGCGGCCACGCTGGTGATCGGCGCGATTCTCGCAACGCGGCGCTCGTGGGCGCGCGACGACAGCGTGCAGTGGCGTACCGCCGCAGGCGCTCTCGCGGGCGTTGGCGCGATGCTCGTGATCGCATTCGCGCGAGTCGCGCGCTACGAACAGGCTTACGGATTCACGTACCAGCGCATGCAGGCGCAGGGTTACATGCTCGTGCTCGCGTGCGCACTCATCCTCCTCGCATTCGAGGTCGCCCAGCGCACGCCGTCCGGCCGATTCGCGTACCACGTCGTGACGGCGACTCTCGCGATAGCGATGGCCTCGGTGTACTACAACACCGACGCGTGGATCGTGCGCCGCAACGTGGAGCTGTACCGGACGAGCGGAAAACTCGACGTCGGGTATCTCACCGGCCACCTATCCGGAGATGCCGCGCCCGCGCTGGTTGCGAGCGTGGGAAGTCTGCACGAGCCCGAACGCACAAAGCTCGACTCACTCATGCACGCGAGCATGTCGAACAGTGACGAGCCGGACCACCGCTGGTACGCGTGGAACCTTCGCCGGCGCCAGCGTGAGAAAGCGCTGAGACAATTCGAACTGCTACGTCACTGACCATGGACGACCGTCAACAGAAAGGTGCCGCCCGCCTTCGAGCTGGCCGAATGTTCCACCGCAGCGGCGACGACGAGCAGATCGCGCTTTTGGAGCGGGTACTCCTTCCCTGCCACGTCGAACGTGATGTCGCCGTCGAGCAGCTGGACCGTTATCGGGCCGTTCGCGCTGTGTGGGGGCAGCGTCGCATTCGCGGCGAGTGCGATTATGGTGACGCGTAGCGGACCCTCCTTCACCAGCGTGCGCGCGCTTCGGCCGTGCTGCGCGAGCAACGTCGTGTCGATCAACATCTCGTCCTGCGTCAGGTGATTCACCAGAACCTGGCCTTCTATCGTTCGATGCATCGAGGACATGAGCGTCTCGTGGGTTGCGGTCTACCATTCTAACAGGCTGTCCGTCCACCTCAATGGCGGGTCGACCTCTGTAAGTATCCTGCGCCGTGCGGCATCTACAGTGTGATGCCACTCCCGAATGAATCGACGACGCTCGCCGACGTCCTGCTTCGAGCCTCCAGCGGATCGACGGACGCGCTCGCGGAGCTCTTCCACGAATACAGCGCGCAGGTGCACCGCGTTGCCTTTCGGCTCACCCTCTCGGCGGACGACGCCGAGGATGTGGTTCAGGACGTCTTCGTCGGTTTGCCGGAGGCACTGGGCGCGTTCTCCGGCAGCGGCAGCTTCGACGCGTGGCTGCGCGCAGTTACGGTTCGGACCGCGCTCATGCGCTTGCGAGCGGGCCGCCGGCGCGATGCGGTCGCGATTCGCGCCGGCGACTCATCGCGCACGATCGCGCCAGACGCGGTCGTGGAACGTCTCGCCATCGAGACAGCGCTCGCCGCGCTGCCGCGGGATCTTCGCACGGTATTCGTTCTGCGCGACGTCGAGGGATACACGCACTCAGAGATCGCCCGCATGCTCGGCATTCGTGCCGGTACATCGGAGGTGCGCCTCCATCGCGCCCGCCGCCGGCTTCGTGACCTTTTGGGGGACAAATGACACCGACAGTCGAAGAACCGTCCAACGATCGTGACCTTGCCGAACGTGCCGCGGCGATGGAGCCACCATCGCTCTCGGCGGAAACACTCGCGAGCATCATCGCGCGCCGGGAACTCGGAGAGCGCGTGGCATTGCCGCTTGGCGACGAGATCGCAAGCGCGGCTCGGCGGCGCAGGTGGAAGATCACAACGGCGTTGTCTGCCATCGCGGCGACGGTGATCGCGGCGCTGGTGCTCCAGCATCGCGCACTGGCGAGCCGAGCGCCATCCGTCGACGACGCGGTCGCTTTCGCGTCCGCGGACTCGGCGTGCGAGAGCTTTCATGGCGGATCGGACCCATCGGCGCTGCGGCATCTCATGGTCTCCGCGTTCGGAGTAGCGGTGGCGTGCGGCGCTGAGCCGGTACCGTCGGCGCCGATCGAGGTGGATGGATCACAGATCGCCGCCGCAACGCTCGTCTACGGATCGCGCACGGTCACCGACGGCGCCTTCACGAGCGAACACGCGGCTAGCACGTTCGTGATCACGCACAGGGTGTGGAACGGCGTGCCGGCGCTGCTAGTGGTACGCACTGGTCCGCTCATCACGCGCGTGTCGGTGGACTCGCTCACCGTGGCCGAGCACGATCTGATTCCACTGCATTGGGCGAGCTGGTACCCGACGCAGAAGCCTGTGGGGTCGATGCACGCGGATTTCGATTCGTCGAGCGTCTCGTTCCTGCTGGCGGGGCGCGTAGATACGGCGGGGCGATTTCCGTATGCCCAGGCCGCCGGACGATTGCCGTGGGAGTGGACCAAGGTCCTCGTGATTCCCGGACTCAAGCTTGCGCCCGGTTGGCGAGGTACGATCCAGCTTGCGGCGCCCTATCATCCACATGTTCACGTCGAGTTCACGCAGGCGTGGGCGACCATACCGCTTCGCGTGACTGGCCGAGAGACGATCACAGTTCCCGCGGGAAAGTTCGACTGCTGGAAGCTCTCGGCCGGACCGACAAATTACGCATCGACGATCTGGGTGAGCACGGAGAATCACTTCGTGGTGAAGTCCCGTTCCGAGCACCGCTTCGACGGCACGGAGTTCGACGACACGATCTACCTCGAGGAGGCGGCCATATCGCCGCCTTAACTCCTCGATGTGATCACGCACACTTTCACTCGAGGCATCGCTCCACCCCGCGGACATTATCCCCCGCGGTGAAATACACTCCTTTCGACACGAATTCGTAGTGCGTGCATGGGTACCGCCGCGAGAATGGGCGCAGCCGCTCGCTCCGAGCCGGCTCGACTTACCTTCGCGGGACGGTACACATGCATCCACATCGATATGTCGTTCGAGCGCTCGTCCCGGCGACCGCCTTGGTCGCTCTCACCGCCGTCGCTGCGTGCAGCGACGCGAACGGGCCGAACGGAAAGAAGGACGCCACCCTGACGCTCGATATCGCCACTCTCTCCGCCACCAGCATCGCCGATCTGGTGGGCGCGCGGGCAATGGCGCCGTCGTTCGACCGGCACATTAGCACGCCGGGCAGCACTCACGCTCTCATCATCACACGCGCCTCCGTTACGCTCTCGCGACTCGAGCTCGCCATCGCCGACTCGGCCGCATGCGCCGACGATGGCAACAGCGTGGGCGATCGCTGCGAACAACTCGAGACCGGGCCGATGCTCGTCGAGCTGCCCGTGGACAACTCAGTGGTGTCGATGCTCTCACTCCAGATTCCGGCCGGAACCTACCACGGAATCGAGGCCAGGATCCACCCGGTGCAGCGCTCGGATTCGGGCGGCTCGGCGTTTCTCGTGGCTCACCCGGAGTTCGCGAATGCAAGCGTGCGCGTGGAGGGGACGTTCGACGGACATCAGTTCGTATACACGGGAAGAACCGACGCAAAGCTCGAGCTACGATTCGATCCGCCGCTAGCCGTCGGCTCCGCGCCAACGAATCTCACCGTGCACGTGAGCATCGACCGCTGGTTTACCGATCGCGACGGAACGCTGATCGATCCGGCCACTGCGAACGATAATGGCGACAACGCGTCGCTCGTCGCGGACAACATTCGGCGCTCGTTCCACGCGTTCGAAGATCGCGATCGACACGGCGACGACGGACACGGCAACGATGGCTTCGATGATGGGCCGAATCACGACGGCGGCGACCACTGACCACCGACGTGCTGCTGCGGCTGCGCTACGCTATAGGCAGCCGCAGCAGCGCCTCCGCGCCTCGCCCCTCACCGCGATTCTCGAGCGTGAGCGTGCCGCCGTGCGCCTCCGCGATTTGACGGCTGAGCGCGAGACCGATTCCGGACCCTTCGGGCTTCGTCGTGAAGAATGGAACGAACAGATTCGAGCTGTCCGCAACACCATACCCATCGTCACGCACCCAAAGGTGCAGCCAGCTACCGCAGCGCTCCCACCCGATGTCGACCTCGCCCTCCGTCTCGAGCGACGCGTCGGCGGCGTTGCGCACGAGATTGATCAGCAGCTGATCGAGTTGATCGCTGTCGCCTCGAATCGCGAACGATGCGCGATCCTCGACGAGCACGGGCAGCCGGGTTTCCATCTTCGCCGTGCGCGCCACCCAATTCGCAACGTCGACCTTCGCGTGGCGCGGGCCAGGGAGTCGAGCAAGCACCGCGTACGATGTCATGAATCGGCTCAGCGAGCCCGCGCGGTTCGATATCACGGCGAGCCCCTGATGGAGATCCTCCTCCGCATCCGCGCCGCGCACGGGCGCGTCCACGAGCTGCTGCAGGCTCTCCGCGATCGACTTGATGGGCGCCAGCGAATTGTTGATCTCGTGGCCGAGCACTCGGATTATTCGCTGCCATGCAAGGCGCTCCTCTTCGCGCAACGCCTTGCTCAGATCCGAAAGCACCACGAGCTGGTGAGATTCGCCGTTCTGCCGAAAGGTCGTGCGCCGCAGCTGCCATCGGCCAGCGCCGCCAGGGAAGAGCGTGTCGATGGTGCGCGTCGCATCTCCGCTCAGACATTCCTCGAGCCCCAGCTCCACTCCCGTACGACCAAGCAGCCGCTCTGCGGGTTGGGCGAGCAGCCGTTCACCAGCGCGATTGAGGAGTCGCAGACGATGCGTACCGTCGAACGTGAGGATCGCGACCTCGATCTCCTCCATCACGGTGCGGAGCAGCGCCGTGGCTTCGAGCGAGCGAAGCCGCTGCGTGCGCAGCGTTGTGCCGAGGAGATTTACCTCGAGTAGCGCGAGTCCGAGCGCATCGCTGTCGCGCGCGCCGCGCGCTCGCGTGGAGAAATCGCCTTCGCGCAGCGCCGCGAGCATGTTCGAGACGGTCTGCAGCGGCCGCACGACTCGCTCGCGCGCGGCAAGCGCGAACGACAGCCAGCAGATGACGATGACGAGTGTGAGCGTCCATTGCAGTTTGTCATCGTACGCGCCGAACCAGAGGAGGAGCAGCGCGGTTGCACTTCCGGCAGCGCCCGCGAGGAGCGCCAGCAGGAATATCCGCGTCTCGTGCGTTAGCCGGGAGCGGTGACGAGGACGGTCAGAGGCCATGGACGGCCAGGCGGCGATAGAGCGCGCTCCGGCTGATGCCGAGCGCCTTCGCGGCGTGACTCACGTTTCCGTCGTGGCGGGACAGCGCCTTCTGGATGAGCATCCGCTCCGCCTCCTCGAGCGTTACATCGTCCGTCTTCACCCCGGCCGCGGTAGTGCCCGGGCGCAGCGAGAGGTCCACAGCGCGCACCTGTTCTCCCTGTGCGAGCAGCACCGCGCGCTCGATGACGTGGTCGAGCTCCCGAATGTTGCCGGGCCACGGATGCTCGAGCAATGCCTGCATCGCCGCGTTGTCGAAAGACGGGAGTGGCTTACCGTAGCGCAGCGCGTGCTTGCGCAGGAAGTGATTGGCGAGAGGCGCCACGTCGTCGCGGCGCTCCCGCAGCGGCGGCAGCTGGATCTCGATGGTGTTGAGGCGAAATAGCAGATCCTCGCGGAACCGCCCAGCCGCAACCTCGCCGTGCAGATCCACGTTCGTCGCCGCGAGCACACGCACGTCAACCTTTCGCGGCCGCGAGTCGCCCACGCGCTCGACCTCGCCAGATTGAAGCACGCGCAGCAACTTCGACTGCTGGTGCAGCGGCAGATTTCCGATCTCGTCGAGGAAAAGCGTCCCGCGATCCGCGAGCTCGAAGCGGCCCATGCGATCGTTCTTCGCGTCCGTGAACGACCCCTTCACGTGCCCAAACAGCTCGCTCTCGAACACGCCCTCGGAAAGACCTCCCATGTTCACGGCGACGAACGCCGCGTTGCGCCGCGGCGAGATCGCGTGCAGCCACCGGGCCGCGAGTTCCTTTCCCGTGCCGTGCTCCCCGCCAATGAGCACGTTCGCGTCCGATGGACCAACGCGCGACATCAGCTCGAGCACGGGCCGCATGCGCGGCGAGTCCGCGATGATCTCGGGCTCTCCATCCTTCCGCAGCAGCTCGTTCTCGCCTTCGAGTCGTTGCGACCGGCGCAGAGCGCGAGAGAGCTCGAGCTGCGAGTTAACCGTCGTGAGCAGCCGCGCGTTGTCCCACGGCTTCTCGATGTAGTCCCACGCGCCGCGGCGCATCGCCTCCACGGCGCTGTCCACGCTTCCCCACGCGGTCATTACGATCACCGCCATCGTGTGGTCGGCCGCCTGCAGGCGCGGCAGGATGTCGAGCCCCTCCAGCCCCGACGTGGTGTCGCGCGAGTAGTTGAGATCCATCAGCACGGCGTCGAGCGCGCGCGTCTCCACCGCGGTGACGATCTCGCTCACGGAGCGCGCGACCTCTATCTCGAAGCCGCGCCCCTTGAGCATCAGGCGCAGCGCCTCGAGCACATCGGACTGGTCATCCGCGATGAGGATGCGCGGCGGCCGAATCGTCGCCGCGTCGCCATTGGATGTGATCACAGAGCGGCACCTCCGGCAGTCACTTCCCTATTCCTCTCGCAGCGTAATGATGGGATCGACCCGCGTCGCACGCCGCGCCGGAATGTAGCACGCAAGGAGCGCGACCGCCGCGAGCAGGACTGACACCGCGAACAGCGTGGCGGGATCTGTCGCCGCGACGTCGTAGAGCATCCCCGCCACGACGCGCGAGAGCGCGAACGCCCCGAAGAGTCCGATGACGATTCCGGCACCCGCAAGCACCGCTCCCTGCGACATCACGAGCCGCAGTACTCTGCGCGGGTTCGCGCCGAGCGCCAGCCGCACGGCCAACTCGCGGGTGCGCTGAGTCACCATCGCGGACATCACACCGAAGATGCCGACGGCCGAGAGCGCGAGCGCGATCATCGCGAAGATGCCGAGCAGCGAGGCGCTGAAGCGCTGCCTCGAGAGCGACTCTGACATGACGGACTCCATCGATCGCACCGTCCCCAGCGCCTGATCGGGATCGAGAGAGGACACCGCTCGCCGCAGCGCGTCGGGAACGTTCGTCGCATTGCCGCGCGCGCGGATCGTCAACGCCATCGTGTTGTAGCCTGCCTGGCGATACGGCAGATACATCGCTGGAGCGGCCTCAGTGCCGAGGTCGTCGTGCCGCACGTTGCCGACGACACCGATCACCGTGCGCAGGCTGTCCGTATCGTACCCAGCGGACAGGCGCTGCCCCAGTGGATTCTGACCCGGCCAGTATTTCTTCGCGAATGCCTCGTTCACGATCATCACGAGTGGCGCCGCGGAGTCATCCTGCGCTGTGAACACTCGCCCCGTCTTCACCGGGATGCGCATCGATGCAAAGAAGTCCGGCGACGTCACGTCGAGTTCCTCGCCATGTGCTGGGGCAATCCCGTCACCCCGCGGCTCCTCGGCCATCGAGAATCCAATGATCATTCGTTCGCGGCTGAGCGGGATCGTGCTCACGGCTCCCACGGTCTCCACGCCAGGAATGGCACGCACCTTCTCGATCAGCTGATCGTAGAACGCCGCCTGCTGCGCGCTGGTCTTGTAGGTGGCATCCGAGAGCGAAAGTCTCGTCGTGATGACGTCAGTCGCATCGAAGCCGGGGTTCTGGTGCTGGAGGCGTAGCAGCGTGGCGCTGAGCAATCCCGCGCCGGTAAGCAGGATCAATGAGAGGGCGACTTCGGCGATCACGAGAGAGGCTCGCGTCCGATTGGCATGACCGGCGCCCGTGACCGAGCGCCCTCCTTCCTTCAGCGTATCGTTGAGCTCCGCCCCGCTCAACTGGAGCGCAGGCGCAATTCCGAAGCCGAGCCCCGTGACAATCGCGACCAACGCCGTGAAACCAACGACGCGCCAATCGAGTCCGATCTCGTGGATGCGCGGCAGCGCACGCGGCGCGATCGCGAGCAGCAGATCTGCGCCCCACGCCGCGAGCAGCAGACCGGCAATGCCTCCCATCACGGCGAGTATGATGCTCTCAGTGAGCACCTGCCGAAGAATCGACGAGCGACTCGCTCCGATGGCGGTACGGACGGCTACTTCCTTGGCGCGGAGCGTTGCGCGAGCAAGCATGAGATTCGCTACGTTCGCGCAGGCGATGAGCAACAGACACGCAACCGCGCCGGCGAGCACGAACAGCGCGTGCTGGGAGCTTCCGACGAGATTCTCGTGCAGGTCCATCACGTTCGCCGTGCGCTCGTGATTCATGCCCGGGAACTGCAGCGAGAGTCGTGCGGCGATTGCCTTGAGCTGGGCCGAAACCTCATCGGTAGTGGCGTGCGGCGCGAGCCTTCCGACGCCGGTGAGGTAGTGCGCGCCGCGCTGCTCCGCGAAGGACGAGTCTCCCGCCAGCGTAAGCGGCGTCCAGGCATCTACCTCCTCGGTACCAAGCGGAAAGGTGAAGCCTTCAGGCATCACGCCGATGACCGTGTAGTTCTCGGCGTCGAGCCGAATCACGCGCCCGATCACCTTCGGATCGGAGCCGAATGAGCGGCGCCAGAGTCCGTCGCTCAACACGACGACGTTCCCGCGCTTCGGCAGCTCCTCGTCGAGGGAAGGACCGCGACCGAGCCTGGGAGCGACGCCGAGCACGTGAAAGATATTCGAGGAGACGCTCGCACTCTTGAGCCGCGCGACCGCATCTCCGTTTCGGAGTGTGAGCTCGCTGCCGGCGTAGACCGCGAGCTCCGCGTGTGTGGACCCCGCGCGGAAGTCGACGAAATCCGGCCCGGAAATGGAGCTGATTTCGGACGACATGTGCTTCGCCGATCCCCACGCAATCAGTCGGTCCGAATCCGGAAATGGAAGTGGTCTGAGCAACACACCGTTCACGACGCTGAAGATCGCCGCGCTCGCGCCGATGCCGAGCGCGAGACAGATCACGGCGAGAATCGTGAATCCTGGGCGCTTGACGAGCATCCGCAGCGCGAAGCGCACATCGCGAACGAAGGTTTCCATGATCAGGTTACCTGAAATCCGGACTCGCGAAGCTGCGCCTCATCGCGCGCGGCCTGCTCCTGGTTGAGATCCTCGACGATCAGTCCGTCAAATAGATGGATGGATCGATCAGCATGTCGCGCGTAACGCGGATCATGAGTGACCATGATGATTGTCGCACCCTGCCGGTGCAGATCGCGCAGCAGCTCCATCACCGCCTCGCCGTTCGTCGAGTCGAGGTTTCCAGTGGGCTCGTCTGCGAGCAGAATCAGAGGCTCACCCGCGACCGCGCGTGCAACGGCGACGCGCTGCTGCTGGCCGCCCGAGAGCTGCGACGGATAGTGTTTCATGCGGTGCGACATCCCGACCTTCTCGAGCGCCTCCTGAACGCGCTTGCGCCGCTCACTTCCTTCCATGCCGCGATAAGTGAGGGGCAGCTCGACGTTCTCGTACACGGTGAGATCGCCAATGAGGTTGAATGCCTGAAAGATGAATCCGATCTGCCGGTTGCGAACTCGCGCGCGCTCCGCGGCGCTCAGCTTGCCCACCGGCTCGCCGTCGAGCAGATAGGTGCCATCCGACGGCGTGTCGAGGAGGCCGAGGATCGAGAGCAGAGTGGTCTTGCCGCATCCGGACGGACCCGCGATCGCAAGGTAGCCGCCACGTTTCACCTCGAGGTGAATGCCCGAGAGCGCGTGCGTCTCGACTTCGTCCGTGTAGTAGACCTTGGTGATCCCATCGAGGCGAAGGAGCGGGGAGTCTTGCGTGGTCGTCGCGCTGTAGGACGGAGAGGTCATTATGATCGCCGGTGAGAGAGCGGTTGCGGTGCGAGCGAAAGTGCGGGTAGGACACGAGCGGCTGCGAGGTCGATCACTGCACGCGCACCTTGTCGTGGGAGTCCATCGCCGACATGTCGGAGATGATCACGCGATCGTGCACGTTGAGTCCCTGCTTGATCTCGATTGTGTTCACGGAGCTGCGGCCAAGCTTCACGTTCACGCGCGTTGCTTCCGACCCGTCCGGAGAGAGCCGGAACATTCCGACCGTGCTTTCAGCCTGACCGTATGAGGGTCGGCCGACATACAGCACATCCTTGAGCCGCTCGATCTCGATCGTGCCATCTACGGAGAGGTCCGGACGCGCGCCGGGCACCGTTCCATCCAGCGAGACCTCCACGCCCACAGTGCCGTTCTGCGCGGATGGATCGATGCGAAACACGTGGCCCTCGATGATGCCATTCCGCGTGTCGATCGACGTGGGCTGTCCGATCTGGATGTCTTTCGCCTGCGTTTCCGGAATGCGCAGCACGGCCTTGAGGCGACCCGGTTGTGCGACCTTCGCGAGCAGCGTTCCAGGTTGCAGCCATTGGCCCGGCTGCAGCTCCATGTCCTGCACCACTCCATCCGCGCCCGCGAGCACCTTCATCGACTGCACTCGCGCCTCCTGGTAGTGCACGATGTCGCGGAGCTTGGAGACCTGCTCCTTCTGCAACGCGATCTGCTGCTCGATGTTGCCGCTGATCACCTTGAGCCGCTCCTGCTCCACGCGCATGCGCGTCTCGAGCTCTGCGCCCTTGTCGCGCGCCTTGCCCAGCTCGACCTTCGACAGAAGCGTGTCGAGCGAGTTCGCGACCTCGGCGTTGCGCTGCGCATCGAGATAGTCGGAGCGAGTGGTCGCGACCACTCCCTCCTGCGTGAGGCGCTGCGATTCGAGATTCGTCTCAAGCGTCACCAGCGCCGCCTCGGCCGCATTGAGCTGCTGCTCGGCGCTGAGCGCCTCCAATTGCACATCAGGGTTGGACAGCTCGACGAGCTCAGTGGTTGCAGTCACCGGAGCACCCGGCCGCACGAGCACCCGCTCGACGCGACCGGCGGTGACCGTCGAGACGAATCGGATCTGCTCGGGCTGCAGCGTGCCGGGTCCGCGAACCTGGCGAACCATCTCGCCGCGCCTGACGGTGTCGATCCAGAGCGTCGACCGTTCCACTGTTGGCGGCGCAGCCTCCAATCGGCTCAGCGCCAGCGTCACGATCGCCAGAGCGATGATCGCTCCACCGATGATGACCATTCGCCTGGTTTTCTTCGGCGGATCGCGTGCTATGTCCAAGCCAGGTCTCCCGAACGCAGTAATGGCAAATGACCCCTCCGAGCATCAAAAGCGCGCTCGGCGGTCGAAAGATGCAATGGAAGCTTCGTGCCAATATGATAACACTGTAAACCGTTGTCACTTAATGACTTGACACGACTGAAGAAATCGCTGTGAACGGAGTTTTCGTTCGATATCGAGAATTCGCGTCCCAAGATCGAACAGTCGCGGTGCGCCGAAGAAAACTCCTGGCGTGGAAATCGAGTCCCTAATTCTGTACCCTTCCAGGATACCGGTAGGTCAACTTGCCCATCCCGCTTGTCGGAACGTGATACCACTGGAACAGTCCCGCGACATCGAGTTGCTCAGATCAGACATCGCGTCGCGCTTGCGGGCGGTCTGTGCCCACTTTCCTGAGCCCGAGTTCGCGGAACTGGTCGACCAGATCGCGCGAATTGAAACCAAGTATGCGTTGCGCGCCGCCGCCCCAGTGTCCGCGGGTGACGCGCCTTCCCCCTGAGCGCGCTTCTTGCTGCACCGCGCCGTTCAACGGCGCCATGTTCGAGGGCTCGCCGCACGCACCGTCCCTTACGTTCCTCGAGGACGCAACGTGGCCAGTAGCAGTTTCCTGCATTCGCACAGCTCGGAGCCGTCGCCACGCCGTCGCCGTCGCGAAGCGCATGCACCATCGTCACACGACGTTCAGTTCTACGAGGCCGAAGAATTCCTCGTTCGCTCCGTGCCGGAATATCTGGCCGAAGGGTTGACGGCGGGACATCAGCTCATCGTGTTCGCGACCGACTCGCATCGCGGCGCCTTCACACGCGCGCTCGACGCGAAGGGATTCGACGTTTCGCGCGCGGTGAAGCAGTCGCGGCTCCTGCTCCTCGACGCAGCGGACACGCTCGCACTGTTCATGAGTGACGGCGTCCCCGATCGGGTCCGCTTCCGTGCCGTAATCGAGCCGCTCGTGCGCCGCGTGGGACAGCCGCTGCACCATCCTCACGTTCGGGCCTATGGCGAGATGGTCGATCTGCTCGCGAAAGATGGGAACTCCAGCGCGTCAATCCGCCTCGAGGGACTCTGGAATGAGCTCGTCGCCGAATTCGACTTCGATCTGCTCTGCGGCTACGCGTTGGCAAACTTCGCAAACGCCTCCGACGCGCTCAACTTCCAGGAGATCTGTCGCCAGCACTCACATATCGCGCCCACGGAACGGTA
>JANWLO010000049.1 GCA_025450815.1 Gemmatimonadaceae bacterium
CACACTGGAGTAGCCCAGACCCAACGAAATTTGATGCCCAGGTGCGAATCGCACCGAAAGGCGCGGCTCCAGACCATGATCGCCCGGCGCGACGAGCGCGTCGCGCAGCCCGGCCGCGAACGACCACTCGTCACCCGCCTTCCAGCGTGCTTCGCCGAACGCCGACACCAACATCGGCGCTCCCGAGAGCGCGAGCGGCGCGGCAACCGGGTCGCTCGCGCTCGTCACCCGGTAATGCACACCGATGCGCTGCGCATCGATGCCGGCGCTGTACTGGACCCCACCACGCTGCCACTCAGCGCTCGCCGCAGCGCCCAGCTGTTCGAGCGTGCTTTCGAGCTGCGCGACGCCAGTCCATGCGAAGGACGCGTCGAACCGAGTGCGCCAAGCGCGCAGCTCCCAGCGCGTGGGACCGCTCGAACGCCAGCGCAGCGCATCCGTGCCCGTGGTCCACGCGAGCGAGTTCGTAGCCGACGGGTCCGATGGGCTCCCGTCGTCCTCGTCGGCCGAGGCCGACGGCACCTCCGTTCCCGCGTCGAACCCCAACCGATCATCGCCGTGCAGCGCGAACGCCTCGAGATCGCCGCCGGCCACCGGCATCGTGGCACGCACGAATAGATCTCCATACTGCAGCCCGGGCGCCGACTGATCACGGAGATCCGAGAGCCGGGCGTTGGCACTCTGGCGCACAGCAACGAGAAAGCTGCCGCCAACAGCGGAGAGTGGCCCGATGAAACTTTCGCGAAACGCGCGAGCTGAATATCCGCCCTGCGTCGACAGCCGAGTCGAATCCGTGGACAGGGTCTCGAGGTCAATCACGCTTCCGGTCGCGTCGCCGAGCGAGGCATCCATCGCGCCAGTATGCAACGTCGCAGAAGAGATGACGTCGGGGTCCACCGCCGTGAGCGTGCCCGAGGCGTGATAGGGATTGAAAAGCGGAATGCCATCGAGACGCACGCCATTCTCTCCGGCAGCCGCGCCATGCACGTGCATCGCCGTCGGCGTCTCGTCGCGCATGGACGCTCCGGCACGCGTCGCGACGCTCTGCAGCGCATCCGCGCTCGCGAGCGCCGGATCGGCGTGCAGAGCGTCGCCCGAAACGATAACGGTTCCGACGTCGCGACCGGCGAGCAGTGTAGCGATTGAATCGCTGAGCGCCGCGCGCTCCGCGGCAGCGTTCACGCGAACCTCCGCAAGCCGCACCGAATGAGGCACCAGCACGACATCGACGTGAACGAGGAGCGTACCGGCGATGAACACGTCCATCTCCCGCGGTTCGTAGCCGGCGCTGGTCACGCGGACATGGTACGTGCCCGGTTGCAAGTCGGTGAACGCGTATCTGCCCGTAGAGTCCGCGTGCGCGTCAACGCCTGGATCACGGCCGCCGAGCGCCGTCGCAACGATCCGGGCGGATGCCACCGGCACGTTGCCGTCGCTCGAACGCACGATGCCTTCGAGCGACGTGCCCGAGACGATCCTGAGCAGTGCGAGCACCAGAACGACCGTCACGTTTGCCGCCTCCGCGAATCCAATCGCCAGTGTCGACCGACCGGCAATTTAGCAACGCGATGAGAAGGCAGACAACGAGACGCGCCTTCCGCGGGAGCGGAGCCGCGTCACCCGATCGTCAGCGTTCCGGCGGCCGCGTCAAAGGTGGTTGCATAGCTGGTCAGATTGATCGTGGGCTGCCCGCCCACCCACTTGCCCATGTCATCGAAGCGCGCGCCGTGCACCGGACAGGTGAAGCCGCCGACCGACGTGTTGATCGTGCCGCCCTGGTGCGGACAGAGACGCGAGAAGGTGTCGAACGTGTTCGCATCGAGACGAACGACCGCGAGCGGATTGCCGCTCGCGTCTACGTAGGCAACGCCACCCACGTTCGCCAGCGGCGGATAGTCCGCAATGCTGATCGTAAGATTGACGCTTCCGGGTGCAGTGGGCCCGTTGCTTAGTCCGCAACCTGCCAGAACGATCGCGACCGTCGTGACCGCACCCTGGATCATGAATTGACGCCGCGTCACGCACGGGAAATGTGGCGTGGCGCTTTCGATAGGTTGCATGGCTACGAACCTCGTCTACGCGGTGAGTGATACGACGGCCGCGTTCCAGGCGGCGCCGTCTTCGTCCTGCTTGAACATCTTGTCGACGTCGACGATGAGCTGATCACCCTGATGCTGGATTGCAAATCTGTCCATGCCGCGAGTCGCGCGTCCCTCGATGAACTCGCCATCCGGGCGATACTTGGAGTGATGTTTCGGACACTGAAAGCGCGAGTCCGCATCGTCCCAGCGGAGCGCCGTGTTCTGGTGCGGACACGAGAGGTTGAATGCGTACGCGGCATTCTGCCATCGCACTAGAATCACTTGATTGTCCTTGTCGATCTGCACACCATCGGTTGCTGGAACGGGATACTTGATCGTCTCATCCGCGCGTCTGCCGCCCTCCATCAACTCGACCGGCAGCGCAAACGCGGCCGCTGGGTTGGCGCCGAGTGCGGCGAGTGCTCCGGCCGCGATGAGCAGGGAATCGCGGATGAACGCTCGTCTTCCAGGCGCAAGCGAGCAATTATGGCAGTCGTCGCGCGGGCGGATCATCTCATCGGGCATCGCACATCACTCGACATCAGGTCGCATTCTGGAGGACGACACCCGCGACCAGCGTCGCGGTCCAGAGTGCAAGGCTACAGTAGGCGCTCGCGCGCAGGCGTGACCAGAGCGGTGAGCGGGTGGAATCAGCGAGCGCGGCATCGCGCCCAAGTGCGGTTTCCGTAAGAGTCAGGACGGCACCATTGACAACGAGAAGCGCAACAAGTCCGAGCTTGATGTAGAACGCCGGTGCCGTCGCAAACGTTTTCACGTCTGCGGCCGCCTGCAGCACACCGCTCACGAACAAAAATGCCAGCGCGACGAGCACGGGGCGATGCGTGAGGTGCAGCTCGGTGAGCTGGCGCGCGCGCTCGGCAGATCCCGCGCGCAGCGCTCGCAACGTACCTCTGTCGGCAGCGATCGCGAGTCCACCGCCAAAGAGCAGCGCGATGAGATGCACCGCCGTGACACTGGTGGAGAGGACCTTCGAGTTACTGTACGCAGACTGCCAGGGAGCGAGCGCGTGCTCGAGCTGTCGCAGCGACATCATACCCGTCAATCCTTCCAGAGCCACATCATGCCCGAACCGATCGCGCTCAGCGAGATCGAACCGATGGCGATCGCGCGGTGGTGACGCGCCTGCTGGAGCGATTTCTTTGCGCCGCCCGCCGCCGCGGCCGTCCACAGAAAGCCGACGTCGGACGCGAGCATGATCGCCGAGTGGATGTCGCGCCGCAGCTTGCCGTTCGGATCCTTACGCGCATCCCAGAAGTTCCACGCGCCGGTGACGGTGTTCGACACGAAGACGACGCCCATGCCGGCCGCGACGGCGCTGTGCGCGGTCTTTAATCCCCCCGAACGATTGGTGCTCGTGAGCAGCTTCTCGCCGAGCACGTACTCGCCGATGAACAGCGGGAACATGAGATACGCGCCAATCTGATGGATCTTGAGCCGCGTGTGGTACGCCTCGCTGTACTCGATTGCGCGCGGGCGGCGGGAGGCGTGGGTCGTGTCCGGCAACGCGGAGTCAGAAGCGGCGTACAGCCGCGGATCCATCGTGACGAACGTGGTGTCCTGCACAGCGGCCGGAGTCGCCGTGAGGTGCACGGCGGTGATCAGGCCTGCGAGCCATAAATGCATCGGGGATCCTCTCGGTTGAGTCGCCACGAGAGGAGCGCGCGAGGCTGGCCGGTTGTGACGGTATTTAGCCTCGTTTCAGCCGGGATCGCACAGAGAAATTCTTGTGCCTCGGGGAGCTCCTCCTCACAACTCGTCGATCTGCGCGCACGTCGCCCTTATCCGTAGCTGAATCCCGTCCTTGGTCTTTCCATCAAATGCGAGCACGGTGGCCTTCCCCTCCTGCGTCATCGTCAGAGGCCCATGCCTCACCTCGTACACCAGCGGTTTCTTCTGCGAGTCACCGAACACAACGTGCACGTCGCCAAACTTCGGCCCCGCACCATTAATGTCGTACACGTCGACCGCCGCCAGGGAGAAAGTCTTGGCCCCCTGCACATCCGCCGCCTGCCACGTCGCGGAGAGGGTGCTGTGATTCGATTGGCGCATGCAGTACGTGTCAGCCGCGTCCGACTGGTAGCGACCTGCGAACGGTCCGTTCGCAATCGTCACAATGATCGGATTGTTCACGGCGCTCGTGCGCGCCGCCAGAAGCACGGACAATCCGATCGTTACGACGAGACAACGAACGAGCGTCCGCATTTGGAATCCTCATGATTCGTGAGTGAAGCGCCGCGAGCGTCGTACGATGACAAAGGCCGGACCCTCTTTCAGTCCGGCCTTCGAAGTAGCGGGGGCGGGATTTGAACCCGCGACCTTCGGGTTATGAGCCCGACGAGCTACCAGGCTGCTCCACCCCGCGCCAAGTCCCTAAATATCCGCTCCCCAACACCCCAAGTCAAGGTTTGCGCGCGCCGTTCGCAACGCTGTCCGGCTCCGCAAACCTGTACAGTATCTCCTTGTTCCCCTTCACCATTCCGAACTCCTCCCGCGCAATCCGCTCCTGCACCGCGGGATCCACCTGCACCGCCTTCTTCACCTTCGTCAGAGAATCGATGTCCCGCCGCAGCGAGTCCATCGACGCATGCATCCTCACCGCCTGCGAGCGCTGCGCCAATAACCTCGTGCTGCTGTACTCCCCGCCCTGCACCGCGTAGTACATCACGGCCACGCCGAGCACGATCCACACGAGCCGCCACCACTCGCCGCGCCCCTTCGCCTTCGCCATCGTCTACAGTCCGTAGATCGCGCCGCCAGGATATTCCGCGGCCTCGCCCAGCAGCTCCTCGATGCGCAGCAGCTGGTTGTACTTCGCAACGCGATCCGTGCGCGACGCGGATCCCGTCTTGATCTGCCCCGCGCCCGTTCCCACCGCGAGGTCCGCAATGAACGTGTCCTCCGTCTCCCCAGACCGATGCGAGATGATCGAGAGGTAGCCCGCCGACCGCGCCATCTCGATCGCCTCGAGTGTTTCCGTGAGCGTGCCGATCTGATTCACCTTGATCAGAATCGCGTTGGCGACGTGACTCTCGATTCCGCGCGCGAGCCGCTCCGTGTTCGTCACGAAAATATCGTCGCCCACGAGCTGCACGCGATCGCCCAGCGTGCCCGTCATCGTCGCCCACCCCTCCCAGTCATCCTCGGCCAGCCCATCCTCGATCGATACGATGGGATACTCCTCCATCCACTTCGCGTAGAGCTCGATCATCCCCGCCGCGTCCTTCGTGCCCGCACCGCTCTTCTTGAACGTGTACTTCCCCTTCTTGTCGTAGAGCTCACTCGCCGCGCAGTCGAGCGCAATCGCGATCTGCTTTCCGGGCGCATACTTCGCCGCCTCGATCGCCTCGATGATCACCTTCAGCGCGTCCTCGTCGCTGTTGAGATCCGGCGCGAAGCCGCCCTCGTCGCCAACGCTCGTCGCCATTCCGCGCTTCACCAGCACCTTCTTCAGCGAATGGAACACTTCGGCGCCCATGCGCAGCGCCTCGCCGAACGTCTCCGCGCCCACGGGGACGATCATGTATTCCTGGAAGTCGACCGTGTTCGTCGAGTGCGCGCCGCCGTTGAGAATGTTCATCATCGGCACTGGCATCGTACGCGACATCGGGCCGCCAAGATAGCGGAACAGTGGCAGTCCCAGCTCCTCGGCCGCCGCGCGCGCAGTCGCGAGTGACACGCCGAGTATCGAGTTCGCGCCGAGCCGCTCCTTGTTCGGAGTGCCATCGAGATCGAGCAGTGCGCGGTCGATTCCGATCTGGTCGACGGCCTGCATCCCGCGCAGCGCCGGCGCAATCGTTTCCTCCACGTGCTGCACCGCGCGCAGCACGCCCTTGCCGAGGTAGCGTTTGGGATCCGCATCGCGCAGCTCCAGCGCCTCGTGCTCGCCCGTGGACGCTCCGCTCGGCACCGCCGCGCGTCCCATCGCGCCGCTCTCGAGCAGTACGTCGGCTTCGATCGTAGGATTGCCCCTGCTGTCGAGAATTTCGCGCGCGGTGATGTCTACTATCTCTGACATGGATTGCTCGGTTGAGGTACGGTCATTCCTGCGCGGCGCCCGCGACGGCCGCCGGTTGATTCACAATCGGTACGCCCTTCTCCGACAGAGCGGCCGCGATGCGATTCCATACGGTGTCGACGAGTGCATCGCGATCCTCGTACGTGAGCCCCTTCGTTTCTACCGGCTCGAGAAAGGTGAGCTCGATGGTGCCCGAATGAATCGCGATCTCTCCCTTCGCCTGCACTTCCTTCGACCCCCAACTGATGAGCGGCACGATCGGCACCTGGGCGGCTATCGCGAGCACGAACGGTCCCTTCTTGAACGGACGCAGCTCGTATGACCTGCCGCGCGTTCCCTCCGGATACACGGCGACATTGAGACCGCCCTTGATGCGCTCCGCAGCCTGCTCGTACGAGCTGAACGCGGCCTTTCTGTTCTGCCTCTCGATGTAGATCGCGGCCACTGCGCCCGCCGCGCGGCCGAACAGTGGCACCCGGTCAATCTCCTTCTTCGCGACGAAGCGATAGCGATCGATCACCGTCGCAAGCGCGAAAATCTCGAACCAGCTCACATGGTTGGACACGTACACGCGCGACTCTGTGCGCGAGACGTACTGCGGGTTGCGGACGACCACCTTTACTCCGGACACCCAGAGCACGGCCTTCGACCAGAAGTGGCCACCGCGTCCCACGAAGCTGTTTGGCGGAATCGGAATGCGAAACAACGTCATGATGGTGATCGGGACGATGAAGATCAGCGTCTGAATCACCATCATCGGATAGGCCAGAAACGCACGCATGTTCAGGAAAAGTGGCGGAAGCCGGGGGCGGGCGCCAGCCGTTCACCATTCATTCGCACGGTGACGCCGATGCCATCCGGCACGTGGTCGATTACGCGTCCTACGGCGGTAATCGGGAGGTGGTTTGCCCGTTCGAAAGCCGTCACGTTGAGCGCGGCGGCGCACACGATGAGCTCGTACTCCTCCCCGCTCACGGACGCCGAGCGCGCATCTACGCCTTCCATCAGCGGGATTCGGTCGAGATCGATCTCGATGCGCACGCCGCTCGCCGCGGCGAGATGCTGAGCGTCCGCGATCAGACCGTCGGAAATGTCGATTGCCGCTCTTGCGCCGCTGCGCGCGAGCCAGAGCGCCTCGGTGATGCGCGCCACCGGGTGCGCGAATCGCTCGCGCGACCCCGGCACCGGCACTCCGCCGCGCTGCCAAGCGGCGAGCGCATCGCCCGGGCCGCCGAGCCGCCCGGTGACGTACACGGTATCGCCGAGTCGCGCGGCATCTCGGCGGAGCGGCGCGGCAGCGCTGCCAAGCACAGTGACGGCGAGCGTGAGATCGCTCGCGCCGCTGATGTCGCCGCCGCGAATCGTCGTGCGCGCCGCATCGAGCGCTTCGCCGATGCCATCGCCGAGCTCGCCCACCGCGTCGAGCCACGACGCCGGGAGGCCGAGCGCCATCAGGATCCCGATGGGCGACGCCGCCATCGCGGCGAGATCGCTGAGTGCGGCCGTCGTCGCGCGATAACCGATCTCGTGCGCGGTGAGCCAAGCTCGCTCGAAGTGGATGTGCTCAACACTCGCATCGCTGCTCACTACCAGTCTCTCTCCCGCCGGAACGTCGACGAGCGCGGCATCGTCTCCGACGCCCGAGGCGCGCGGACCCCAACGGCGCAGCAGCTCGCGGATGATGTCGAACTCGCGCCCTGGACCAAGCGCGATGGCATCGCTCATGCGCGCGCTGGCATCAGCGCTCGCCCACCGCGGGAAGCTCGGCGAGCACCGGCGGCTCGATCGCGTGCAGCGGCTCGTTCCACACACGGCGCAGCGCGAAATCGAAGTTCGCGAAGGTTACGCCGCGCACGTAGCCGCGCCCCGCGATCTCCGCCGCGCGTCCATGAACCCACGCGGCGCACGCGCCCGCGGTGTGCGCGTTGCCCATCTGTGCGAGCAGCGTCCCGGCAATTCCAGACAGTAGATCGCCGCTCCCCGCGGCGGCGAGCACGGGCGTGCCGGCGCAGCTCACGAGCCGCTCCCCCGCAGGACTCGACACCACCGTCGGTACGCCCTTGAGCAGCACCGACGCGCGAGTGCGTGCAGCGAGCTTCGCACCGATCTCGAAGCGGTGCGCGAGCACATCGTTAATGTGAACGCCGAGCAGCCGTGCGAACTCCGCGGGATGCGGCGTGAGGAGCGCCGCCCGATCGCCGATGAGCGCGCCGAGCTGCTCCGCCTCGCCGGCGAAGACGTTGAGCGCGTCGGCGTCGAGCAGCACGGGCCCTCGAAATCCGCGCAGCACGCGCTCCACCAGCGCGCGGCTGCCGAGCGTCGCTCCGAGCCCGGGGCCGATGACGATTGAGTCCGCCCAGCTGGTGATCGTGGCCTGCACCTCATCATCGGACTCGGGCCACGCGTGCGCCGGCGCCTCGGGCACCGCCCCCTGCACTACCGGCAGGTTGTCGCGGCACACAACAATCCGCACCATCCCGATGCCGCTGCGCATGGCCGCGCGCGCGGCAAGCATCGGGGCGCCGGCCATCCCCATCTCCCCGCCAATGATGATGAGCTTCTTGCGCGTACCCTTGTGCGCCTCCGCGGAAATCGGCGGCACGTGCGAGCGCACCCACCGAGCGTCCACGAGCTGCGGCGCCCCGTCTCCAGGCGCCGAATCGCCGAGCCCAATGTCGATGACGACGATGCGGCCAGCGTGGCCGCGTGCGATCGCCAGCCCGCGCTTGAGCGTGCCGAATGTGAGCGTGAGGTCCGCGCGCACCGCACCCGTCGTCGCGCCCGTATCCGCATCGAGCCCGCTTGGCGCATCGATCGCGACCACTGAGGCGCCGTTCGCGCGTGCAGTCGCGATGCGCGCGATGCACGCCGCGATGCCGCCGTGCGGCTCGCCCTTCGCGCCGATTCCGAGCAGTGCGTCGACGACGAGCCGTGAATCCGGGCTCTCCCCTCGGGAAGCGAGAGGAAGCGCCCGCGCGCGCGCCTCCTTCGACTCCTCGCTGCGCGGCTCCCCTGCCTCGTAGACGTACACGCGCGCTCCGCGTTCGGCCAGTGCGCGCGCCACCACCCAACCGTCGCCGCCGTTGTTACCGGGGCCCGCATAGATGGTGATCGGCGCGCTCAGCGCGTCCGGATACGCGCGCGCGATCTCCGCGGCGGCGGCCTCGCCCGCGCGCCGCATGAGCGTGCGCGACGGCGTCCCCGCCGCGATCGCCGCCGCGTCGCTGGCCGTAGCCTCGCCGGCCGTCGTCACGCGCACGAGCGTCATTCTATGCTACGGACGTGCGTGCTCATTTGTGCGATTGGGTGACGGTGCGGCCGAAGCTGATCTCGCCGTTGTCGATGCGAATGTTGAAGCCGCACTCGGGGTTGCTGCACACCCACGCCTTGTACGTGATCGGCGCACCATCCCGCCCGTAGTCGCTCAGCGGAAGCATCGTGCCCTTTTCACATTTCCGGCAGTCCGGAAGCGCATTGCTCTCCATGCCGCCACCCCCCGCACACCCAGCAAATTAGCGTTGCTTTACCGCAACTGCTTCACCACAGAGACACAGAGAGGCGCAGAGGACGCAGAGATTGCAAAGACTTGAACACGTAAGGAAAAATCTGATCGCCGTTCTCTGTGTCTCTCTTTTTCATCTCCGCGTCTCTGCGGTAGTCATGCACTCGACGAACTTTTGGAGGAACCTACACCAGCGCTGCCGCGCTCCATGGATACTCGTGATCGAACGCGCGCTCGAACTGGTACACGCCGATGAAGTCCGCGCGATTGTCCGTCGTCTGGCTGATGAGGTAGCCGAGGTCCACGAGGACGAACACGATGTCGCCGATGTCGGAGGTCGCACGCACGCCCCAGTGCTCGAGCACCACCTGCGCCATCACGCCGTACATCTGCAGCGCGAGGTCACGGCACGAATACGCGAGCTCACGCCCCGTGATGTGCCGGCGCTCAGTGAGCCGAGTCTGCGAATACTCGAGCGCCTTGAGCACGAAGAGATACGCGTCTTCCTCGAAGCGCGTCTCCTTCGTGCGAATGCGATCCATGATGCCGTCCCGAAAGCGCTCGACGAGCAACAGCAATTCCTCCGCAAGAGATCGATCGCCCGGAGCAGACGCGCTCCGGGTATAACAGGTTGCAGAAAAAGGAAGAAAAAGACAAAAGAGGGACACAGAGACACAGAGGATACGGAGAGCCGCAGAGGAAAAGCGGCAAGGAACTCCGCCATGGAAGACTTGAGTCCTACTCCTCTGTGTCTCTCAGTTCACCTCTGTGACTCTGCGTCGAGCGGTTTCTAGTTTTTCAGCAACCCTATAAGTCGCAAGATGGGAAACGGTACCGGCTATTACAACCGCCCCGCAGTCGCCTCGGCCGCCACGTAAAGCGGAAATGCGCTCGCGAGCTCCTTCACTTCCTGCTTGATGCGCGCGAGTGATGCCGCATCCTCCGGCGCCGCGATCGCACGATCGATGAAAGCGGCGATGCGCGTCATCTCCTCTTCCTTGAATCCACGCGTCGTGACGGCCGGTGTGCCAATGCGAATGCCGCTCGTGACGAACGGCGACTGAGTCTCCTTGGGCACCGTGTTCTTGTTCACGGTGATCCCCGCCTCGCCGAGCACCTTCTCCGCCACCTTCCCCGTTACGCCCTTGTTTCGGAGATCGACGAGCATCAGGTGATTATCGGTACCGCCCGATACAATCTGAAATCCGCGCGCTGTTAAGGCCTTGGCCAGGGCCTGAGCGTTCCTGATGATCTGCCCCGAGTACACCTTGAAGTCGGGCTGCAGCGCCTCGCGAAACGCGACGGCCTTTGCGGCGATCACGTGCATGAGGGGACCGCCCTGCGTGCCGGGGAAGACGGCCTTGTCGATGGCCTTCGCATGCTCCTCCTTGCAGAGGATCATGCCGCCGCGCGGCCCGCGAAGCGTCTTGTGCGTGGTCGTCGTCACGACGTCGGCGAGCGGAACGGGCGACGGGTGATAGCCGGTTGCGACGAGCCCCGCAAAGTGCGCCATGTCCACCATGAATATCGCGCCGATCTCCTTCGCGACTTCAGCGAACGGTGCAAAATCGATGATGCGCGCGTACGCGCTCGCGCCGGCGATGATCAGCTTTGGCCGCTCGGCGCGCGCAATCTGCTGCATGCGATCGTAGTCGATGATGCCGTTGTCGTTCACTCCGTAATGCAGCGCGCGGTAGAGCAGCCCCGAGAAATTCACGGGCGAGCCGTGCGTGAGATGACCGCCCTGCGACAGATCGAGTCCGAGAATCGTGTCGCCGGGTTTGAGGAACGCGAGCAGCACCGCGGCATTGGCCTGCGCGCCGGAGTGCGGCTGCACGTTAGCATGATCGGCGCCGAAGAGCTGCTTCGCGCGCGAGATCGCGAGCGTCTCCGCGACGTCCACGACTTCGCAGCCGCCGTAGTAGCGCTTGCCCGGCAATCCTTCGGCGTACTTGTTGGTGAGCGGCGAGCCCATCGCCTCCATCACCGCTGGCGACACGAAATTCTCGCTCGCTATGAGCTCGAGTCCCTCGCCCTGCCGCGCGATCTCATCCTCGATGACTTTCGCGATCTCCGGATCAGCTTCACGGAGCTTTGCGCCAGGCGGCCGGCAGTCCCAATCGGTCCAGAGCATCGGAGTATCGAGTGTTGAAGAGTTCGCGCTGACGAACGGACCGTCCGCTCGCCTCCGGAGAAGCTAGGAAGCAGCCAGCGCGAACGCCACGCTATTTCATCGGTTTGGCCACTGCGGCCACGTTTTCACCAGCGATCCGACCGCTTTTACTCTCCGTTCGGCTAGGCGATCGGCTGCCTCGTAGGTTGGGATGCCGTCGCTCTTCGCAATTTCGAAGACGCCGAGGATCGTGTGATATATCTCGTCGGATTTGCGGAGCGCGCGCTGCGCATCCCATCCCGCTATCTCCGAATACACGTTGATCACGCCGCCCGCATTCGCGACATAGTCCGGTGCGTAGAGAATGTTGCGCTCTTCCAGCTCATCGCCGTGCCGAGGCTCGAGCAGCACGTTGTTCGCCGCTCCGGCCACGATCTCCACCTTGAGCTGTGGAATCGTTTTATCGTTGACTATCGCGCCGAGCGCGCACGGTGCGAAGATGTCCGCCTTGACGCCGTAGATCTCGCCGGGCTCCACAGCCTTCGCGCCCAACTCCTCGACTACCGCGCGCACTCGCTGCGCGTCGATATCCGTGACGATGAGCTTCGCGCCGGCTTCGCTCAGCTCCCGCGCGAGATACACGCCCACGTGCCCGCACCCCTGAATCGCGACAGTCTTGCCCTCGAGCGAATCCGAGCCCCAGCGATACTTCGCCGACGCCTGGATCGCGCGAAACACTCCGTGCGCGGTGACCGGCGACGGATCGCCGGACTTACCCGCGAGTCCCGCGACGTAGTCGGTCTCCATGTGCACGAGATCCATGTCGCTCGTGCTCGTGCCGACATCTTCGGCCGTCACGTACCGCCCGCCCAGGCTCTCGACGAATCGGCCGTGCGCGCGAAAGATCATCTCGCGATTCGTCGTACGGTTGTCGCCGATGATCACCGACTTGCCGCCACCGAGATTGAGCCCCGCCACGGCGTTCTTGTACGTCATCCCGCGCGCGAGACGAAGCGCGTCGATGATGGCCTCTTCGTCGTTCGCGTAGCTCCAGAAGCGCGTGCCGCCGAGCGCGGGGCCGAGCGTGGTGCTATGCACCGCGATGATCCCGCGGTAGCTCGCCGACGGATCGCTGCACAGAACGAGCTGCTCGTGTCCCATCTGAGCGAGGGTGTCGAACAGGCCGCCCGACGTGGATGCGGGTGTGGGGTTGGTGCGCGTGGCAGTTGCTGTCATGTATGTATCATGGTGACGAGGGTCTCAGCGCGTTGGACTATGTGAGTAGAGCTCGCGCGCGATCACGATTCGCTGAATCTCCGACGTTCCTTCATAGATCTCGGTCACTTTCGCGTCCCTGAACAGCCGTTCCACCGGATATTCCTTCACGTATCCGTATCCACCGAATATCTGGATGGCCTGCGTGGTCACCCACATGGCGGTCTCGCTGGCGAACAGCTTGCTCATACTGCTGTACTGCGTGATCTGCTCTCCGCGGTCCTTCGCCGCCGCAGCCTGATATAGCAACGCCCGGGCCGCGGCGATGCGGGTCGCCATATCGGCGAGCTTGAACTGGATGGCCTCGAACTCCTTGATCGGCTTGCCGAACTGCCGCCGCTCGCCGGCATAATGGATTGCATGCTCGAGCGCGCAGCGCGCAATGCCGATCGCCTGTGCGGCAATTCCGAGCCGCCCGTTGTCGAGTGACTGCATCGCCATGAGGAAGCCCGCGCCCTCCTTGCCGAGCAGGTTCCCGACGGGCACCCGCAGATTGGCGAGGTCGATCTGAACGGTGGGCGACGCGCGCAACCCCATCTTGTCTTCCTTCTTCCCCACCTTGAAGCCCGGCAGATCCGGCGTCACGATGAACGCGCTGATCCCGCGCGCTCCACGACGCTCGCCCGATGCGTCCGTGCGCGCCATGATGATCAGCACGTCGGCCTCGCTGCCGCTCGTCACCCACGACTTGGTGCCGTTGAGCACCCAGTAGTCGCCGTCGCGCACCGCCTGCGTGCTCAGCGACGCAGCATCTGATCCCGCTTCGGGCTCCGACAGCGCGAATGCGCCGAGCAGCTCGCCGCGGGCCATCGGCGCGAGAAAGCGCTGCTTCTGTTCATCCGATCCCCAGCGCAGCAGCATCTGCGTGGGGAGTGAGTTGTGCACGCTCATCGCGACCGCGATCGATGCGTCCGCCGCAGCTATTTCCTCCAACGCGACGAGATACGTCGTGGTGGGAAGCGCCAGCCCTCCAAACTCCTCGGGGAGCATCATGCCGAGCAATCCGAGCTCGCCCATTTTTCCGATGACGCTGCGATCGAAGTACGAATCTCGATCCCACGCGACCGAATGCGGCGCGATCTCGGCGTGCGCGAACTCGCGCGCCGTGCGCTGGATTTCCTGCTGCTCCTCACTAAGCGGAATCAGCGCCCAGGACATGTCTCTCCCATGCGGAGCGCAGCGCCCCGCGGTGTCACGTCACGAATATTCGTAGAACCCCCTTCCCGACTTTCTTCCAAGCCATCCAGCCGCAACGTACTTGCGGAGCAACGGACACGGACGGTATTTCGGATCGCCGAGCCCGTCCCGCAGCACCTCGAGAATCGCGACGCACGTATCCAGCCCAATGAGATCCGCAAGGGCGAGCGGCCCCATGGGATGATTCATGCCGAGCTTCATCACCGTGTCGATCGACTCCGCACTGCCCACTCCTTCCATGAGGCAATAGACGGCCTCGTTGATCATCGGCATGAGCACGCGGTTCGACACGAAGCCCGGATAGTCGTTTACCTCCACCGGCGTCTTGCCGAGCGACCGCGAGAGCTCGAGCACGCGCGCCGTCGTTTCGTTGGAGGTCGCGAGTCCGCGTATCACCTCGACCAGCTGCATCACCGGCACCGGATTCATGAAGTGCATCCCGATCACTTGCGCGGGGCGTTTGGTGCGCGCTCCGAGCTCGGTGATGGAGATAGAGCTGGTGTTGGATGCCAGTATCGCGTTCGGCGATGCGATGCGATCGAGATCCGAGAAGAGCTTGAACTTGAGATCCGAGCGCTCTGTGGCGGCTTCGATCACGAGCGATGCGCCGGCCGCGGAGTCGAGGCTGTCGTTCGTGGAGATGCGCGCGAGCGCGGCGTCGCGGGCCGCGGCGTCGATGGTCTTCTTGTCCACCTGGCGCGCGAGATTCTTCTCGATGGTAGCGCGCGCCTTCGCCAAAGCGGCGGCGGACACGTCGATCATCGTGACGTCGTAGCCGGACGCCGCGAAAACGTGCGCGATGCCATTCCCCATCTGCCCCGAGCCGACGACGGCCACGCGCTCGCTCATGCGCCCCTCACGCAGAGCTCGACGTCGGCGACGCGCGACGCCACGCGACGAGTACCGCGATCCCCGCGAGCATTCCCGCCACCGCGGCTACGCCGCCCTCCGGTCCCCATGCGCCACCCGTGAGCCACGCCGGCCCCACGTCGTCCATGCGATACGTCGAGTACGGAAAGCGCACGCCACTCACCGCCGCGTGCAGCAACTCGGCCATCGACCAGTTCCATGCGAAGTGCGCCATCCACGCCGCGTAGAGCGAGCCCGTGGCGACCAGCACCGCGGCGAGAAATACGCCGGCGAATATGACGACGGCAACAGACTGGGCGTTCGCTCCCGGATTCCCGAGATGCAGCAGTCCGAATCCCACACTCGTCGCCACGAGCGCGCCCAACCAGCCTACTCCATCGCGCAGCGCGGCAAACAGATACCCCCGCGTCATCATCTCTTCGCCCAACGCCTGCGGGAGGAATATCACCGCGCCAGCCAGCGCGAGCCCGAGCCACGAGTGCGATCCGTGAAGCCCCGTGGTAACGGTGAGATCGTGAGCGAGCAGCAGAGTGCCGGAGGGGATCAGGATGCCGAGCGCACCGATGCAGAGGCCAAGCACCAACACGCCCGGCGAGAGTTGTCCGCGACCCAGGCCGACGTATGACCACGACGCGTGGTCCACCCACCGCAGCATGATGTAGTGCGCGAGCCAGATGGCGATCAGGATGGCGACGTACTGCTCGACCTCGAACACCGCGTACACTCGCGGCCTCGGCAGAAAAAAAGTGAGCCGTATCGCAGCGATGTACAGAGCTACCATCAGCACGCAGAAAAGCAGCGCGCGCCAACCGGCGCGCACTGCTCCCGCGGACGTGAAGACGATATCTCGAAGCTTCAAGCCGGAGGGCGATTCGCACGGGCCGGGGATATGATCGCCGCGACCACGACTTTGCCGAGATCGGCGAGAATGAACGGCGTTGAGCCGAGTGCCGCTGCTCGTGACAGACTGCCTGTGAGCAGCTCGAGCTGCATCACGCCGCCAACATAGAGCATCGCGATCCCGAGAAAGGATGCGAGCATCCGGCCTGCGAACGCTGGAAAGCGTCGCCCGACGAGACCCGCGATTGCAGCCGCAGCCGGTGTCGCGAGGAGATAGCCGCCCGTGGGTCCGATGAGTCGCAGCACACCCGGCGCGCCGATGGGCGAGAATACCGGAAGGCCCACAGCGCCCGCGAGCAGATAGAGCACCATGCTCGTGGCGCCTGCAACTGGGCCCAGCCAGAGTCCCGCGAGCACGACCGCGAGCGGTTGCAGTGTGAACGGCACCGGGGTGCCCGGAATCGGGATCGCGATCTGCGCCGCGATCGCCATCGTGGCGGCGAAGCCGACGATGCCCACGGCGGTGAGCTGACGGTCACGAACGATGGTGGTGGCAGAGCTGCTCATGACATTCTCTCCACGCTCAATGCGACGGCGTTTCCGCCGCCGAGACAAAGTGTCGCGAGCCCCGTGTGGGCATCGCGATCCCGCATCGCATACAGCAGCGTCGTGAGCACGCGCGCGCCGCTCGCGCCGATCGGATGTCCGAGCGCGATCGCTCCGCCGTTCACGTTCACGCGGTTCCAGTCCCAGCCGAGCGCGTTGCCGTCGGCGATCGCCTGCGAAGCGAACGCCTCGTTGGCCTCGATGAGATCATAGTCGCCGATCGCGGTGCCCGCCTGCTTCATCAAATTCTGCACGGCGAAAATCGGCGCGAAGAACAGATCGCGGGGCTCGCCACCGCCGGTGGCATAGCCCGTGATGCGAGCGAGCGGCTTTAGTCCGTGCGCCTGCGCGTAGGCGAGACTCGTGACGACGAGCGCGGAGGCGCCGTCGTTGAGGCCAGGTGCATTTCCTGCGGTAACCGTGAGCTCGCTCGCAGCCATGTCCTTTGGTGCGTCGTTTGGGAACGCGGGCCGGAGCTTGGCGAGCGCCTCGAGCGATGTGTCGCGGCGCGGCGACTCATCGCTGCTGATCACTGTGGATCCCTTCTTCCCTGCGATCTCGACGGGCACGATCTCGCTCGCGAAGCGCCCCGCATCCTGCGCGGCGACGGCCTTGCGATGCGAGTCGAGCGCGAACTCGTCCTGCGCCTTGCGCGTGATGCCGGCCTTCTTCGCGGTGTACTCCGCGTGGCCGCCCATGTGCACATCGCAGAACGAGCACCAGAGCCCATCCTTGATGAGCCCATCCACCAGCGTCTGATCGCCGAACTTGACGCCGTTGCGGAGGCCGTACTGATAGAATGGTGCGTTCGACATCGACTCCATTCCGCCCGCGATTATCGCCTTCGCATCGCCCGCGCGAATGGACTGCGCGGCGAGCATCACGGCCTTGAGCCCCGATCCGCATACCATGTTCACGGTTAGCGCAGGGACGGTGCCGGGAATGCCGCCCGCGATCGCGGCCTGTCGCGCCGGCGCCTGACCAACGCCGCCCTGCAGCACGTTCCCCAGAATCACGTCCTCGATCTCGCTGGCAGCCACGCCCGCGCGCTCGAGCGCCGCGCGAATTGCGATCGCACCGAGCTCCGGCGCGCGCAGGGGCGCGAGTCCGCCAAGGAATCGGCCAACGGGCGTGCGCGCAGCAGAGACGATCACGGGCGTGCGATCCGAGCCTTCCATGCAGAGTTCCGCGAGCGGGTAGGGAGCGCCGGCGGAAAGCCGGTCGCGCCCCGAAAGCTACAGCCCGTTCGCGGCCGGTTGTAGTGCGTCCGAAGGCGCGAGCGCGCGCGTATCGCGCTCGGCGCGCAACCGCTCGACGAGCGCGTCCACCGCGATCGTCTCCTGCTTCTTCTCGGAGCCGCGAAAGCGCAGTGCCACGGTTCCTGATTCCGCCTCTCGCTTACCGATGATGGCCATATACGGCACCTTCATCCTGGAAGCGGTCTTGATGCGCTCGCGATAATCCTCGCGATTCTCCGCATCGTACCCCACGCGCAGTCCCGCCTCCGCAAGCCTCTCTGCCAGCGCCGCCGCAGCCGGCGCGACATCCGGCGTGATCGGGATGATCGAGATCTGCTCTGGCGCGAGCCAGAGCGGGAAGGCGCCCGCGTAGTGCTCGATGAGTCCTCCCACAAAACGCTCCATCGAGCCCACGAGCACGCGATGCAGCATCACCGGGCGGTGCGGCGCGTTGTCCGCCCCGATGTACTCGAGTGCGAACCGCTCCGGCAGATTGAAGTCGAGCTGCACCGTTGGCCCCTGCCACTTCCGCCCGATCGCATCGATGAGCTTGAAGTCGAGCTTGGGCCCGTAGAATGCACCTCCGCCCTCATCGTACGTGAACGCCTGGCCGCGCGCCTTCAGCACATCCGCGAGCGTACGCACCGCGCGATCCCACACGGCCGGCTCGCCGAGCGCATTCTCGGGGCGCGTCGCCAGCTCGATCGTGTACGGATAGCCGAAGACGCCGAGCATCTCGTGCACGAGATCGAGCAGTCGCTCTATCTCCACCGTCACCTGCTCCGGAGTGCAGAAGACGTGCGCGTCGTCCTGAGTGAAGCCGCGCACGCGGAGCATCCCGTGCAGAACCCCGCTCCGCTCGTACCGATACACGGTTCCGAACTCGGCGTAGCGAATCGGGAGATCGCGGTACGAGCGCTGCCGCGACTGGTAGATGACGATGTGTCCCGGACAGTTCATCGGCTTCGGACGAAAGAACTGACCCTCGACGTCGATCGGGCCGAACATGTTCTCCTTGAAGGTCTGGAGATGCCCGGAGATCTCGAAGAGCTTTTCGTTCACGATGTGCGGTGTGTAGACGATGTCGTATCCGTGACGCATGATCAGCTCGCGCTCGTAGTCCTCGATCTCGCGGCGGATGACTCCGCCGCGCGGATGCCAGAGGATGAGCCCCGCACCAACTCGCTGGTCCGTGGAGAAGAGATCGAGCTCCTTGCCGAGCGTGCGGTGGTCGCGCCGCTTCGCCTCCTCGATGCGGTGCAGGTACGCAGCCAGATCTTCCTTGTTCCACCACGCGGTTCCGTAGATGCGCTGCAGCATCTGGCGGTGCTCGTCACCGCGCCAGTACGCGCCGGCCGTGTGGAGGAGCTTGAAGTGCTTGATGCGCGACGTGTCTGGCAAGTGCGGGCCGCGACAGAGATCGATGAAGGGGCCATCCGTATACGTGGAGATCACCTCATCTTCGCGCAGCTCGGAGAGGCGCTCGAGCTTGAGCGGGTCATCGATGAACCTCTGCTGCGCCGTGGCGCGATTCACTTCGTCGCGCACGAACGGAAACTTTTCGTTCGCGGCGCGGCGCATCTCCTCCTCGATTTTCGCGAGATCCTCCGGCGTAAACGGCTCGGTGACCTCGAAGTCGTAGTAGAAGCCATCCTCGATGGAGGGACCAAATCCGATCGCGGCCTTCGGGTGCAGCCGGCGCACGGCGGTCGCAAGCAGATGCGCAGCGGAGTGGCGCAGCACGTCGAGCGAGCGCTCGTCCTTTTCCGTGAGCACGCGGAATGCACCGCTGTCGCGAAGCGGCGTGACGAGATCCTGCACCGCGCCGTTCAGCTCGATGGCGACCGCGGCACGCAGCAGCCCCGCGCCAATGGACGCCACGACATCGCGCGGCAGAGTGCCGTACGGCACAGTGCGCGTCGAGCCGTCGGGAAGCGTGAGCGTGAGCTCGTCGGAAGGTCGGTCGATCATGCGTTGCTAGTGGGTTTTTCTGGTGAGGCGCGGGACGATAAGTTGCGGCGGTGCATGGCCTTCTTCTTGCACCCGCACACTGTTCCGCTCCTGCCAAGTTATCCTTACGTTCGAACCTCCGCCACAGGGCTGCATATGAAGCGGATTCGCTTTCAGGACGATGAACCATCCACTGGTGGTGTCGCTACCGGGATCGTGCTCGGTGCGCTCGCGGGACTCGTCGTCGGTATCGTCGTTGCAGAACGCTTCGGCGGCATCTCGGGTCTCACCTCACGCCTTCGCGAACGGCTCGGCGCGCTTGCGCACCCGGATGACGAACCGGATGACCAAGAGGAGTCGCACGCGCACGCGCACCACGAAGCGTACGATGAAGAAGACGACGAAGACGCGTTGGATGAGGACGAGG
Organism: Gemmatimonadaceae bacterium; assembly: GCA_025450815.1. Lineage (GTDB taxonomy): Bacteria > Gemmatimonadota > Gemmatimonadetes > Gemmatimonadales > Gemmatimonadaceae > FEN-1250. Next base: position 20,136 of record JANWLO010000049.1, read on the forward strand.
AGCTCGACGCGGATTCGGCGCTCGAGGAACGCGTGCTCCACGCATTCCGAAAAGATGCAGTGCTGAGCGAGCGCGCGATCGACATCGGCGCGATCGGAGAAGGGATCATCGAGCTCTCGGGATGGGTCGAGACGCACGCGGAGTCCGAGCGTGCGATGTCGGTGACTCGTGCGGTGCCGGGAATCGTTACGGTCGTGAATCGGCTCTTCGTCGGGGACGACGAGGAAGGCGAATCGGATCTCGATGAAGACGAGCTCGATGGCGAGTCCAACGCGCCCATCCCGGGCGGCGTGTGGGAGGGGCAGCGCGTGGGTACTGGACGCCGCCGTCAGGGAAACTCCGGCGAGACGGACCGGCACGCTGATCCCAAGCCGGTGCTCGAGGACAAATGGCTCAGCGAGGAGCGCGCGCTCGACGAGGCGGCAGGGCCAATCGAGGGAATCGCCGAACGACGCCGCGGGAAGAAAGCGAAAGGCACGGAGATGCCGACGGCCGACGGAAACGGTCCGGTAGCGCCGCCCGGCGACTG
>JANWLO010000050.1 GCA_025450815.1 Gemmatimonadaceae bacterium
GAGTCACAGAGGTGAACTGAGAGACACAGAGGAGTAGGACTCAAGTCTTCCATGGCGGAGTTCCCTGCCGCTTTTCCTCTGCGGCTCTCCGTATCCTCTGTGTCTCTGTGTCCCTCTTTTGTCTTTTCTTCCTTTTTCAGCAACCTGCTAGGCTGACGCTGGCGCCGCGGATGAAGGCGTGCCCGACAACGCGTGTTGCGACTGCTCGTAGCCCATCAGCTTGAGCCGGGCGATACGCGTTGGCATGGGCGGATGCGTCCCGAACAGCTCTGCCATCTTCCCCTCGTTGCCGTTCACGGCTCGCCCGAGTGGATCGGCGATGCAGAGGTGAGCTGCGCCGCCCTTGATGCTCGTGGTCGGCGCGCTCGCGCCCTCGATCTTGGCGAGCGCGCTCGCGAGAGCCATCGGATTGCGCGTGAACTGCGCGCTCATCGCATCGGCCAGGTATTCGCGCTTGCGGCTCACGCCCATCGCGAGCAGTCGCGTGATGAACGGTGCGAGGATCCAGCTCACTATCCAGACTACGAACAGGATGATGACGAGCGGGTTCGTGCCGCCGCTCGAGCGATCATTGCTGCTTCGGCGTCCGCGGCCGAAACCTCCGCTGAACATCACGCGGCCGGCGCCATCCGCGATCAGCGCCACGACGCCCACGAGCGCCGCGAGCAGCGTCATCAGCCGAACGTCGAGATTCTTGATGTGCCCCATCTCGTGCGCGATCACGGCCTGGAGCTCGTCGCGCGAGCAAACGCCGAGCAACCCCTGCGTCACCGCGATGTTCGAGTCCGCCTGATCGTGCCCGGTGGCGAACGCGTTCGGATCAGGATCGTCGATGATCCAGATGTGCGGCTTCGATATCCCCGACGCCACCGACATCTCCTCCACCACGTTCACGAGCTGCTGTTCCTGCGGCGTCTGCGCGTCGATGATCTCGCGCGCACCGGTGGACTTGAGGATGTTCGTGGGACCCGACGTGTACGAATACCTCGCCATCCCGGCACCGACGGCCGTGAGCAACAGGCCGAACCAGGGGAAGACGTGATGGTACGCCTCCGGCGGCGCGTGCTGGGTGGCGAGATAGAAAATGAAGTCGCCGCCGAACCCCAGCCACGCAAAGAACAGGACGAAGCCAACCACCAGCCATCTCGAGCGCCGGCGGTTGGTCTCCTGCTGCGCGAAGAGATTGACCTCGTCGCTCACTTCTTGGCGTTCATCGACAGATCGACCTTCACCACGTCCCGCTCAGCCGCGTCCGTGATCTCCCACAGCTGCGCCGGCGTGGTGTGTGCGAAACCAGCGACGATGCTTCCGGGAAACTGCTGCTGCCGCGTGTTGTAGACGGTCGCCTGATCGTTGTAGAGCTGGCGCGCGAACGCGATCTTGTTCTCGGTGGACGTGAGCTCCTCCTGGAGTTGCGCGACGTTACCGGTTGCCTTGAGATCCGGATACGCCTCGACCACCGCGAACAGCCGGCCAAGTGACTGCGTGAGCTGACCCTCCGCCGCCGCCGTGGCTTGCACCTGCTGCGCCGACGGGAGCTGGGTGGTGCCGGTGGTGGCCGCGATCGCCTGGTTTCGCGCCGCCACCACCGACTCGAGCGTCTCACGCTCGAAGCTCATCGCGCCCTTTACAGTCTCGACGAGATTCGGGATGAGATCGTGCCGGCGCTTGAGCTGCACGTCGATCTGTTTCCAAGCGTTGAACACCTGATTGCGCAGACTGACGAGCGAGTTGTAGACGCCGATGAACCAGAAGGCGACGGCGACGATGATGACGAGCAGGATGATACCGATCATGACGTCTCCTTGACGGTTGTGCACCGTGATCGAACGCGTGAGCGCCCGATGGACGAACGGGACGAAACCGAAGTCTCGTCCCGCACATTAATACGACAGGGGTGCCTGGAAAGTGTCAGACGGCTGGCGGTGAGACCGGCTTTCTCGACTTCCCTTTCATCATGTCGAATAGCCGCGTACCCAGCAGCGTAAACAGCGGCGTGATCATGAGACCGAGCAGCGAGTTGATCCAGATCAGCGCGATGTAGAAGCAGCCGAGTCCAACACTTACCCAGATGACGCCCAGGGGGCCGTGTGTTTCCACAGATGTCCTTGTCGAGTGTGCGTGCGAAGTGGAATCTATGCGGCCTGCGCCGCCGGAGCCAGTGGAGTTAGACTGCTGAATGGATGACTTGCCACTTGCCGTTGCCAACGCGCTGCGTGCGCGCCGCGTGATCCTCGCCGTTTCGGGCGGGCGCGACTCGATGTCGCTCATGCACGCGGCGCTGCGTCGCGCGCCCGAAGCGGTGGCGTGCGTGGCGTGCTTCGATCACGGCACCGGGCCGCACGCGCGCCGGGCGTTCGCGCTCGTGCGCCGCAGCGCGGCGCGGCTTGGCGCGGAGGTCGTGTCTGCGCGGGCCGCCACCGTCGGTCGGACGGAGGCGGAGTGGCGGGCGCAACGGTGGAGCTTCCTCCGCCGCGTCGCCGAAGAGCGCGGCGCGCAGGTGGCCACGGCGCACACGCGCGACGATCAGGTGGAGACGGTGCTCATGCGCATCATGCGCGGGGCCGGTGCGCGCGGCATTGCCGCACTCGCCGCCGATGGTCAGGTCGTGCGCCCCCTGCTCGACGTGGGCCGCTTCGAAGTCGCGTCGTACGCGCGCGCGAAGCGCCTCGCGTGGGTGGAGGACCCCGGTAATCGCCGCGCGGATCATCTGCGCAATCGCGTGCGACGCGACCTTCTCCCCGCCATCGCGCGCGCGGATCCGGCATTCGCGAGTGATCTCACTCGACTCGGCGATCGCGCCGCGCTGCTGCGCGCCGAGGTGGAGCTGTTCGTCGATCGCGAGCTCGCCCTTGCGGTTCGCGGCGAAGCGGTTCTGGTTGCTCGTGAGATGATGCTACGCTATGATGCGCAAGCGCTTGCATTGCTCTGGCCGGCGATCGCGGCGCGTGCAGGAGTAACGCTCGACCGAAGGGGAACCGATAGGCTCGTCGAGTTTACCACGGGTGAGAGAAACGGCGCGCGCGTGCCACTTTCGGGCGGCTTCGAAGCGATCGCCCACCGCGGCAGCATCGTGGTGCGTCGCGGCGGCATCGCTGCGCAGCCGGAAGAGCAGGGGCTCGCGAATGGAATTCGAATCGGAGGCTTTCGCTTCGACGAGGGTGATGCGGGCGTGTCGTCGCTGTGGAGCGCACGGCTTCCAACCGAGCAGCGGCTCACCGTGAGGGCGTGGCGGCCGGGCGACCGGATGGTACCTGCGGGTGGAGAAGCGCGTCGGGTAAAGGGACTCCTGCGCGATGCGGGAGTCGATGCGGCAAGCCGGGTCGAATGGCCCGTCGTGCTGGCCGATGACGTGATCGTTTGGGTTCCTGGAGTCCGCCGCAGCTCCGCGGCTTCCGCCCGGTCCGGTCGGCCGGTGGTGACATACCATTGTGAGCGCATCGATCGCTGATCCGCGGCTCGACGGACGCGCCGTAAGGCGCATCGCGTACGACGCCGAAACGATCGCCCGTCGCGTGAGCGAGTTGGGCGCCGAGATCTCCGAGAGCTACCCCGACGGCGATTTGCTCGTCCTTGGGCTGCTCAAGGGAAGCTTTATCTTTCTCGGCGACCTCGTCCGCCACATTACGCGTCCCATCCAGGTAGATTTCCTCGTAGCATCGAGTTACGGCTCCGATACGACGTCCAGCGGCGAAGTACACATGGTCTACGATCCAGAGACGGTGCTCGAAGGGCGGCACATTCTTCTGGTCGAGGACATCGTCGACTCCGGACGGACACTGCGCCAGTCGATGGACCTTTTGTCGGTACGACGTCCGCGCTCCCTGGCTATTTGCGCTCTCCTCCACAAGCACATCGCCGAGCACCTGCGGTATCCGGTTCGGTACGTGGGTTTCGATGCGCCAAATGAATTTCTGGTTGGATACGGATTGGATCACGCGGAGAATTTCCGCCATCTTCCCTATATCGCGAGTTTGCAGTAATGGCTGACCGCACCCCGCCCCCCAAGCGCGACTTCAGCTGGGGCAAGATTTCGAAGACGCTGTCGCTGTGGATCCTCGTCATTCTGATCCCCATCATCGTGCTGCAGCTGCAGGGCACGAAGGATCAGCCGACGGAGATCGACTATTCGGCGTACAGCTCACAGCTGGATCAGGACAACGTCCAGAAGGTGACGATCCAGGACGGGAAGGTCATCACGGGCGATTTCCGTCACAAGGTGACGGTCACGTCGGCGGCCAAGGACGTGTTGCACTTCACGGTGCGGCTGCCCGTGGCCAACGATGCGAAGGAAGTCGAGCGGCTGCGCGCGAAGAACGTCGAGATCGCGGCGTCCGACGCGAAGATGTCGGTGGTCACGCAGCTCGTGCTGCTACTGCCTTACCTGCTCGTGTTCGGAATCTTCATCTTCATTTTCCGTCAGATGCAGGCCGGAGGCGCGAAGGCGTTCAGCTTCGGCAAGAGCAAGGCGAAGCTGATCACGGGCGATACACCCAAGGTGACGTTCGCGGACGTAGCCGGTGCCGACGAGGCGAAGGAGGAGCTCGAGGAGATCATCGAGTTCCTGCGTGATCCTCAGAAGTACACGCGACTCGGCGGCCGCCTGCCCAAGGGTGTGCTTCTCGTTGGTCCTCCGGGCACAGGAAAGACGCTTCTCGCTCGTGCGGTGGCCGGCGAGGCGGGACGACCTTTCTTCTCGATGTCCGGTTCGGATTTCGTCGAGATGTTCGTGGGCGTTGGCGCGAGCCGCGTGCGCGATCTGTTCGAGCAGGGGAAGGCGCATGCGCCGTGCATCATTTTCATCGACGAGATCGACGCTGTGGGCCGCCATCGCGGCGCAGGACTTGGCGGCGGACACGATGAACGGGAGCAGACGCTCAACCAGCTGCTCGTCGAGATGGACGGTTTCGAGTCGAACGATGGTGTGATTCTCATCGCGGCAACAAACCGTCCCGACGTACTCGACCCCGCGCTTCTGCGCCCGGGACGCTTCGATCGCCAGGTGGTTGTCGACCTCCCCGATCTGCGCGGGCGCGAGGAGATCCTGCGCGTGCACCTGCGCAAGGTGCCGGTGGCCGACGATGTCGACGTGACTGTGATCGCGCGCGGCACGCCCGGCATGTCGGGCGCCGATCTCGCGAACCTGGTGAACGAGTCCGCGCTGCTCGCCGCGCGCCGCAGCGCGGACAAGGTCTATCTCGCCGATCTGGAAGAGGCGAAGGACAAGGTCATGCTCGGCGCCGAGCGCAAATCCATGGTGATGAAGGAGGATGAAAGGCGGAACACGGCGTACCATGAGGCCGGCCACGCGGTTTGCGCGATCAAGACTCCGGGCTGCGATCCGCTGCACAAGGTGACAATCGTTCCGCGCGGGCGCGCGCTCGGGCTCGCGTTCACTCTGCCGGTGGAGGATCGATACTCGATCACCCGCCAGCAGCTCGAGGCGATGCTGGTGATGACGTACGGCGGACGCGTGGCGGAGGAGCTCGTGTTCGGTCGCGACAAGGTCACGACGGGTGCATCGAACGACATCCAGAAGGCGACGTCGCTCGCGCGGCGCTACGTCTCGCAGTGGGGATTGTCGGACGCGATCGGTCCGGTGCTGGTGGGCGACAACGAGCAGGAGATTTTCCTCGGCCGCGAGCTGTCGCGGCATCGCGAGGTCTCGGAGCGCACGGCGCAGCTCGTGGATGCGGAAGTCACGCGGCTGCTGAACGAGTCGTACGGACGCGCGAAGCAGACGCTCATCGATAATCGCGATCTCCTGGAGCGCATGGCGGAAGCGTTGCTGGAGCGCGAGACGCTGACGGCTGAGGATGCGGAGATGCTCGTGCGCGGAGTTGCACTCCCGCCGCGGAAGACCAGCGCGCCGGCGGCAATGCCGGTGCCGGTGGCGCCGGGTTTGGTGCCGCAGCCCAAGCCTGCCAAGCCGCCGCTGCTCGGTGGTCCGGAGGTCGCTCCGGCGTGATCCTCGCGGCACGGCAAGTCGCCGCGTGATCGCACTGGAGTGGCGCCTCCGAACGCGCACGCTCCGGTTGAACCGTCCCCTCGTGATGGGGATCGTCAACGTTACCCCCGACAGCTTCAGCGACGGGGGTAAGTTTTTTTCGCCACTCGCGGCGGCCGCGCACGGGCGCATGCTCATCGCACAGGGCGCGGACCTGCTCGATATTGGGGGCGAGTCCACGCGACCGCAGGGCGCTACGCCAGTGAGCGTGAGCGAGGAGCTGCGGCGCGTGCTACCGGTGCTCGACGCCCTGCGTGAGTCGAATCCGGAGACGCCTATTTCCGTAGACTCGGTGAAGAGCGAGGTGGCGCGCGAAGTGCTTGCTCATGGTGCTGAGGTCATCAACGAAGTCTCGGCGTTCCGGCTCGACCCCGGCATGGCCGCTCTTTGCGCCGATGCCGAATGCGGAGTGATCCTCATGCACTCGAGGGGCGACGTGTCGACGATGGGGACGTACGAGCACGCGAGCTACGGCGTCGACGCGGTCGGCGAGATCATCGTGGAGCTGGAGGAGCGTGTGGCCGCCGCGCGCTCAGCGGGCGTGGCGCGGGAGCGGATCGCGATCGATCCCGGCGTCGGCTTCGCCAAGCGGAGCGAGCACTCGCTGGCGGTGATGCGAGCGCTCCCGCGGCTGTCGGCGCTTGGCTACCCACTCGCGATCGGAGCGTCGCGCAAGCGCTTCGTGGGTGAGTTGAGCGGCGCCGCGAACCCGGCAGACAGGCTGGCTGGCACGACTGCGGCGAATGTCCTCGCATTGGCGTGGGGAGCGCGCATCTTTCGGGTGCACGATGTCGAGGACGCGCGCCGCGCGCTCGACACCGCGTGGGGCATTCTGGGTGGGGGCGATCGCTGAGCATGTTCGAACAACTTCGATTTCTCGCCTTTGGCTGGCGCGACGCGATCGAGATCGTCGTCGTGGCGTACGGCGTGTACCGTCTTCTGTTGCTGTTGCACGGCACGCGGGCGGTGCAAATGCTGATCGGCATCGTGGTGCTCGTGCTCACCTACGCGCTGGCGTGGGTGTTCAAGTTCACAATGATTACCTATCTGTTGGGCATCGTCTTCACCTACGGCGCCTTCGCCGCGCTCGTGATCTTCCAGCCCGAGCTGCGCGCTGCGCTCGCGCACCTCGGCCAGTCGCGCGTGACGCGCTTCTTCCGGCGCATGGAAGTGAGCGAGGTGGCGGAAGAGGTTGCGGATGCGGTGGAGAGGCTCAGCCGCTCCGGCATTGGCTGCATCATCGCGCTCGAGCGCGAGATCGCCCTCGGCGACTACGTGCAGAGTGGCAAGGAAATGCAGGCCAAGGTGAGCGCCGACCTGCTTGCGACCATTTTCACGCCTTACTCGCCCCTGCACGATGGCGCAGTGATCATTCGTGGCGACACCATAGTCGGCGCCGGATGCATCCTCCCGCTCTCCCAGGCGCAGAACATCGACCGCACGCTCGGCACGAGGCATCGCGCCGCGCTCGGACTGTCGGAGGAGACCGACGCGCTCGTGATCGTGGTGAGTGAGGAGACCGCGCAGATCTCCGTCGCGGAGGATGGGCGGCTGGTGCGGGGACTCACCGCGCCGCAACTTCGCGACATCATCGCGGGAGGCAAGCCGCGCGCGACGGCGGAGCACCCGCTGCTCAACGTGCACGGCTGACCACTACACGCCGCGTCTCACTCGCCGCGGCGTTCCTGCTCGGCGCTGCGTACGCTGGAACGCTCGCGCCCGGGCTCACGCTCTGGGACGCCGGCGAGCTCGCCGCTGCAGTACACACCTTCGGAATTCCGCACGAGCCAGGCACGCCACTCTACGTCCTTCTCGCGCGCGCGTGGTCGCTATTGCTCCCCGTCGCGAGCACCCCGCTTGCGACGAATATATTCTCCGCGCTGTGCACGGCCGCGGCCGGTGGCGCGCTCGCCGCGCTGATCTTCCGCATAACGCGTTCGTGGCCGATGGCGCTCGCCGGCGCGCTGTGCGCCGGAGGGATGTTCACGGTGTGGTCGAGCGCGACGGAAACCGAGGTGTACGCCGCCGTACTCCTGCTCGCGATGCTGACGCTTCTCGCCGCCGAGCGCGCGGGACGCACGAACGAAGCGCGGTGGCGAGCGTTGACCGCGTACGCGCTCGCACTCGCGGTGCCTCTGCACATCGGCACGCTCGTGGCCGCGCCCGCGGCGGTGGTGCTCATCGCCAGTCGCGAAGACGGGACGTTGGACTGGCTCGATGGAGCGCGGCTCGCTGCGGTGGGGACGTTCGCCGCGGGCGTCGGACTCGCGAGCCTGCCGATCGTAGTCTGCGGCGCGGCGGCGCTCGTGACACTCGTGATCGTGGCGCCGCGCGGGCGCGCCGAGTCGCTCGCGATGCTCGGCTGCGCGCTTCTCGCGATCTCGGCGCTCGCCGTGATGATGGTGCGCGCGCGTTTCGATCCGTGGCTCAACGAGGGCGCGCCGTCGCACTTGGGCGCGCTATGGGATGCGATAGGGCGTCGACAGTACGGCATTTCGCATCTCTGGCCTCGCCAGGCGCCCGTGTGGGCGCAGCTCGCGAACTGGTTCGAGTACGCGGACTGGCAGGTGGCGCTCGGCGTGTCGAACGGCGTCGCGCCCACCTGGTGGCGCACGCCGATCACGATCGCGTTCGCGATCCTCGGCGTCGCGGGTAGCGCCGCGCACCGGCGCGCGCACGCGCGGAGCTGGCGCGCGTTCGTAGTTCTCTTCGTGTGCGCGACTGTCGGGCTGATAGCGTATCTGAATTTCAAGGCCGGCGCATCGTTCGGCTGGGGCGTGCTCGCGAACGGCGCACCGCACGAGGTGCGCGATCGCGATTACTTCTTCGTGCTCGGATTCTGGGTGTGGGGAGCGTGGGCGGGGATGGGAGCGGTCGAACTCGCGCGACGCGCGGGGGCGCACTGGGTGCCGATGGGCGTGCTCGCGGCCGCGGCTCCGCTCGTGCTGAACGTGCGCGCCGCGGACCGTCGCAGCGAGCCCGAGCGCTCCATTGCGACGACGGTGGCGCATGCGCTGCTCGCATCGGCGCCGCCGAGCGCGGTCCTCGTCACCGGCGGCGACAACGACTCCTTTCCCGCGTGGTACGCGCAGGCGGCCGAGGGGATGCGTCCGGACGTGACGGTGGTGGTCGCGCCGCTGCTTGGCACGCGATGGTATCGCGCGCAGCTCGCGCGTCGCGCCTCCCTTGTCGCGCCAGAGGACGTGGACGTCGCGCGTCCCCCCGCGACGTTGCTCGCGGCCGTTGCGCGCGAGGCACGAGCGCGAGGGCGGCCGGTGGTAGCATCAACGATGACCGATGCGGCGACGCGCGCGGCGCTCGGCGAGTTGGATGTAATCCGCGGCGTCGTGACCGCCGAGCGAGATGGCTCGAACTCGGGAGGAATAGTGCGACTCGGTGATGAGGGTCCGTACGTCGACACGATTGCCGCGGCCGCGCTTCTTGGCGCGATTCCGATCCCGGCCGCGTCCGCCGATGCTGACGGCATCGATCCGGCGCCGGCGACGATGCTCGCCTATCTCCGATGCCCGTCGCAACAGCTCGCCGCCGCACGCGGCGCGATCGCTGTCGCATCTCTTGATTCGCTATGTAAGCTTCGATAAATTCATAGCTTATGCTATTTCAGGACCTCGGCGCGCGGCTGGCGGAGGTGACGGATCGGGTGGCCGCGGCGGCGGCGCGAGGAGGGCATGGTCAGCGAGTTACCGTCATCGCGGTAACGAAGACTCATGGTCCGGAAGCGGTTCGCGCTGCGTGGCAGGCGGGAGTGCTGAACGTCGGCGAGAACAAGGTTCAGGAAGCGCTCGGTAAGATGGCTGCGGTAACCGTTCCGGTGCGGTGGCATCTCATTGGCCATCTGCAGCGAAACAAGGTCCGTGACCTCGACCACTTCGCGCTCGTGCATTCGATCGATCGTGCGTCGCTCGCGGATGCGGTGAGCGACTTCGGAATCGCGCGCAAGCGCAGCGTGGATGCGCTCGTTCAGGTCAACGTTGCTGGAGAGGAGTCGAAGGGTGGTTTCACTCCGGCCGACATTCCGGCGGAGGCCGAGCGATTCATCACGCGTGCCGGGCTGCGCATCACAGGCGTCATGGTGATGGCACCGCTAACTGCGAACGAGCGGGAAACGCGACACGTGTTCGAGGGCGCGCGCACCGCGCGCGAACTGCTGGTGAGTGCCGGACATCCGGCGTTCGATCTCTCGATGGGAATGTCGAACGACTACGAGCTTGCCGTGGAAGAAGGAGCAACGATGATCCGCCTTGGCACCGTCCTGTTTGGAGAGAGAGGCTCATGAGCGACGAATCATTTCACCTCACTCCGCTCGACATCCGGCGCTACGACTTCGGCGCCAAGAGCTTTCGCGGCTACGACGAGAAGAAGGTCGAGGACTTTCGAAATCAGGTTGCGGAAGAGCTCGAGCGCCTCACACGCGTCAACCAGGACCTCGACTCCAAAGCGCGAGGCTTTCACGAGCAGCTACGCGCGTTCCGCGAGCGCGACAAGGCGCTCAACGAGGCGTTGGTGTCGGCGCAGCAGCTGCGCTCCGAAATTCGCGAGCAGGCCGAGCGCGCGGCGCAGCTCATTCTGCGCGAGGCGAGAGCGGAGGGCGAGCGGCAGCTCGACGGCGTGCGCAACGATACTCGCCAGATCGAGTCGGAGCTGATCGCGCTCGAGAAGTCGCGCCGGGCATTCCTCGGGCAGCTGCGCCAGATCGCGGAGCGCCAACTCGCGGAGATCGGCGCCGCGGAACAGGCATCGCGGGGCGCGCCGGCTCCCTCCGCGCCGGGGCCCAAGGCCGGCGACGATGCCGACGCGGAAAACCGCGCACACATGAAGACCCCCGCCTGGCTGGAGTCGCTCGTCAAGGAATGAGCTCGTATCGGTTCGACGATCCACCTCCGCCGCACGCCGTCGCAGCACCGCACCTCGCGCACACGCGTGCGCAGGCGGCTGCCGCGGCGCTTGCGGTGCGCGAGCGGTTCGAGCGCGTACCTGACGTCGCAATAATCCTCGGCACGGGGTTGGGCGCGCTCGGCCGCGCCATCGAGACGCAGGCGGTCATCGACTACTCCGACATTCCGGGATTCCCGCTCTCCACCGTCGAATCGCACGCCGGACGTCTGCTCTGCGGCACGCTCGGCGGAAAGACCGTGATTGCGATGCAGGGGCGGTTCCATATGTACGAGGGATACGCCGCACAGCAGGTCGCGTTTCCCGTTCGCGTGCTGCGGGAGCTCGGCACGCATACGCTCGTGGTGTCCAACGCGTGCGGCACGCTCAATCCGCTTTGGAACGCCGGGGAGATCATGCTGATCGCCGATCACATCAATCTTCTTGGCGCGAATCCGCTGGTCGGACCCAACGACGATGCCCTCGGTCCGCGCTTTCCCGACATGTCGGCGCCGTACGACGTGGAGCTGCGCGAGCTTGCGCGAGACGTCGCGCGGGAGCAGCGCATCGTTCTGCGCGAGGGAGTGTACGTGGCGGTCACGGGACCCGCGCTGGAAACTCGCGCCGAGTATCGGATGCTGCGGACGATGGGCGCGGACGTGGTGGGAATGTCCACGGTGCCCGAGGTGATCGCGGCGGTGCACGGCGGAATGCGCGTCCTCGGGCTGTCGATCATGACGGACAAGTGTCTGCCGGACGCGCTCGAGCCGGTGACGCTCGTGGAGATCGTGGAAGTGGCGGGGCGCGCGGAGCCGCAGCTCACCGCTCTCGTGCGCGGCGTGCTGGAGCGTCTGTGACGGCGACCGGACGCGAGGTGGACCGCTATCAGCTCCTCCCTCCGGAGCGCGACGCGGACGCGCTGGAGCAGGAGATGCTCGCACGCTGGGAGGCGGAGGGTCTCGTCGCGCAGACGCTCGCGCGCGGGGGCGAGGAGTTCGTGTTCTTCGAGGGACCGCCCACGGCGAACGGACGTCCCGGCATCCATCACGTGTTCTCGCGCACGATCAAGGATCTCTTCTGCCGGCATCGCGCGATGAAGGGTTTCCACGTCGGCCGCAAGGCGGGGTGGGACACGCACGGGCTGCCCGTTGAGATCGAGATAGAGAAGCAGCTCGGCATCAGCGGCAAGCAGGACATCGAGGCGCTCGGCGTCGAGGCGTTCAACAAGCTGTGTCGCGAGAGCGTGTGGAAGTACAAGGGTGAATGGGAGCAGTTGAGCGCGCGCATCGGGTACTGGCTCGACTACAGCGACCCGTACATCACCTACTCGAACGATTACATCGAGAGCGTGTGGTGGGCGCTGGCGACGCTGTACCGTGCGAAGCTGCTCGTGCGCGGCCACAAGATTTTGCCGTACTGTCCGCGCTGCGAGACCACGCTCTCGAGCCACGAGGTGGCGCAGGGTTACCAGGACGTGGAGGGACCGAGCGTCTACATCTCGCTCGAGCTCACGAGCGCGGAGGGTGTGCCAACCGGCGCGCGCATTCTCGTGTGGACCACTACCCCGTGGACGCTCGTCTCGAACGTCGCGCTCGCAGTGCATCCAACGCTGCCGTACGTGGAGTTGCGACGGCGCGGGCGCAGCGATCCTACGGTGATTCTCGCGGAGGCGCGCATGCGCGCCGTGCTCGGCGAGGACTTCGCGGATCGCTGGGAGCAGGTGCGGGCGTGGACGGGGAAGGATCTCGCGAAGCTGCGCTACCGCCGGCCGCTGGACTGGCTGCCGTATCCGAGCGAGGGCGCGCACGAGGTGATCGTCGTCGAGGACTTCGTGAGTGCGGACGACGGAACCGGAGTCGTGCACATGGCGCCGGCGTTCGGCGCCGACGACTACGCGGCGGGGAAGCGGCATGGGCTCGCCTTCATGCAGCCTGTGAACGGACGCGGCGAGTTTCCGGAGTCGCTGCCGGTAGTGGGCGGATTGCACGTGCAGAAGGCGGACCCGCTGATCACGACAGTGCTCGAGGAGCGCGGAGTGCTGTGGAAGGCCGGCACGCACGTGCACTCGTATCCGCACTGCTGGAGATGCGGCACGCCGCTCATCTACTACGCTCGGGAGTCGTGGTTCGTGAGCACGACTTCGTTCAAGAAGCGCATGCTGGCTCGAAATGGTGTCGTGGACTGGCATCCGCCGGAAGTCGGTGCCGGACGGTTCGGCGAGTGGCTCGAGAACAACGTGGACTGGGCGCTGTCGCGCGATCGCTACTGGGGCACGCCGCTTCCCATCTGGGTGTGCGACCAGAGCACCGCGCACGCGATATCCATCGGCAGCTACGCGGAGCTGGCGGAGCGCACGGGAAGGGAAATCGGCGCCGGCTTCGATCCGCACAAGCCATTCATCGACGACTACACTTGGACGTGCGACCGCGAGGGATGCGGCGGAACGATGCGCCGCGTGCCGGAGGTCATCGACACGTGGTTCGACTCGGGATCGATGCCGTTCGCGCAGTGGCACTTCCCGTTCGAAAATGCGGAGATGCTGGCGAAGCGGTATCCGGCGGACTTCATCGCGGAGGGTGTGGACCAGACGCGCGGATGGTTCTACTCACTGCTCGCCATCGCGACTGGACTCGGCAGCGCGCTGCCGAACAACGGCGACGATCGGCCCGCTCCGTATCGCGCGGTGGTGGTAAACGACATGGTGCTCGACGACAAGGGCGCGAAAATGTCGAAGCACATTGGGAACGTCGTGAGTCCGTGGGAAGTCGTGCCGAGGCATGGCGCTGATGCGGTGCGGTTGTTCCTCATCGCGTCGAGCCAGGTGTGGGTGCCGCGACGCTTCGACGAGAGCATGATCCGCGAGCTGGCCGGACGATTTTTTCTCACGCTCAAGAACGTGTACAGCGGGATCTTCGCGCAGTACGCGAACTTTGGCTGGTCGCCGGGGGAGAGCGATCCGGTGGTGGCGCGCCGGCCGGTGGTGGACCGCTGGATGATGTCGCGCCTCGCGACGATCGAGCGTGAGGTCGACGAGCGCCTGGAGCAGTTCGACGCGACCGCGGCGGCGCGCGCGCTGATGGACTTCGTGGTCGACGACGTGTCCAACTGGTACGTGCGGCTCAACCGCGCGCGGTTCTACGATGTGGACACGGACGACAGTCGCGCGGCGTTCGCGACTCTGCACGAGGTGCTGGTGGTGGTCACGCGTCTACTTGCTCCGTTCGCTCCGTTCGTAAGCGACTGGATCCACCGCGAGCTCACCGGAACTTCCGTGCACCTCGCACCGTTTCGTCGGTCCGTGGGTACACTGGAGAGCACGGACGAGACGCTCGAACGGGCGATGAGTCGTATCCGAGTACTCACCAAGCTCGGACGGGCGGCACGGGAAGAAAAGGAGATCAAGGTGCGTCAGCCGCTTTCCCGGCTGGTGTGTGTCGTGCCAGATTTCAATGCTGCGGAGTTGCAGGAATTGCTGCCGCTTTTGGCGAGCGAGCTCAACGTCAAGAAAGTCGAGTTTGCGGCGACCGGAAGCGCCCTGGCGAGTCTGGAGGCGAAGGCAAACTATCGGTCGTTGGGCAAGCGGTTCGGAAAGCAGACGCCGGATGCGGCAAAGGCCGTGGAGGCGCTGGACAACGACGCGCTGATGGCGTTCGAGCGCGGCGAAGTGGTGAGCGTGAAGGTGAATGGTGCAGCGCAGCCGCTCCTTCCCGAGGATCTTACGATCGTACGACACGCCACCGGGAGTTTGCTCGTACGGGAGGAGGGAGGATTGTTCGCCGCGCTGGATCCAACCATCACGCCGGAACTGCGGCGAGAGGGAGCGGCGCGGGAGCTCGTTAGCAAGATCCAGCAGATGCGGAAGGCCGCACGCTTCGCGGTGAGTGACAGGGTGCGACTGGACCTCGCGGGCAGTTCGGAGCTCGCAGCCGTGGTGAAGGAGTACGAGACGTACATCGCGGGAGAAGTTCTCGCGAACGAAGTCACCTTGACCGGTGAATTCGCTGAGGAATCTGACGCAGTACTTGATGCAGTACCTGACGCAGTGCAGACCATCGAGCTCGACGCCGAGAGGGTCCGTATTGCCTTGACGAGAGTGAACTAGCAATGCCGTCCTCGACTGGCGCCCGCAATGGTAAGCCGATGGGCAAGAAGAATCTGACGCACTTCGAGAAGCGTCTGCTCGATGAGCGAAAGCGCGTCGTGAAGGAGCTCGGACTGTACAACGAGGCCTTCAATGCCACGCTGCAGTCCGCCGATGGGAATCTGAGCTCGTACTCCTTCCACATGGCGGATCAGGGCACCGACGCCATGGAGCGCGAGAAGGCGTTTCTGTTCGCCAGCTCCGAGGGACGTTTCCTCTGGCACATCGACGAAGCGCTCCGCCGGCTCTATCGCTCGCCCGAGACGTTCGGGAAGTGCCACAGTTGCGGCGAGGAGATCGACTTCGACCGCCTGGATGCGTTGCCGCACGCCCGCCTCTGCTTCACCTGCAAGCAGCGCGAAGAAGATGCCAAGAAATAGGTCCGAGTCGGCGACCTTCTGGTCGATCATCCTGTTCGTCGTGATCTCGGATTTCGCGACGAAGGCGATCGCGGTTGCCATGCTGGTTCCGCAGCACGTGCCACGCGAGGTGTTCGGCGATTGGGCTCGGCTTACCCTCGTGCACAACCCCGGCGCCGCGTTCGGCGTGAGCGCCGGCCCGTATTCGCGGCAGATTTTCCTGCTCCTCACTGTGGTTGCGCTGCTCGTGCTGTCCAAGCTCTATCGCACCACCGCGCCCGGCGACCGTCTCCGCATCATCGCGCTCGGACTCGTGTGTGGCGGCGCCGTGGGGAATCTCATCGATCGCATACGCTCGCCAATCGGTGTCGTGGATTTCCTCGATATTGGCTTTCGCGATTGGCGGTGGCCCACGTTCAACGTTGCGGACATGGCGGTGAGCATCGGCGCGTTCCTGCTCGCGTGGGCGTTGTGGGGCGAAGAGGACGTAGGCGAGCCGATTCCGAAATCGGTGCACGAGACTACGCGCGCGTGATCCGCGCGCGCCGGGCGCCCCGCGAATGACCGCACCGGCAGAACACGAATTCACTCTGGATGCGGACAGCGAGCTGCGCCTCGATCTGCTTCTCGCGCGTGAGCTCGGAACCTCCCGCACGCACGCCGCGACGTTGATCGCGAATGGCAACGTGCACGTCGGCGACAAGCGCGAAAAGGCGAGCTATCGCCCGGTTGCGGGCGATCGAATCGTCGTCTTGCTTCCCGCGCCGCAGTCGCGCGAAGTGCTCGCGGAGTCCATCCCGCTGAGTGTCGTGTTCGAGGACGAGCACGTGATGGTCGTCGACAAGCCCGCGGGCATGGTCGTCCATCCGGCTCCGGGCCACTGGAGCGGCACCCTCGTAAACGCGCTCAAGGGGCGAGGTGGGGAGTTGGCGGGCGAGAATGGCGAGGACCGGGCTGGAATCGTCCATCGGCTCGACAAGGAAACGTCCGGCCTCCTCCTCGTTGCCAAGACCGACGTAGCGTTAAGGCAGCTTGGGGCGGCCCTGGCGGCGCGCCGGGTCGTGCGCCGCTACGCAGCACTCTCGTGGGGGCACGTCACGGGGGACAAGCTCACCGTCGACAAGCCGATCGCCCGCGATCCGCGAGACCGAAAGCGCATGGCGATCGTCAGTACCGGAAGAGCGGCGAAGACGGATTTCGTTCGGCTGGCCCGGTTTGAGTCGGTCGACCTGTTGCGCGCGCACCTGTACACCGGACGCACGCATCAAATTCGTGTGCATCTCGCATCGGTGGGACACCCTGTGGTGGGGGATGACATGTACGGCGGAGGCGGTGGTCGTCGGCTCGTCGAGCTGCCGCAGCACCGGCATTTCCTCCATGCGGCATGGCTGATCTTCCCGCACCCGGTCACCGGCGAATCCGTCGAGCTCCGCTCGCCACTTCCGGCCGAGTTGCAGCGATCACTCGCTGCAGTCGCGGACTCGGAGGCGTTGCTAGTGCACCCGGATCCGCTGGACGATCTTGGCTTCTACCGTCTCACTACCTGACATTGCGCCCCGCCAGCTGATCCTCTTTCGGCTGGCGGAACGAATCGGTGGGATCGAGCTGGACACCGTGCGGGAGATCCTTCCGCCGCGTCCCGCTACGCGCCTGCCGGGTGCGCCAAGCTGGGTGCGCGGTCTCGTCAACGTCCGGGGCACCGTCATCACCGTCGTCGACCTCGTCGCGCGCCTCTCCGGCCGGCCAGCGCTCGCCGATGGTCCGCTCATGCTGATCGAGCACGACGGGCGAGTGATCGCCGTGGCCGTGGACGACGTGCTCGAAGTTCGGCCGCTTCCCCCGGAGGGGTGGGAAACCCCCGTTGGCGACCTTCTTCCTGACGGAGTCGTCTACGCCATGGGGGAGATCGATGGCCAAACAGTACTGCTCCTCGATATTCGCGGATTGCTCACGAACGTGCTCGTCTAACGGAGGTTCAGGGTGAGTCACACCGTACTGATTTGCGACGACGCCGTGTTCATGCGGACGATGATCTCCGACATCCTCGCCGAATCGGGGTTCGAGGTGGTGGGGCAGGCGGAGACGGGCGTCCAGGCGATCGAGCGCTACAAGACGCTTCGCCCCGATCTCGTGACGATGGACATCGTGATGCCCGACATGGGCGGCATCGATGCGGTACGTGAGATCACGAGCTTCGACGCGAACGCGAAGATCCTGATGTGCAGCGCGATGGGACAACAGGCGCTCGTGGTCGAGGCGATCCAGGCGGGAGCGAAGGACTTCGTCGTGAAGCCGTTCCAGCCGAGCCGCGTACTGGAAGCGGTGCAGCGGGTCCTCGGCTGATGGGAGGTCCCGAGCGAAGCGAGGGACAATAATGGATCTCGCCAAGTACGCCGCGCTCTTCCAGACCGAGAGTCGCGTGCAGCTGTCGACGATGAACGTCGAGCTGCTCGCGCTCGAGCGTGCGCCCACGGCTACGGAGCCCGTGAGCGCCGTTTTCCGTGCGGTGCACACGATGAAGGGGATGAGCGCGACGATGGGCTACGCCACCGTCACCGCACTCGCGCACGAGCTGGAGTCGCTGCTCGATCGCGTGCGCCACGCGGAGCTCGCCGTCGACCAGACCGTGACCGACGCGCTCTTCGCCGCGGTGGACGCGCTCGAGCGCGCCGTTGAGATCGAGGTCGCGGGCGGATCTGCCGAGACGGAATCCGCACCGGCGCTCGCGCGCCTGCAGGCGCTTGCGCGCATTGGCGCCAACA
>JANWLO010000051.1 GCA_025450815.1 Gemmatimonadaceae bacterium
ACTCTTGTCAAACGCGGACGCGGGAACGAAGCGCCGAAGCAGGCTGATCTGACGCGCGGCCCGGCCTGCGGCATAGCGGCGGTGCGGGTTGGCCTCGGTAGAGGCCTTCACTACAGCGCTCGCGACCAGCTCTGGCGTGTCGGCAGTCTTCATCCCGTCGCGCAGCACTCCCTCCGCATTCGTTCGTGCCGTCTGATAGAAATCGAGCTGCTGGTCTGCCTGGTAGACATTGCCCTCGAAAGAAGTCCGCGTGTAGGCGGGCTCGACGAGCACAACTCTGACCCCCGAGCCTCTGATCTCGTGGTCCAGCGACTCGGAATAGCCTTCCACTGCGTGCTTGCTGGCTGCGTACAGCGCCATGAACGGCGCCGGGATCAGGCCCATGACCGAGCTGAGGTTGACGATCCGTCCCGCCCGCTGCTTCCGCATGGTGGGAAGGACGGCCTTGGTCATGCGAATCAGGCCGAACAGGTTGACGTCGAAGAGAGACTTCGCCTGCTCCAGCGATGACTCCTCCGCCCCCGCGACCAATCCCACACCCGCGTTGTTGACCAGAAGGTCGATGCGCCCGCCCTTCGACAGCGCTTCACCGACCGCGGACTGCACCGACTCGTCACTGGTTACATCGCACGCCAGGTACTCGATACCCGACGACCTCGCCGCTGGAGGCCGGCGATAGGTGCCGAACACCCGATACCCGGCCGCGTGGAGCGCCCGCGCGGTCGCCTCTCCGATCCCTCCCGATACGCCCGTCACGATCGCCACTGGCCGAGCCTGCTGCTTCCGATTGCTTGACATAGCATCCTCGCTTTCCGTTAAGGTCAACTGACGCTTCTGCATATGACGATCATCATATTTCTGAGCAAGCCGACACCAGACAGGGGTGCACAGGGGTTTCAGTCTGTTGGGATGAGGTGGTTCAGCGCCGCCTCGCGCAGCGCGTTGGAGAGCTTGCGGTCGTCGACGGCGCGGGCCAGGACCAACGCGCCCAGCGCGGTGGCTACGGTAACGAGTGCGCGCTCGTGCGCGCCCGGCTGCCCCCAGTCGGGCGACTGACGGGCGACCAGATCGATCATCTCCTTGCTCCGGCGAGTGGCGGCCCGCCGGATTTTGGGCGCCTGCCGCGGCATCTCCGAGCCCAGCGCGGCGATCGCGCACCCTGTCTCGACGCCTTCCACATGCTCCTTCGAGAGATAGGCGCGGAGCATGGCCTCGAGCGCCTGCTTGGGCGGTGCCGCGGCGGCCACCTGCGCCAGCCCGGCCATACCGGCAGCTCCCGCCCGATCGGCCGCCTCGGCGAGCATCCCCTCGCGCGACTCGAAGTGAGAGTAGAAGCCGCCGTGCGTGAGGCCGGCCTCCTTCATGATCTCAGCCACGCCGGCGCCCCCGAAGCCGCTGCGCCGAATGGCGCGGGCAGCGGTCTCCACGATGCGCTCGTGGGTGGCTTCCTTGCGGCTGGGGTTGGGTCGTCTCGCAGTGGCGGCGCTCATATGACGATCATCATACACACATGCCGATTCGGGCGCAAGGGGCAGGAACCAACACATCGGTGTACTGCGCTTGAAGCGAGCACGCGGACCCGCACCGGCGGGCGTTGCGGTGAGGCCGATCAGGAAGGAATCGAAGTAGAGCAGCGCCTGCGCCCAGAGCTCGTAGATCGAACGATGGCACGATGCCGCCGATGGCGCGACGGCAGGCGGCACTTGACCTGGCACGCCAGCGCGTCGGGTGGTTGATCTCGGAGTTAGAGCGCGTCGCCCGCGAGTTGCGTGCGCGGCGACGAAGCGACGCCGAGCTGGCGAGGACTATTGGCAACGTGGTCGGTGCGCTCGACAGAAGCGGTTGGCTTTCGGGGAAGCATGTCGAGGCGCTGCGGCGGTGGCTCGACTCCGGACGGGAGCGCGACTGCCTGCTACATCGCACGCTCTCAAGGGGCTACGCTGAAGCAACTGGGAGATTTAGGCCGGCGATGCGCGACCAAGAACGGCCCAAATCACGATGACGAGTACGAGTGCGACCCAGAGCCAGTGCACGTGAACTGTCTGTCCCGGCGCAGCTGCAGCCAGCGCCAGTGGCGCCGGCGGCGCGCTGCCGAGCGATTCGCGATACGAGATGCCGGTTCCCGGCAGCCCCATGTTCAGAGCGGGCCTCTTGCCCAGCGTGACACGCATGCCTGGCACCCCGACCGTCGCGCTTATGCCGCTGCGAGAGAGATTGAGGTGCAGGCCAGGAACGATTCGCAATTGCCGGCGAAAGCGAAAGCCCACTGCACGCCTCCTCAGTCCTGCGGGTTGATTGCGCTCTCTTTGCGGCGCAGCGGGTCGTCGCTCCGCACGAACGTACACGAGCGCGCGCCGCTGTGGTAACTCGACTCAATGCGAGCTAGTCGGCGTGAGCGCAGCACGTCGGGTAGTGCGGCGCAGCTGAATCGTTATCGCACCTTGTCAAACGAGATGGGTGCAGGGTCGCCCACCGGCTCCGAAAACCAGACTCCATTCAGGTGATCGAACCCCGTGAGGTCGCCGCGGAAGTGCATCTGGTGGCCGGAGTCGTAGTGCATGTCGAGATCGATCGTCGCTCCGGTCACCTTGCCGTCCACCGTGAGGGCGCCCGAGGGTCCGGCCTCGCCGGCGTAGGTTCCCGTACCGGTGACGGTGGAGTCGTGCGCCGAGAGCGTGAGGATCAGGGAGTTGCCCGGGGAGTCAAAGGTCGCGGACCACGTGCCCACGAGTCGCGCGGCGACGCTCTCGCTTTGCGTGAGCGACTCGCTGCTACAGGCGAGGACGCCGGCTGCTAGAGCAACGGTGAGAAGCGACCTAACGGAGAAGCGCATCTGTGGACCCTCGATGGAGGATGATTGGCGTCGAAGAGAGACCTCTGCATCGTCCTCCGAGTCATCCAGCTCCGCGAATGCGGACTCCCCCGGGCCGCACTATTCCGCGCGCAATGCGATGTTCGGATCGACGCGCGACACTCGCCAGGCAGGCAACACGCTGGCCACCAGGGCCACGCCGATCAGTGAGACAACCACGCCCATGATGACGAGCGGATCGCTCGGCGATGTCTGGTACAGCATGGTCGCGACGAATCTAGCGGCTGCCATCGATAAGGCCAGTCCGATGACGATCCCGACGATGACGGCGTTCATACCCCCCATCGTCACCAATCGGATGATCTCCGCTCGACGCGCTCCGAGCGCAATGCGAACGCCAATCTCGCGGGTTCGCTGTGCGACCGAGTAGCTGAGCACTCCGTACAGACCCACCGCCGCGATCACGAGCGCAAGCGCGCCGAAGACACTGAACATAGTGGCGCCGAGTCGCCAGGAGCGCAGGTCGGGCTCCACGAGATCCTGGTACGACTGTATTTCGACGTACGGCATGTCTGGTGCGAGCGATTGCAGATCCCGGCGGAGCGCGGTGGCGACGGAGTGTGCGTCGCCGTTCGTCCGAACGAGCATCGCCGCCGTTCGTGAGTCGGTAGCCGCATGTCGCGGCAGATAGTACTGACTTCTCTTGTCGTTGATGAGTCCGAACATCATGATGTCCTGCACGACGCCTACGACCTCTGTGCATCCCTTGTAGCTTCCCACCGCTAGGCAGGCGCCGAGCGGCGACTCGTCGGGCCAATAGTAGTGCGCGAGCGTTTCGTTGATCACAGCGACGTGCGATGGGCCGTGAGTGTCCGCCGGGAGAATGCCACGGCCACGCGTGATGCGGGCGCCGAGCGTCGCGAAGTACTCGTCGTCGATGACGGTGACGTAGGGGCCGCCATTTGGCAACGGTGGAAGGGATGACCGGCCGGCGATCTCGAAGTCCATCGAGAATGAACTGACCGTCGGTACGCCGCCGCTCTCCAGCGTGACGTGCGTGACCCCGGGCAGGCGTCGCGCTCGATCCATTTCCTGTTCGAAGATGGTCTGCGCGCGCGACGTATCGAATCCGGCGACATCGAGCCTCGTTTGCACGAGCAGCACGTTCGGGAGGTCAATTCCCACATCGGTGCCTCGAACCCGCTGCAGGCTGCGCACGAACAGCCCCGCGCCAACAAGCAGGACGACCGAGAGCGTCGTCTGTACGATGAGAAGGGCGCGTTGCAGGCGGGAGCTTCGTCCGCTATCGCGCGCGCCGGTGGTGAGCCAACCCGCCACGTCCATGCGCGTGGCCTGGAGGGCAGGCGCCGCGCCGGCGAGCAGCGCCGCTGCGAAAGCTGCGATGGCGGTGAACACCGCGACCCGTCCGTCGATCCAGCTTGCGCCGTACGCCGAGGCCGGCAGCAGGAGCGCGCCGATGACGCGACCGCCCCACAGCGCGACGATGAGCGACGCCACCGTTGCGATTGCCGCGAGCACGCACGTCTCGGTAAGAAGAAGCCGCACGAGCCGCGCACGACCGACGCCGAGCGCGAGCCGCACGGCGATCTCGCGCCGGCGGCGAAAGGCGCGTGCGAGCAGCAGACTTGCGACGTTAGAGCACGCGATGAGCAGCACGATGCCGGCTACCCCGGCGAGCCAGAGCGAAACACGCGCCTCGCGCGGTACCTCCGGACCCTGCGCCGCGATGATCGAGCCGGGGACAACGGTGCTGAGCGTGTCCGGAGCGTTCGCATCGCCCTTGCTCTGCCAATCGCGCACCAGGCGCCCATACGCGATGGTCGCGTTGCCGGCCGCGCTGGCGTTCGTCGCACCGGGTGCGAGTCGCGCAATCGCGGTGATCCAGATCGAGCTCGGCGTCGATATCCAGTCGCGATTGAATGTATCGTGCAACGAACTCACCGGCACCCAGACATCGACGTTTTCCAGGTCGACACCGTTGAAGTTGCGCGCGGCGACTCCGATAACGGTAAGCGTCGCATTGTCGATGCGAAGCGACTTTCCGATGACGTCGTGTGCGCCGCCGAACTGCCGCTGCCAAAATCGATAGCTCAGCACGACGAGGGGCGCGCCAACAGGCGGACGATCATCGTTCGAAGTGAAGAGGTGGCCGAGCGCTGCCCGTGCACCCAGCAGCTGGAAGTAGTTGCCCGTCACCTCCTCTCCATCGATTCGTTGGGCGCCAGCACCGCGACCAAGCGTAAAGGTGTTGTGTGCGATGCCGGCGGCCTCTGCGAACGCAGGCACATGCTGCATCGCCATTACGACGGGGAAGGACGTCACCGATGAGGTGTACATCTCACGTCCCAGACGTCCTTGTGGTCCGATCATTGACCGGCCCCGGAAATACAATCGCCGCAACTGACCGGGCGACTCGATTCCCGGTGGCGCGCGAAGCAACAACCGATCGACGACTCCGAAGATCACGGAGTTCGCGCCGACGCCCAGCGCAAGCGTCGAGACGATGACGGCAGCGAGCGCCGGCGCTCGGCGCAATTGACGCAGCGCGTAGCGGACGTCCTGAGCGAGTTCCTCGAGCCAGCGAATTCGTCGCGAGTCGTGAAAGCGCTCCTGCGCGCGCGCCACGTTGCCGAACGCGCGGTGCGCCAGGGTGTTCGCATCCTCCGGCATTACGCCCTCCGCCCGGAGCTGATCGGCCTCGAGCTCGAGGTGCGCGCGAATCTCCTCCGCGAAGTCGTCATCGCTTCGCTTGCTGCGCGCATACCGCCCGGGCCACCGCGTCACGCGTGCTCCGGCCCGAGAACGAGCCGCACGACCTCTACGAGCCGCTGCCATTGTAGACGCTCGTGCGCGAATTGCTTGGCGCCAGCCCTCGTGAGCTCGTAGAATCGCGCGCGCCGATTGTTTTCCGACGTCCCCCACTCGGCGCGGATCCATCCGCGGTCCTCGAGTCGCTGCAGGGCAGGGTAGAGCGAGCCATGCTCGATCAGCAGTGCGTCTCGCGATCCCTGTTGAATTGCGCGCGCGATGCCTTGTCCGTGATGCGCGCCGCCCAAGAGCGTGCGCAATATCAGAAGGTCGAGCGTGCCCTGGAGACGGGCGAGGCGGTCGTCGTCAGGGGTTCGGGTAGACAGTCGACCCGAGAATACAGACCGCCCGCGACTACTGCAAGAGCGATCTCACATCGCCTGCGCGATCGCCTGAAACCGCGGCGTCTCGCGAATGGAATCGAGATCGCTGTCGTGCTCGATCCACTCCTTGTGCCCGAACCCCTTGTCCACCGCCGTCTCGAGGCTCGCGAGCGCTTCATCCGACATTCCAAGCAGCGAGTAGGCACAGGCAATGTTGTACAACATCCCCGAGTCCTCAGGATCGATCGCCAGCGACCGGTGGATGTAATCGATCGTCCGGTCACGATCTCCGGCCTTCGCCAGAATTGCGGCGCCCAGATTGGTGGCCCTGGCATCATCTGGATTGAGCTCGAGTCGTTCGTCGATGAGCTTGAGCGCTTGCCGGCGTGCTGTTTCCGCCTCGGCGCCGAGGCCCATGTCGGCGAGCACGACTGAAAGAAAGTTCGGAGCCAGGAAATCCTCAGGCCGAAGCAGCGAAGCCCGCTCGAACATCTTGGCGGCCTCCGTGTTGCGCCCCTGTGACTTGAGCCCTCGGCCATAGAAGTACGCCGCCTCGTAAAGCTTGGGATTGAGCCGCAGCGCGGTCTCGAACTCCTGATCCGCTTCGTCGAATTTCTTGGTGAGTGATACCGCGATCCCGCGCGCAACGTGCGCCTCGGCCAGCTCGGGTTCCAGCTCGAGCGCTCGCCGGCTGGCGATGTCGGCCTGGCGCAGGTTGAACTCGCGCGCGTCCCAGTTGGTGTAGAGTAGCGAGCACGAGTCGGCGACCCCGGCGTAAGCGAGCGCGTATTCGGGATCGATCTCGATCGCGCGGTTGAACATCTGTCGCGCGTATTCTACGCTCTTGCGCCTCCACTGATGGAAGTACTCCCGGCCGCGGAGATAGTAGTCGTACGCCTGCACGTCGACCACGCGCTGCTTCTCAATCGCTTTCTTCTCGCCCTCGGTGAGAATCACGCGGAGCGCCTTCACGATCGCCTGCGAGATGTCGTCCTGGATCGCGAACACGTCCTCGAGCTCGCGATCGTACCGCTCCGACCAGAGATGATAGCCGTCGGCGACATTCACCAGCTGCGCGGTGATGCGGAGCTTGTTCCCCATTTTGCGAACGCTGCCCTCGAGCACCGTCGACACCTTGAGCTTCCGGCCGATCTCGCCGATATCCTCGTTCTTGCCCTTGAACGCGAAGGACGAGGTACGCGACGCCACGCGCAGCGACTGGATTTTCGTCAGCGCGTTGATGATCTCCTCCGCCATCCCATCCGTGAAGTACTCGTTGTCCGGGTCCGCGCTCATGTTTGCGAACGGTAGAACCGCCACGGATTTTGCCGTCGATACCGCTTGCTGAGGCATCAGCTGCGATTCGGTCGGAGTGTCGAGACTGCTCGTGTTGAGGGCCAGCGAGAACAACGCGGTGGTGCTGTACCGGCTCGATGCATCCGACGACATCGCCTTCAGCAGCGCACGCTCGACGTTTTCCGGCACGCTCCCGCGGAGCTCGCGGATGTGCCTCGGTGGTTCCGTGAAACGCTTCGCTAGAATCGCCTGCGCAGTCGCGCCGGTAAACGGCCGCTGCCCCGCCAGCATTTCGAAGAGCACGCAAGCCAGACTGTACTGGTCGCTTCTGCCGTCGAGCTGCGTCTCGCCGGCGGCCTGCTCCGGACTCACGTATGCGGGCGTACCCACCATCATTCCGGTCTGCGTGAGCATCTGCGTCTGCGCGTCAACCGCACTTAGAGCCTTGGCGATGCCGAAGTCCATCACCATAGGCTCACCTTCGTGTATCATCACGTTCTCGGGCTTGATGTCGCGGTGCACGACGTTCTGACGGTGCGCGTAGTCCAGCGCCGACGCGATCCCGCGCGCGTGGTGAATCGCCTCATCGATGGGGAGCTGCTGCTGGCGGTCCAGTCGCTCTCGCAACGACTCGCCCTCGACGTACGGCATCACGTAGTACAGAAATCCCTCGATCTCACCGGAATCGAACAGCGGCAGGATGTGCGGATGATTGAGCCGCGCGGCAACCCTTATCTCACGGAGGAACCGGTCGGGGCCGAGCGAAGCCGCCAGCTCCGGGTGCAACACCTTGAGCGCGACTACGCGATCATGCTTCGAGTCCTGCGCGAGGTAGACCGTCGCCATCCCGCCGCGCCCCAGCTCGCGATCGATTGTGTAGGTGGGAGAGAGGACTTCGCGGATGCGCTGGATTGGCAGAGTCATGAGGTTGTGGCTGTAGTACGATACAGGACGGAGCGGAGTTGTGAGGTGCTACCGTCCGGAGATGTACTTCCGCCACGCATCCTGCGTCCCGCCAGCAACGATGCGCCAGATGAGGAGGAACACTCCGAGCGAGAGCAGGAAGTGAATCCATCCTGGCCCGTCATATGCAAACGTCACCACTGCCCACACAATGAGCATGAGCGCAGATAGAGGGTACGCTATCCGAAAAAGAATTCGTTGCCAGGTAGGAGTATTCATCCGATTGACTCGATGTTTACGCGCCGGTAGCTTTCTCGACCAACGGGGACGGAGAGACTTAATTTTTGAGCCAACAAGTCTCTCGGGTGGGTTCGATAATCTATACTCACGTCATGCCCCAGTGCGGGGAAGGCGGACAGTGTGGTGAGGACCTCATACATTCGACGG
>JANWLO010000052.1 GCA_025450815.1 Gemmatimonadaceae bacterium
CTGTGTGGCAAGGGACACTTCTACCACTACTTCAAATCGAAGGAAGAGCTGGGGTACGCAGTGCTCAAGCTGCAGTTCGATAGCTTCGCCGAACGTGGTCTCGCAGCGCTACGCGAGCCCACCACGGAGCCGCTCGATCGCCTCTCGCACTTCATCGATGCCGTCGTCACGGGACACTCGCCCGACGGATGCGGATCAGGCACTCCATGCGGTGCGCTTGCCACCGAGATGGCGTCGCAGCACGAGGGATTTCGGCAGCTGGTGGACGCGCTCTTCGAGCGCTGGGCTAACCAAATCGAGGCCGTGCTCTGGGAGGCACGTCCGCGATTGAACGACGATGCAGACACCGCTCGGCTCGCGCGATTCGTTGTCGCGACGCTCGAGGGTGCGTGGTTCATGTCGCGCGTCAAAGGCGACGCGGCCAGCGCGGAGGGAATCGCAACGGAGCTCAAACGATCGATTCGATCTTATGCACGCGATCGCGAGCCGGCGGTAGCGGCGGCGGGGTCGACTCAATGAACAAGCAGCCTGTGGGGGAGGTAATGCCGACGACAATGGAAGCGCCCGTCGTGGCCGAGCGCGCTCGTGGAATTGCAACCGACGATCGGGCACAGCGTCGCAAGCAGTTCGAGGGGGAAGCGCTCAACCATCTCGATGCGCTATACAGTTTCGCGCTCAAGCTCACGCACGAGCGCGATGAGGCGGAAGATCTCGTGTCTGAGACGATGCTCCGCGCGTTCGACCGCTGGGAACAGTATCAGCTCGGAACGAACGTGCGCGCGTGGCTCTTCACGATCCTCTATCATGCGTTCGTGAGCCGCAAGCGGCGCATCGACGCGCGCGAAGTGCGCATCCCCGAGGACGAGGATGGCCGCGGCGCGTACGAGATCGTGGGCGACGCCGATCCCGAGGGGAAGTTCTACGACTCGTTTCTCGACGATGAGATCACGCGTGCGATCGACGCGCTCCCCGAGGACTATCGCCTTGCCGTCGTGCTCAGCGACGTGCAGGGGCTGCGCTATGCGGAGATCGCAAACGTCCTCGGCATCCCCGAGGGAACGGTAAAGTCGCGTCTATTCCGCGGTCGCCGAGTGCTGCAGAAGAAGTTGGCGGGCTACGCGGTGGAAATGGGTTATATCAAGCCGCGGCAGCCCGTAGCCAGCTAGCCGTCACGCACTGCGCGCCGCCAGCGCGCTCTCGCTCAACCGCCTCCGGTGCCGCGCGGCCTTCGCGCGGTTGCCGCAGGTGGTCATGTCGCACCAGCGCCGCCGTCCATTCTTCGTGCTGTCGAAGAACACGTGCAGGCACCTGACGTCCGCGCACCGTCGCACGCGTGCCAGCTCGCCCGTCACCAGCGCATCCGCCGCGGACTCGACCACCGGGATCATCAGCCCCGCGAAGGCGTCGCCCACGGGCACGAAACTCCTCACGAAGCTGCCGTCGCTCCGCTGCTCCACGCGCCGCGTTCCGGCGCTGCGCCCCAGCACCCGATTGATCTCGCCGAGCGCGTTGAGACGGACATCCACGGTCTGAGCACCGCGCTCGGCCAGCGCGCGCAGCGCGGCGCGAATCCGTCGCGCGTCGGCGAGTGATGCGGTGGCGCCCGCGGGCTGCTGCTGCGCGCGCCGCCGAATTCCTCCGGCGCGCTCGCCGTCCAGCACCGACGTGGCCTCGAGCCAGCGAATCAGCTGCTCGAAGTCGCGCAGCACGTCCACGCGCGTGCCGCGGCGCACGTCATCGGTGTTGATGAAATCGAGCCAGAGTCGCTCGCCTATGAATACGAATGGGGGCGCCGCGAGCGGCGCAGTGGGAGCGTGAATCATTCCCTGAATACGAAAAGGGAGACAATTCTATCCCGGCTCCACTCCACCGGCAAGCGTCATTCTTCTCGACAGGACAGCATCGCGACAGAGTCTTTCGCAGCATCTGCGACGCCGCTCGAGTGCACGAGCTCCTGCTCCATCTCCGCGTACACGCGCACGGCGTTGCGGCGCACGCGCGAGTTGCGCGAAACCGGACGGTCGCGGTCGGCCGGCGGCAGCGACGCCAGCGCCCGGCTCATCGAGACGCCCTCCTGCACGTCACGCCGCATCAGCGCGCGGAGGGTGAGCGTCTGGCATCGCGTCTCGCGAATCAGCGCGATCGGATCGCTCGGAATGCGCCCGTGTCCCGGCATCGCCTGAGCCGGATGCAACGCTTCGATACGGTCGAGCCCTCGGAGCAATCCGCCCGAGCTTCCGTCAACCACCATCGCGACACCATCCTCGATCAGGAGATCGCCCGCGAACACGACGCGCGCATCGGGAATCCAGATCACGAGGTCGCCCGGCGTGTGCGCGGTGCCGGGCACCTGGATCTCGAACGTTCTGCCGCCTAGTACGAGCGTGGTGTCGTGAGTGATCGGAACGTTCGGAGTGTCGGCGAACGCAAACCCCTGCATCTCGCGCAGGCCGAGGACTCCGGTCCACGCGCTCACCATCGCGTCATCGCCATCCTCGGAGGCAAGCGTACGGCGATCAGGGTGTGCGATAATGGTCGCGCCCGCGCGCTTGAAGACGATCGCGCCGAAGTGATGATCTGGATGATGATGTGTGAGGATCAGCCACTTGATCGGCAGCTTGGTAACCGTGCGGATCGTGCGCAGGAGCGCTTTCCCCTGCGCGGGGCTCGCCAGCGCGTCGATCACCACCACGCCGCCCTGCGTGACCACGAATCCCGCGTTCGATCGTCCCTCCGATCCCCGGCCCGTGTCGCCGAGCACCGCGTAGACGCCGTCGCCGAGCTTGTGGATGGGGAATGCCCTGATCGTGTCGGGACGTTCGCGGTGCGGCCGGCGCGCGAGCGCCGCCGCCGACGCCGAGTCCATCGTAAGCGTGCGTGGAATGCTCTGCGCGGCCGCAGTCGACGCCACAATTGCGACGGCGGCTGCGGCGATCACGATTCCCGCGCCAGTACGGCGCGGAAGAAACAGGATGCCTTGTATGTTCGTCACCCGGGGTACATGGTCCCGGCATCTCGCCTGTAGGTCGATCGCGGGATGCCGACTAAAGATTAACGAATGGCTCAAAGCCACTGCGCGCGTGAATTTGATTGCGGTGACGTTGCCGAGATGCGTGTGACGGGGCTGCTGCAGACCATGTTGTGACTCGACCATCACCCTGAACTCCGGAGCGGTGGACTCATGCGGGTTGTGATGCTCGTGGGGCTCCTTTTCTCCGTGGCGGCGCGCGCGCAGAGCGGCGCGGTGAGTGGCGTAGTGTTCGACAGTCTCAATGGCAGGCCTCTGGCTGGCGCACTGGTGCAGATCGTTGCGCCGCCGCCGGGAACGGAGGCCTACTCGGTTACGTCCGACTCGCTCGGCCGCTTCCATATCGAGAACGTGCGAGCGGGGCAGTACATCGCAGGATTCCTCCACCCGCTGCTCGACTCGCTGGGTCTCACGCCTCCCTACCGTTCCGTCGCTGTGGAGAACAACGCCACGGCCCACGTATCGCTCGCAATTCCTTCGGCCGCAGGAATGTCGCAGGCCATCTGCGCCCCCGCGCGGGGGGCCCGCGCCGACTCGTCGGCGAGCACCAGCGGCACTCTAGTGGGGCAGGTGCGCGATGCGGGGAGCAGCGTGCCCGTCGCGGGCAGTCTCGTGGCCCTCGTCTGGTCGGAGCTGGTCGTCGACACTCGCGGCGTGCGGCGCGAGTCGCGGCAGCTGCACGGCACCACCAACAGCGAAGGCTGGTTCGCCATGTGCGACCTCGCCGAAGGCGACTACGAGATGAGGGCGGAGCTGGGGAAGCGGGCAACGGGCTTCGTCGACGTCACGGTGCGAGCGCGCGACATTGCGCGCGTCTGGTTCGCGCTGGGCGCCGACTCGGACAGCGCAATGGCCCGGGACTCTACGCCGCGACCGGGGGGCGCGACGCTCTCCGGCGTGGTCACCAACTCCGGCGGCCATCCGGTGGAGGGCGCGCAGGTGGTGGTGGGGGGTTCGGCGCTCAGCGCGGTCACGGATGCGCGCGGCGCCTTCGCGCTCACCGGGCTTCCCGACGGAACGCGCACGGCCGAGGCTCGCGCGCTGGGCTATGCGCCTTCCCGGGTGACGGTGGCGCCGTCACGGAGCGAAGCGCGCACGGTCACGATCGTGATGGGGAAGACGGTGAGGGCGCTCGATGCGGTGACTGTCTACGGCAAGCCCACGGGACGCATGCGCGACCTGAGCGGGTTCATGGAGCGCAAGCAGCAGGGCTTTGGCCGTTTCATCACGCGGTCGGACATCGATCAGTCGAACGCGATCAGCGTGTGCGATCTACTGCGGCGCGTGGTGGGGCTGCAGGTCATTGAGGGAGGGCTCAACGGTTGTGCGGTGTCCGTACGCGGATCGGCCTCGATGATTCGGGTGGCCGGCGGCGGAGGGAGCTGCCAGCCCACCGTGTATCTCGACAACGCGCCATTCGGCGGCGGCATCGGCGAATTCACGAAGGAGGTGTCGCCGCGGGAGATCATGGGGATCGAGGTATACACCACGTCGACAGCGCCGCCGCAGTTCGCGGGATCGTGCGGGAGCATCGTGGTCTGGACGCGAACGTGAGTGCCGAGCCGCCTATCAGGTTGCTGAAAAAAAAGAAAAAGACATAAAGAGGGACGCAGAGCCACAGAGGACACGGAGAGCCGCAGAGGAAAATCGGCTGGGAAGTCCGCCATGGAAGACTTCAGTCCTACTCCTCTGTGTCTCTCAGTTCACCTCTGCGACTCTGCGTCGAGCAGTTCTTGGTTTTTCAGCACCCTGCTATGTGAAAATCGTGTCGAGTCTCTGCCAGGCGCGCGCGTTTTCCGCCGGTGTCCGTTTGATCAGTTAGTGTGCGTATCACACTTGTTGACGCCAGCATTAGGCACTTGCGAACCGCTCTGGCAACTGCCGCTCACGCGGCGCTGAACCTGATGTCCGCGCTCTGGGTGTAGACGCCACCCTTGTTGTCCTTCCACGTTACCGTCACGGCAGCCTCCTTCGTGGCCAGCAGCGAGAAGCCAACGAAAGGATCCCGGCTGATCCCCGACGTCCACTCGAAGTGGGCAACGCGCTCGTCGCCGTACATCACGACCACGTCGTTCACGAAGTAGGCGGGACTCGGAATTCCTGTCTGATCGCGGCTCATCCCCGTGAGCATCGGGTGCGAGAGCAGCGCTCGGATGTTGATCACGGCGTCGCGCTTGATCGTCGCTGGAAGGAGGATCTTTCCCTCGCCGGTGTCGCCGCTCATCAGACGCACCCGTTGAGCGAGGTGTAAACGAAGCGCGACGTGGTCCACAGCTCGCCCGTGCTCGTCTCGGCGATGATCCGCACATGGGAGCTGCGGCGCATCTTGATGCGCGTGTCGAGCGTGGCGGCGCCGATCGCCGGGGTGAAGTCGAAGCCGGCAAGATAGATGTCCGGGTTGTGGTCCACCACAATGTGGATCCCCTTCACGTAGCTGCTGGCGGTCATCGGCAGATCGCTCTCGATGAGGAGCGGCACTTCGCGGCTGTCGGGCGCGACGTCCGGGACGTCGAGCGACAGATGTCCCTTGCGGATGGGCCGATCGCCGAACTTTTCGCGGAGAACCCTCTTCACGTCATCCTCGGGCTCGTCGTCGGGTCCGGCGAACGACGACGCGGCAGCCGCAGCCCGACTGGACGCGGCGAGCGCCGCGAGCGCGAGCGCGAAGGACTTGAGAAAGGAGCGGCGAGATAACGAATCGCTCACGGAACTCCGAAGGCTGCGGGTCACACCCGAATAATAATGCGCGATGCTCCCAGGAGTTGCGAGTTGGAATTTCGCCGCCCGTCACGGCCGCGCCCGTTCCGGGGTTGAAAGCGGTTCGTGACTGGCCCATGCGGGCATCAACAATTTGGACGCGGACAAGAACGGACAGCACGGGAAGAGGTGCTTGCTGTCAGGGCCTCCATCACATCGCGCATAAGCGATTTACGCAGTCGCCTCTGACAAAAGCCCCATCCGTTTTTTGTCCGTGAGCTCCGCCTGTTGTCCGTATCAAAGATGTATGCGCCAACCCGAGCGGCAGTTGCCACACGCGCGTCCCAACTGCCCCTGCAGGCGCCGATGGTTCGATTACTCAGTCGAACTCTGAGCGTTTGCCTGTGAACTCGGCGGGCAGTAGCCCAGAGGCGATCGTGGCCTTCGCGTAGTTCTCGGCGCGAACAGGTGCTCCGGCGAGGCGGCGGAGCATGTTGAGCTGTCCGACGTGTGTGAGCGCGTCGGCGATGGGTCCCTGAAAGAGTTGCTCGAGGGGCCAGCGCACGGGCTCATCGCCGGCGAGTATGGCGTCGAGCTCGAGCACCGCGCGGTGCAGTCGCTGGGCGTCGGCCTCCCACTCCTGCGGCGCGACAGGATTCCATGCATGCGTGCCGCGGCGCGCCATCGCCATCGCCCAATCCATGAGATCGCCCACGTGCGCGAGGATCTCGCCCGGAGTGCGCGACGACGGTCCAATGCGAAAGTTCGCGAACCCGGGTGGCGCGTCGCGCAGGTTTTTCTCTGCGCGATACCAGAAGGTGGCAAGCGTGTGGCGCAGCAGCGCACGCGCCGGATCGTTCGTCGCGTTCGGCACCGTGGTCAGCTCGCCTGTACCACCGTGTGCTTGTCCACCGGCGTGCCGCACACCGTGCCACTCACCAGAATGTCGTACGACCGGTTCGACACCGTGTACAGCGCGCTGCTCGTGACGTCGATCGCGCACGAGCCGGTGCGGCTGCCGTTAGACCACGTAATGGTGCCCGTCTCGGAGCCGTCCGCGAGCGTGCTCTCGCTGCTGCGCGTCACGTCGAGCACGAGCGCGATGTTCGGGCTCGTGCTGAAGGTCCACACCTCCCCATTGCCGCCGCGCGCGGCGCAGTTCTGAAAATCAGCCGTCACGGCGTAGTGCGACGCACTGCTGGACGAGCTCTGTGACGAGGATACGATGCCAACGAACGAGATCGTGCCACCCGCCGGGCACTGCGCGTCCACGCTGACGTGCACGTCCGCCATTGCCGATTGCGACGCACCAACGGTGGCGCTCTGTTCGGAGCCGCCGGCGCTCGTGCCGAGTATGGTCGCCAGCGCATCGGTCATCGACGTGAAGTCGGCGGGCGAGAGCGGCGAGGGCTGGGTGACACCTTTTGCATCACCGCCGCACGCAGCCAGCGCTGCGACGCTGCACAGGGCGATCGACGACAGCATTCGTCTGCTCCGCATGGGACCTCCCTGAATGACGTGCGCCTACGAGCTTCGGCGCGGGCGCGGCACGAGCTCGCCCCCACAGTTCGGACACACGTGCTGCATGGCGGCGGTGCATGGCTCGCAGAACGTGCACTCGTGACTGCAAATGAACGCGCGCCCGTCGTGCGGCGTTGCCACATGACACCGCTCGCATTCCGTACGCATCTCGAGTGCCATTGTTCCCGCCTCGGCCCTAGCCGTTCGCGCCAGCGGCCACCCCGGACTCCCCCACGAGCGGCATCACCTGCTCGGCGAATCGTTCCATTTCCTCGAGCTGCGGGCTGCACTGCAACAGCAGGAGGTCCACGCCCACCGCCTCGAAGTCGCGCACGCGTTCGGCCACCTGCTCAGGCGTGCCCACGAGCCCCGCCCGGAGCCCGCGATTGGAGACGGAGTAGTCCTGGAGGCTCACCTGCTGTTCCAGCTTGGTGTTTGCAATCCAGTCCCGATAGTTCCCGTAGCCCGGAGTGCCCTCGGACACGTTCGTGATCCGGGCCAGCTCTTTTTTTACCTCTGCGTCGGTGTCTCGCACGATTGCGTACGCGGCCATCCCGTACTGCATGGGCGGCTTGCCGAATCCGGCGCGGCGCTGTTTGAGATCGGCGACCTTTGGCGCGATGCGATCCGGCGGATCGCCGTGCATCACGTACGCGTCGCAGTCGCGCGCGATGAGCGTCTTCGCGGCCTCGGACTCGCCGCCCGCCCACACCGTGGGACGCTTGCGCGCGCCACGCGCGACGGGCTTGGGCTCCACGATGGTTTCGTCCACCGTGTAATACGTGCCGGTGTGCGAGAGCATGTGCTCGTTCCACGCGCCATCGACGATACGGAGCCACTCCTCGGTGCGTGCGTAACGATCGTCGTGCTGGTCGAAGCGCACGCCGAAGCGGCGCGCCTCGTCCGCCCACCATGACGAGACGACGTTGAGCGACAACCGTCCATCCGAGATGCGATCGATGCTCGCGGCCTGTTTGGCGAAGATCGCAGGCAGGTGAAAGGTGGGCCGCACGGCGATCATGAGCTCGAGGCGCTTCGTCACTGCGGCGAGTGCCGCGGCGGTGGACCATGCGTCGAGCGATGGCGCATCAATCCCCTTGATGTCGTTGAGAAAGAGCTCGGCGACGAGCGTGAGGTCGTAGCCAATGTCTTCGCT
This sequence comes from Gemmatimonadaceae bacterium, assembly GCA_025450815.1. Classification (GTDB taxonomy): domain Bacteria; phylum Gemmatimonadota; class Gemmatimonadetes; order Gemmatimonadales; family Gemmatimonadaceae; genus FEN-1250. The sequence goes on from JANWLO010000052.1 coordinate 8,403, forward strand.
CCGGATCGCGAGCTTCTTCGTGTAATCCCAGCTCGCTTCCATGTTCTCGTCGGCGACGTTGCGCAGCCAGCCGCCGAACACGGGCATCCAGTAGCCGTATCGCATCAGGCAGCGCCAACCAGCGAGGAGCGAAAACCCGCGCGCATTTCGAGATAGTCGGCGAGACGCGCGAAGGGATCGAAGCCGACCACGTTCACCGCATCCGCAACGAAGTTCGAAAGGGCGTTCACGTCGTAGAAGTACGGCTTGCCATCGCGCGCATCCACGAGGTACTCGATGCCGCCGATGTCGAGGCCAATGCGCTGCGCGATGTGCTCCACCTGCGCGATGATCTCGCGCGGCGGGTGCGCGGCCTCCACGCGCATTCCGTTCTTCGCGAGGTCCACCGCGCACGCACCGCGCACGAGCTCACGGCCGTCAGTGGTCTGGCAGACGTCCGCGGGGCAGAGGTTGAACGACCCGGTGTCGGGATACACGTCGATGGCGTAGAGGAACTTTCCGCCCAGCACTTCGACGCGGGTGATGTGATCGTCGGCGAGCGGGGCCTGCTCCTGGATGAGCGCAACGCTGTCGATACCGAGGTCGATCGTGCCATCCGCCGCGGCCTTAGCGAGCGACGCCTCGGACTCGAAGCCGCTGATCCCCGCGCCGCTGCCGCCGATGTTCGCCTTCACGAGCACGGGGAACCGCAGCCCGCGCGACGCGGCAACTGCGGAGCTCGCGTGGTTGATCACACGTGCGCGCGGGTAGGGGAGGCCGAGCTCGTGAAGAATGTCGAGCTGCATGGCCTTGGAGATCTCGACAGTGTATGGCTGTGCGCCGTTGACGACCGGAACGCCGAGCCGGTCCAAATGGCGGAGCCAGTCGAGTGTATAGAAGGTGGCCTGGCCATGGCCACGCAGATACGCGGAGGGCGACGTGCGATTGAACACGAGCGACCAGGGGACGCTCGTCTCTGCCGGATCGTAGCTGTGCGCAGCGGCGTCCAGCCGCTCGTACGGAACGGCGCGCCGATCGAGCTCGGCGAACAGCGGACGGAACCAGTCCGGATGCTCGTGATAGATCGCGATTGGCTTCATCGCGTCAGGGCGCTCGGACATCATGCACTCCGCGTAGGGGTAGCGACCGCTCAATCTGAAGACCGGCGTGCCGGGCAAAGTTCCGCTGCGTCTTCAGGAATTCTCGCCGGATGCGCGTGGCCGGGCTAGATTCCCGGCATGACCGACCAAGTCCCGTTCGTCACCACGGAATACGTGCGCTGGGAGGACATCGACCTCGCCGGAATCGCGCGCTACGGATGTTTCACCCGCTTTCTGGACGTGGGTGAAACCGACTTCTACCGTTCGCTTGGGCGGCCGCTGAGCGGCTTCCACGAGCAGTACAAGCTCTGGTTTCCGCGCAAGGTGCTGCACATCGATTACCAGTCGCCGGCGCGGCTGGACGACCGGCTCTCGATCGCAGTCTACTACAGTCACGTGGGACGCACCGCGGCCACGATGAATTTCGACATGCTGCGCGACGACCGGAAGACGATGGTGGCGTCCGCGCATCTCGTGATTGTGTGCGTGACTGCCGCGATGGAGAAGGTTGCGATCCCGCTGGAGCTGAAGAAGCTCATGGAGCCGTACGTGATGTCGAGCGAGGTGGCTCGGGCGGCGCTTTAGGCTTTGTTGTGCGCGAGCTCCTTCCTGTACAGCTCCGCCATCTCCTCGCTGAACGCGCACGCGATGATCTGCGCAATCATCTGTGCACATGTGCGGCTCTTCCCTGCGCGGCACGCTCGATTCGCCGCTGACCAAGCAATGGAGGGGACCGTGACGAAGCAGCTGACGCACGCCGTTGGGCGTGGCTAACGATCGTGTAGGTTCAGTCACCGCGGATCGAATGCGGGTCCGGCTGCACGACGGCCACTGTCGCATCGACGATCGTGCCACATTCGCGTAGCGAGCGACATCGAGCTCCGAACGCACCCCTAAGCGCTCTGCCGTATTGGCCTGGTCAATCAAGCATTTTGTGGACACCAGATCGCAATGGGCACGCGCTCGACGAGCGGCTTCTCGTGCCAGTTCCTCGCGATTGGCGAGAGCATCTGAGTGCTCGATCTTATTCCAGTTGAGCTTGCCCGGCCACATCCCTAGTCAGCCGCGCACGCGGTCCGTTGCTGTACCCGCGTCTGGCGAGAGAACGAACGCGGGCGTGACGGGAACCGTCGGCCCGCGCTTGTATTAGAAGTTGCTCATGTGACATCGGCGAATTATGCATATTCTGGAATCGGGCATACGGCCCTTGCTAGTTGTTGCAATTGTGCACTCGGTGCTCGATGTCGACTGACGGAAGCGCGAAATCGCTCGATTCATTTTTTCTCAACCCACAAAGTCTCGTTCCTCGCACGCGCAATTGTTTGCGTGATCGCGGTATCGAGTTGAGTTGAGCAACTAGTGCGCTCTCCGAGAATATTTGGATCTGCGAAGAAAACGTCGCGCTTCTCGTCCGACCTGATGTGGGTTCCATCAATCTTTCGAGTTCATGCGGTTGCTCATCGATGAGTTAAGAGTGAACTCAGATTTCGAGAGGCCTGAGCCCTTTTGCGCGTGAGTGAACTGTCGGTTAAACCATCTGTCGTTCGAAAAGGAGGTCACATGAGGTGGAAAATAGCAATAGCAGCTTTTTCAATCATTCTTCTCACATCTGCGAGAACGGGCGCGGCGAGTCCAGAAGCTGATCGCACCCTATCAATCGAGACTCAGATCAGCACATGTGCGGGTATCGGTTGTACGGCGGGACCGGAATGGTGCGCGTACATGGTCGATGGAACGATACGCGATTGTGCAGGAGGGCCGCAGAGGGCTAAGTAGGAGATCGTCCGCTTGAGGGTTGGTCGTGGCTAACAGCGCTCACTCACGCGCACTGTTTCGATGCCAAACTCACTCCTCGTTCGCAACGTGACTGTAAAGATACCCTGGAGGATGCATGATCGCGTCTCGTTTGGGTTCATTGCAGAGTTCTGCTGCGCTAGCGATTGGCTTGGTTCTATCGGGAGTCAGTCATTCGGCAGCGCCCTCGAAGCCTCGCAATTGGATGCAAGGAACTTGGAGCGTCATCATGCGAACTGATCCCACGCGTGTCCGCATAGGCAGTGCGCAGATTCTCGACGTGGTGAACGGTCTCATTGTCACCTACGACTACGACGATCACAAGGTCAAAGCAATCAATAGGAGCGGATCGCTGGTCTGGGAGACAGGTAGCGCCGGTCTTCAACGAGGACAATTCTATAACGTCTCCGACATTCGACATGATGCCAGCAGTAATATTTGGATCGCTGATCCGATCCCGCGTCGAGTTACGATAATATCTCCCGCAGGCACCATCCTGCGTTCCTACGATAATGCCCCGAATTGGTGGAGAGTCGTACCTCGGGCCGATTCGCGAGTGTGGGGTCTTGATCCGAATAAGGTTACCCCAGCCATATACGATACCTCCGGACGAGTTAGTTCGCGGCCTTCATTTTCATCGCGCTTATCTGGTCTCGAGCTTCCCTCAAACAATCTTACGCTTACGCCGGGCCCTCGAGACAGCATTCTAGTTACTTATCTCTGGTCTGATCGATTCGTCTTGATAGGCGGAGACGGCAAGAATCCACACGAGTATCGCGGTATCGCTGAGCAGGAGTTTCCGACTGTCGTTCGGACGCCGCGCATGATTGCCGGGCAGTCCGTGACCACGCTGCAAGTAGACTCCTCGTCACATCGCGTGACTAGATCGGCCTCCTGGGATGGAGCGTACATTTATATTCTGCAATACCCGAAGCCACGTGACATCGATACGAGCAGCACCGTGGATATTTACCGAAGCGGTACTGGTTCCTACGTAGCTTCTCTCGCGTTGCCAAGTCGCGCGCTCGCGATTTCGGTGAAAAGCGACGAGTTCACGGCAATAGTCAACGACCCGACCCCGAGTCTATGCATCTGGAGGTGGAGGGAAGGTCGAAAGGCTCCGCCAAACTGACGCGATAGTTTGCCCCCGATGGGCACTATGACCTTTCAGCGACTGACGTCGCGAGCAGTAGTTGTATTGGAGTCGATGGTCGACGATGCACGCCGCGCCCTGCGCGGACTCCGTCTGAGAAAGTCTTTTTCGGGCGCCATCGTGCTCACACTCGGATTGGGCATCGGCGCTGTTTGCCTCACATTCAGCGTTGTCGACTCGGTGCTCCTGCAGCCATTAGACATGCCAAGTGCGAACCAGCTCATTTGGATCGGTTGGCAGAGCGCAAATGCCGAGGCGCCCACTGGCCCCTCGCTGCGCGATCTCTCGGCATGGAGTCTAGGTGTTGGCGCCGTCAGATCCATCGCTGGCTATGCGGAACAAACCGTTGACGTAAGCACCAGCGCGGACCTCCGACAACTCCCTGCCGCTCTGGTTTCTGGGACGTTTTTCCAGATACTTAGGTGTGCACCTCAACAGGGTCGTTGGATTCTTCCCGACGATGATCTTCCGGGTGCAAGCCTGTCGGTCGTCATTAGTGACGGTGCCTGGTCTGAACTGTTTGAGAGAGATCCACACGTAGTCGGTCGCTCGTTGCGCATAGACGGTGTTGAATCGATCGTAATAGGCGTCATGCCACAGAATTTCGCCTTTCCGTCGAACCGGGTCGCGCTTTGGCTACCCATTAGTGCCAAGGTCGAAAATCGTCAGGGAGCGTTGACGCGACACATGGAAGGCGGGATCGCGCGCGTCGTGCACAAGGAAGACTATTCCAGCATCGCGGAGGAACTTTCCCGAGTCAGTGAACGCACGCGCGGTGCAACTTCATTTAGCGGAACTGTACCAGCGGTTCGCGTGATCGGTCTTCGTCGCGTCGTCATCGGCGACGTCACTGCTACGCTTGCCCTGCTTTTCGGCGCCAGTATGCTCGTGCTCGTTGTAACTTGTGTTAACGCAGCAAGCCTCCTCATCGCGCGTGAACTTGGACGACGGAACGAGATTGTGCTCGCTCGTGCGCTTGGCGCAAGCCTAGCGCGAATCATACGACAGCTCACGATTGAGAGTTTCTTGCTTTCAACAATGGGCGCAGTTCTCGGCATGGCCGTCGCTTTCGAAGGCCTTCCGCTGATACGACGTTTGGGATCCGAGTTGATTCCTCGGGCGACGGATATTGGGATTCACGTCGACGTACTCGTGTTCGCAGTCGCGATCGTATTTCTTACAACGATCTGCGTTGTCGCCGTTGCGGCATCGGCTACTAGCGGGGTGGATCCTGCGGCCGCTCTCAAATTGCAAGCGGCTGGACTTTCTCCATCGAGAGGGTTGCGGCGCGCACGAGAAGTGGTTGTAGCAAGCCAGTTGGCGATTAGCCTCGTTATTCTCGCAGCCGCAGGCGTGCTCGGCAAGAGCGTGGCATTGCTGCTCGGTGGCGCCCCGGGCTTGTCGACCGATCACGTTCTTACGACACTCGTGCAACGTCCTCTCGACGACTGGTTAGAAAACAAGCAGCCGATGCGACAGTTTGGTCAGGAAATGGTTCGTCGGCTAGACGCAGTACCAGGTGTACGAATTGCGGCTATTGGTCTCGACCTTCCGACAGCCGACTACGTCCGTGGCTGGATGCGGCGAGCGGATGGCTCGGAGACGGAAGCGGATACGACAAACGTAGTCTTTCAAGTAGCTACCGGCTCCTACTTCGCGACCTTTGGCATTCCAGTACTTCAAGGGCGCGCATTCGACGCTCGAGATGAGAACGCGCGCCCTCCAACGCTCGCCCTGAGCCAAACGGTTGCGCGCAGCCTTTTCGGTTCCGAGAGTGCTGTAGGAAAGCAAGTATTCGCGCGCAGCAATGATGAGGATGCGGGCAACGTAGATTCCGTCTATCAGATTGTCGGAGTGGTAGGTGATATTCGTCCACCAGGACCATCACGGATCACGATTCCCCACGTCTACATCCCGTTCGAGCGCCTTCCTGTACCGCACATGACGGTATTTGTGCGCTCGACGCTTCCTCCAAGAATCGCAAATACCTCTGTCCGCCATGCCATAAGGCTGCTTGACGAGGGACATGTACCACCGGACGTCAGGTCACTTGACGACGTGCTCGCACAATCCGCGGCGAGACCCAAGTTTTATTTGCTGCTGCTAAGTGCGTTTTCGATCGTGTCTCTGCTGGTAACTGTCTTAGGAGTATATGGTGTGACCAGCTTCGGCCTGCGCCAAAGAAACAGAGAACTTGGAATTCGAATCGCTCTCGGAGCGTCCAGGCGCGATATACTCATGCTGGTGCTGCGTGGAAATTTCCGCTCAATTGCTATAGGTACTGCCGCCGGACTCCTCGCGGCGGCAAGCAGCACAAAACTTCTAGTCGGATTGATCGCGGGCGTGAGTCCGACCGATCCGATCGTTTTTCTGGCTGTCGCGTCGATCATTCTCGTTGCAGCACTCATGGCTACCCTGATCCCCGCGTTCTATGCCGGAAAGATTGATCCGATGATCGCGTTGCGCGCCGACGCCTGATCTCAGGTCGGACTAGCCGAGGCCTCTCGCCGCATTTCCCGCCTGTACAACTCCGCCATCCCCTCGCTGAACGCGCACGCGATGATCCTCTCGAACCGCGCTTCGTGCCGCCGCATCGCGCGCACCGCAATCTCCGTGGCGCGCTCCTTCGGATAGCCGTACACGCCCGCGGAGATCGCGGGAAACGCGATCGTCCGCACATCGCCGGCCTCTCGCGCGCGCGCAAAACTCTCTTCGTACGCGCGATCGAGCAGCTCCGGCTCCCGCTCCTCGCCACCGCGCCAGATCGGCCCCACCGCGTGGATCACGTACTTCGCGCGCAGCTTGAACCCGGGCGTGATAACGGCGCCGCCCGTCTCGACCGGTCCCAGCGCGCCACTCGCCTTTACCAACTCCGGCCCTGCCGACTCGTGAATCGCGCCGTCCACACCGTCTCCGCCAAGCAGGCTGCGCGACGCCGCATTCACGATGGCGTCAACGTCCAGCGTAGTGATGTCCGCGTGCAGCACCTCGATCATCGCGTCACACGCTCGCCGGCGCCGCTTCGCCGCCCGTCAACGCATCCTCACGATACGTGATCCATCCCGTCGTCTCCTCCGCCAC
>JANWLO010000053.1 GCA_025450815.1 Gemmatimonadaceae bacterium
GAGGCGCGCATCGTGGTCGCATCGATCGATACATATCTCAAGTATTCCGAAGCAGTCGGCATCACGGGCCCGGTGTCGCGGCCGCGCGAGGTCACCAGCGGCATGGAGCTGGAGCTTCTGCAAATGCGGGCTGAGAATGCGGAGCTCAAGCGTATGATCGGTGAGCTCAGCGCGTGACCTGACGTCGGCAGCGCCCTCGCTCGTGGATGGAGATCGCGTTGCCGAAATGTTATCCGTTATCGCGGAGGCGCCGGACTTCGCGACCGCGACGCATTTCGTGTGCGAACAGCTCGCGAAACTCACGGGTAGCTCGCGCGCTTTGCTCTTTGCACTTGACGACGACAATGCGGCGTTGACGCTCGCCGGTGCCGTTGGCTTCGACGACGCGGATCTACCGCTACTGCGGCTGACGCTCGATTGCGAATCGCATCCCCTGGCGTACGCGACGCTGTCGATCACGCCGCTGACATGCGAGCATGGCGGCTTGGGCGTTGCGCTTCCGTTCGATGAATGTCTGATTCTTCCGTTTCCACAGGCGCAGCAGCGAGGCTCACCGGCGGTCATGACGGAGCAGCGCGTGCGCGACTCCGCGCCGACGCCCTGTCGGCCAGTGCCGCATCCCGCATCCATGGCGGGACGACGGCGCATCGGATACTCGCCCTTCGCCGCGATCCTCCTCGAAGGCGCGACCCCGCGCGTCAGCGCGGACTCTCTGGCGGCAACGGCGCTGCTCGCCGGCCCGGTGTTGGCGCGCATGCGGCACCTCGAACGCTACCGCGAGGCGGCAGAAACGCTCGACCAGCAGCGGGATCTGCTGACGACGATCATCAATTCGCTCCCCGACCCGATCGTCATCACCGACGCGGCGAGCGACATCGTGGTGCAGAACCGGCGCGCCGAGCACCTTCTCTCGACTGGGGAGCGCGATTCGGAGGGACGGCGCCGTGCGGTCGAGATCAACAATCTTCTATTCACGTCGTATCTCTCACGCTCGGTGATCGGCGGCCCTCAGGCGCAGGGGGGTGCGCGCGAGCTCAACCTCGTGGATCCGGACGAAGGGAACGATCTGCTATACGAAGTGCTCGCGCATCCGCTGCACGAGTCGACTCAGCAGGGCGCATTCGTGTCCGTGCTTCGAGACGTCACTGATTTGCGGCGCGCGGTAGCGGAGCTGGAGCGGCAGGTGCAGCGCGGCCGCTTGGCCGAGATCGATGCCACGCGCGAGCGCGACCGGCTCAACCTCATCCTCGAGAACGTTGCCGATCCAATTCTGGTGACCGACGAGCAGTCGAACATCATCCTCATGAACCGGCAGGCGGAGCTGCTCTTTCAGAACGATGCCGCCGCCGGTGGCACCGCGCGCGCGACCGCGGTACGCGGCAACGACACGAAGTTCACGACGTTCATCTCCGATTTCACGATTGGACGGGCAGACGCGCGACGCGAGCAGATGAGGCTGACGCAGCCAGCCACCGGCGCGACGCTGCCAGTGGAAGTCGCCTCTGGAAAGATCATGAATGCACGTGGCGAGCCGCTGGCGATCGTCTCCGTGTTGCACGATCTCACGAAGCAGGTGGAGAACGAGCGCCTGTACGAGGAGCTCAAGCACTTCAGCTCCCAGCTCGAGGCCCGTATTCTTGCGGCGACGGCGGATCTGGCCGATCAGAATGCGCGACTGCAATGGTCGTCGCAGGAGCTGGAGAAGGCCAACCGGCTCAAGAGCGAGTTCCTCGCGAGCATGTCACACGAGTTGCGCACGCCGATCAACGCAATCATGGGATACACTTCGCTGCTCGCGGATCGTATCTATGGCGACGTTAACGACCGACAAGGTGAGGGGCTGCGGCGCATCAGCGTGTCCGCGCAGCATCTGCTGGCGCTAATCAACGACATCCTCGACCTGGCCAAGATCGAGGCGGGAAAGATGCCGCTTCATTTGGCGCCGGTATCGCTCGCGTCAATCGTAGCGGAAATCTCGCAACAGATGGAGCCGATCGTTCGACGCAAGGCGCTGTCCTTCGTCGCGGATGTGCCAAACGATCTGCCGGCCATGGTGAGCGACGAGACGAAGATCAAGCAGATCCTGCTCAACCTGTTGAGTAATGCAGTGAAATTCACACATCATGGCGCCGTCGTCGTGCGTGTGCGCCCGGAAGAAGACATGGTGCGCGTGGACGTGCAGGACAGCGGCATCGGCATCCTGCCGGAGGATCTCGAGGAGATCTGGGAAGATTTTCGCCAGGTGGATCAGTCGCGCACGAGGGAATTCGGCGGTACCGGACTCGGCTTGAGCATCACGCGCAAGCTGATCAGGGCGCTGGGCGGAACGGTACGCGTCGAGAGCGTGTACGGCGAAGGCTCGACGTTCTCGGTGGCGCTGCCGCTACATCTGTCGCCGCGGGTCGCGGGCGACGTGATGCGCGCCGAGATCCCCGCCCGCGCGTCTACCTGAACATCGCCGGACTGATCTCCAGCGCGACCTCCGTAATGCGATCCACCGGCAGCCCGGCGCGCCGCGCATGCTCGCGCACCGCCTCGGGACTCGGCGCATCGTATTCGCAGTAGATCTTGCCGTCGGTGTCGGACACGTAGCTCCGGATCCATACGATCCCGGTCATGCCGGTCATCGCTGCAATGGACTTGCGCGATGCAGCGTTCAGCTCGTCGCGAGTGATCGTACCAACAGTTCGTTCGATCAGATATCTTGGCATTCTGCGCTCCCTGTTTCGGTTCGTTGTTCGTTGTTCGTTGTTGTTACAGTCCAGCCGTGTGGCGCAATCGTTCACATGCGTGGCCGAGCTCCGAGTCGCCGCACTCCTGCGCTGCTCGTGCTCCAACATCCAGCATCGCGCGCGCCCGGTCCGGCATCGACGCGGCCGCCGCGGCGCGCGATAGCTCGTAGCACATCCATCCTTCACCGCGTGCATCGCCACTCTGAATGCGTATCGCCCGCGAGCGCTCGAAATGCGGCAGCGCGCGATCGGGCGCACCCGCATCCATCTCCACGTTCCCGAGCATGCCGAGCGTGTGACCGAGCAAGTCGGCGCGCGGACAGAGCTCGTTGTACGCCAGTGCACGCTGAAGAGTTTCGCGCGCGTCGTCGAGGCGTCCCAGCGTTCGCAACGTGAGGCCGAGGCTGTTGAGTGCCAAGCCGACTCCTTCCGTGTCCTCGCATGACGAGAACGCGTGGAGCGCCATCTCGTACTGATCGAGCGCCGCCTCGTAGTTTGCCCGTCCAAACTCTAGAATGCCGATGACGTTGCGCAAACGGCCTTCAGTACGACTATCGGCGAGCGATGCCGCAAGCCCCGCCGCATCGTGAAAGTGCGGCAGCGCAAGAGAAGGCTCGGTCGAGATCAGTCGCGTCACGCGTCCGAGGCCCTCCACCGCAGTGAGCTCGCCGGCTCCGTCGCGGAGCTCGCGCCGAAGCACACGCGCCTGGGTCCATGCGCCGAGCGCCTCGGCGTCGCGGTGCTCCTGCTCGTGCACACGCGCGATGTCTTCCCACAGATCCGCTTCACTCGGGCGGTTCTCAAGCTGCGCGAACAGGCGTGCCGCCTCCTGGAGAAGCGGCATCGCGTCCGCGCCTCGACCGAGTGCGAGTAGCACCTCGCCCAGCACGCGCAGCGAGTGCGAGAGTCCTGGAACGAAGTTCGCGCGGCGCGTGAGGTCGATTGCCGTTCGATAGTGGTCGAGACTCTCGTCGATGCGCCCCGCCTGCAGGGAGAGGTGCGCGATCGCCGTGTAGTGATACGAGAGCTGGATCGGCAGCCGCTCACCGATCGTGCTCTCGGTTGCACGCTTCATGAGCTCGAGGGCGCGCTCGACCTCGCCCATCTGACGATGAACGTTGGCCAGGATGTGAATGAGGTAAAACTGCTTCACTGCCGCGTCGTTCCTGACGGCAGCGTCGGTCGTTTGCGACAGGATGCGCTCCGAGAGATCGATACCCTCCGCGAGACGCGACTTGGCCTCCTCGTAGCGTCCGAGTCCCTTGAGCACGTCGCCGAGGTTCGAGAGGTCGCCGAGCACGGCCATCTCGTCGGCGCGATCGCGATCGATATTGAGCGCTTCCTCGATGTTGAGCAGTGCCTCGGCGTCGCGCCCCTGGTGCCAGCGCAGCAATCCCAGGCTGCGCAGCGCGTGCCGCACGCCAACCGGATCGTGGATCTCGCGGCGCAGACGCAGCGAGTGTTGAAGGGCTGCATCCGCTGCCTCGAACCGGCGCAGCAGGGTGTGCAGATCGCCTTGGCGCATATAGACCTCGGCGAGCTGCGCCGGATCGTCATCGGCCTGAAGCAGCGCCACCATCTCGTCGATGAGATTCTGCTGTCGTTCGCGCAGCCCGAGAGTTTCTCCCAGTCGCTCCTGGCGGAGAAGCAGCTCGACCGCGCGCGAGCGGGACGAGGCGTTGGCGGGGACCCTGGCGAGCCAACCCTGCGCCCGCTCGAGCAGCTGCATTCCTTCGGTGAACTCAGCGAGGATGGTCGCGCGGTCCGCAGCGAGTATCGCATATTGCACCGCCTTCTCCCACAGCTCGGCACGCGAGAAGTGATGCGCGAGGCGCTCCAACTGGTCGTCCGGAAGCGCGTTGCCGAGAGATTCGATGGCGTGGCCGACGCGGCCGTGCAGCGTTCGCCGGCGGTGCTCGAGCAGCGTCGCGTATGCCACTTCCTGCATGAGGACGTGCTTGAAGCGGTAGGTGGCCATGGGAGCAACGCGGATCTGCTCGATGAGACCGGCCATCTTCAGCGACCTGATCGCCGCGTTTAGCGAGCTCGCGTCGTCGAGCGTTAGCTCCAGCACGTCGCGTCCGAACTCGCGCCCCACCACCGATGCCACGAGGAGGGCGTCGCGGGACTGAGAGTCGAGGCGATCGAGTCGCGCGCGAATCACCGCCTGCACGGTGCCGGGCAAGCGAAGGGTCTCGATGGAGCCGGCAATCTCGATGGCGCCATCTGCCACGCGCAGCGTGCCGTCTTCCTGGAGTGCGTGACACATCTCCTCGAGAAAGAACGGATTGCCGCCGGTGCGCTCGCGCAACAGCGCGGCGAGAGGTGCCGGAACGTCATCCGCCCGCAGAGCGGCGCGCAGCAGATCGTGCGTGGAGCGCTCGGCCAGCGGCGCGAGCGTAACCGTTGCGTGTGGCGCGACGGTACCCCAGTCGTTCACGTAGCCCGGGCGGCACGTGACGACGACCAGCAGCGAATAGTGCGAGACGAGCTCCGCGATCTGAGCGAGAACGGCGTGCGAAGCGTCGTCCACCCAGTGCCAATCCTCCAGCAGCAGCGCAGTGGGGCGAGTACGGCTCGCGGCGGTGATGAATGCGGCGATGGCCTCGCGCGCCATGAGACGAAATTCCTCGCCCTGCAGGTGCGGTGAGATGCGGAGGTCGGTTGCGGGAACCGAGAGCAGACGCAAATAGAGTGGGAGGAACTCTTCGAGCTCCGGCGCACTCGAGTGCATGCGCGCCAGATCATCCACGATCGTTTGCGATGCGTCGGCGGCGGGAGCAACTCCTAGTGCATCTCTCAATACATCGATGAAAGGCAAGTAAGCGGTGGATGCGCCGTGCGACAGGCAGCGTCCACGCAGCACCGTGAGGTCGTCATCGCTGGCTGAGGTGAGCAATTCCTGGAGAAGGCGGCTCTTGCCCATCCCGGCTTCTCCGATGATCGTCACGAATTGGCCGTCGCCCGCGCGCGCCTGAGCGAGGCAGTCGCGCATGAGTGCGAGCTCGCGATCACGGCCGGTGTAGGGCGTGATCTCGCCGTGCTGCAGCGCGGCCTCAATGCGGGTTCGCACCTCCGACTCGCCGGAGATCTCGTACGGTGTTACTTGCCGGTCGTCGTCGAGCACAGTGACGCCGTCGCGCGACGAGAGACGAATGGGCGGCTCGATGAGCCGGCGGCAACGCGGCCCCACGAGGACGCCGCCCGGCGGTGCCATTCCGGCCAGGCGAGACGCGAGGTCGAGCGCGGGGCCAGCGGCGTGAAACGGAGCTGCGGCGTCGGCAGACGGGCGAACGATCAGGCGGCCCGCATCCATTCCGACGTGAATGCGCAGGTGCGACGCTGCGGTTGCGGAATCTCCATCCTTCTGATGATTCTCATCGGTCGCGCACTGGGCAAGCGCAATGGCGGCGCGCGCGGCGCGAAGGCAGTCGTCTTCGCGTGCATGCGACACGCCGAACAACACGACGGCGCCATCGCCATCGAGTCGATTCACGACGCCGTCGAATTGCGCGGCGATGTCAGTCACGCGTGCGCGGACGCGCTGCATCTCTCGCGAAGCATGCTCCGGACCGCGCGTCTCCAGGAGTGACGCGTGCCCGGACACGCGAATGGTGAGTACAGCGGCTTCTCGCCCCTCGCCATCGACGTTGAACTGCGGCGAATCCGCGCGATCGCGTTCGCCACGGCGCTTATGCGTGCTCGCCATGTCGAGTCCGAGCAGCGAGCCGATCGTCTCGAGCTCCGCCGCGAATCGCGCGACGGAGGCGGGCCGGTCCGCCGGATTCTTGGCGAGTGCCGCGCACACGAGATGGTTGAGCGACGGCGGAACGTCACCGCGCCGGGCGATGATCGATTCCGGCTCCGAGATACAGATGGCGGCGGCGACCGTGCGGGGGTCGGTGCCGCGGAACGGCCGCGCTCCCGTGAGCATCTCGTACATCACCACGCCGAGCGACCAGATGTCGGTGCGTGCGTCCACCGGATCGGCGCACGTTTGCTCGGGACTCATGTAGGCGGCGGTGCCGGGAGTGTAGCCGGGCGCCGTGATCGCCAGATCGCCGAGCTTGGCGATGCCGAAGTCCAGGATTTTGAGAACTCCTTCAGGGGTGACGATGAGATTCGCCGGCTTGATGTCGCGGTGAACGATGCCGCGCTCGTGGGCCGCCGCGAGCCCGCGCGCCGCCTGCAATGCGAACGACACAGCGTCTTCGATGGAAAACGGTCCGCGCGTGAGCCGGGAGGCGATCGTCTCGCCACCGTAATAGGGCATGGCGATGAAGAAGCGATCGTCGGACGTCTCGCCCACTTCGTAGATGGTGCACACGTTCGGATGATCGAGGCTCGCGGCAGCCTGCGCCTCGACTCGCATACGTTCGCGCGCGACCGCATCGCCAAGGAGATACGAGGGAAGAAACTTGAGCGCGACCGTGCGCTCGAGGCGCTGGTCCCACGCCTTGACCACGATACCCATGCCGCCGTCGCCGAGTGGGCCCATGAGGCGGTAGTGCGAGCCCACGGTGTCGGGTCCCCACGCAGCGTCCTTCGTCGCGTCCTCGAGCGAGACCGAGACCGTATCGATCACTGGATGATCCAACGGGCTGGTGCGCTCGTGTGCACGGAGCAGCGACTCCAGGTCGCGACGCAGCTGCGCATCCGATGCGCCGAGCGAGTCGAGCATCGCTGCTTGTTCGACCGGAGAAAGATCGAGCAGCGACGCGAGCGCATCGCTCGTGCGCCGCCAGTCGTGCGCGGTGCGCGATGCCCGATTTCCTGGCAGAAGGTCGCGCAACCGTCTTTCGATGGCTCGGACCGTTGCTCTCACGTCTCGCACGATTCCGTGGACTCCCTGCTTTTAGCCGTGCGCTCGGCTCGGAGCTCTGGGGTGCGCTGCGCAAGCGACTTCGTAGCACTTGGCGAATTGAGACTCATTCGCTGGCTCACAAACGTCGCGACGTCTGGCGATTCGCGCAACAAGGGCGTGTCGCGCTCCGGGATTGTGTGGAATTGGGCCGAAAAGGCGATGAGCTGATCGACCCGGCTTTTCCGCTTCAGGGTTATGCCACTCGCGCAGCGCCATACCAGTCAATCGTAGAAAGACGCGTGCAGCGGACATTCACCTTCACGTTATGCGGATCACAATCCAGCCCGGACCGACGGTCCAGGAGGCCTCATGCCGAATCACCTCTTTCTGTCTCGCGCTGCGCTCGCCACGAGCGCGGCGCTATGCATCGTCTTCGCGGGATGTAGCGACTCCAGTGCGCCGACGCAGCAGGACAGGGACGTCTCGTCGCTGCGGCAGTCGGTGTCGTCGATTCAAGCGTTGAGCGCGGCGCAAACGGCGGGATACACCGTAGCGGTAGGTGATCCCGGCGATGGCCACACGTGTTTGTCGGACCCGACGCTTGGTGCTATGGGAGTGCACTACCTGAACACCTCGCTCGTGAGCGCCACTCCCTCGGTCACGCAGCCGCAAATCATGATCTACGAGCCGCAGCAGGATGGGACGTCGAAGTTCGTGGGTGTCGAGTTCATCATTCCGTATAGTGTTGTTGGCGAAGATCAGGCGCCCCCGGAGCTGTTCGGCCAGCAATTCATGAAGAACGCGACCTTTCAGCTGTGGGGATTGCACGTCTGGATTGGTCGCAGTAATCCGAGCGGAATGTTCGCGATGTGGAATCCCGACGTGTCATGCCAGTTCGGCGATCGGTAGAGGGGTGGGGCGGGGAGGGGCTCGTGGAGTTTGGCGGGCCCCTTCTTGGGCGAGCATTTGGATGCCATCATCAACTCGAGCGCGGGGCGATCCTTGTCGTCGCCGCAGAACGATTCGCCGCCGAACCGGCGGGCGAAGATGCTCGGCTAGTATCGCGCGTCGCTGGGAAACAGTTCGGGAGGACGCCATGGCTCCCACGCTCTCGAACGGGGATATCCGTTGCCTCGAGATTCCCACCGCCGGCATATCGCGGTCAGGGGAGTCTTGTCGGGCCGTCTTCCGCGCGCTTCGCTCTCCTTTCTGGCTACCGGTCGCAGGCGTCTTGGTCGCTTCGATGGGCGCCTGCTCGCACCAGTCACGAAGTTCAATCCCCCAACACGACGCGCACACTCTGGGCACGGTCAACTTTCCAATCTCGTGCTCAAAACCGGCGCAAGCGGAATTCAATCACGCGCTCGCGCTACTGCATCACATGACGTACGCGCCAGCGCGCGACGGATTCCTGCGTGTTGCGACGACGGACCCCACGTGCGCAATGGCACAGTGGGGAATCGCGATGACGCTGTTCCAACCACTGTGGCCCACGCGACCCAGCCTCGAAGAGCTGCAGCGCGGATGGGGTGCCGTGCAGGCGGCCGAGGCACTTCATCCGCCCACGAAACGTGAGCGCCTTTTCGTGGCTGCGGCCGAGGCGTTTTATCTCGATCCGGCGTCGACCGACTATTGGCTGCGCATCCGGAGGTGGGAGCATGCTGCGGAAGCGGTGTACGACTCGCTGCCGGGCGACGACGAGGCCGCTGCCTTCTATGCTCTCGCGTTGCTCTCTACGGCGCCCTCCGATACAAACTCCCGAGCGCACGCGGATCGCGCGGCGGAGATTCTGCTGCAGCTGTATCATCGAAATCCGGACCACCCCGGCGCCATGCACTATCTCGTACACGCGGGCGACGTGCCGGGCCGAGAGCGGGAAACGCTCGACATCACGCGCAAATACGAAGGGGCCGCTCCGAGCAATGCGCACGCGCTCCACATGCCGACTCACATCTACACCCGACTCGGGGATTGGTATGGCGTGATCCGCGGGAATCTGCGCGCAGCCGATGCGGCGCTGGCGACTCCCGCGGGGGAGCACGATGAGCTCATCTCCGATGAGTTCCCTCATGCGATCGAGTATCTGGTGTATGCGTATCTGCAGGAGGGCGCGGACGATGACGCCGCAATACAGATACGGCGACTGCGCTCGACGGCCAACATAGAGCCCACGTTCAAGCTGGCCTTTCACCTGGCGTCAACGCAGGCTCGATTTGCACTCGAGCGGCACGATTGGAGCGAGGCTGCGATGATAGTTCCTCGCGAGCCTGCATCGATTGACTGGGATCGATTCGCGTGGCCGGAGGCGGTCTCGCAGTTTGCGCGTGGATTGGGGGCGGCGCATCAGGGTGACATCACTGCGGCGAAAGCCGCCAGCGAGCGAATCGGCGTTCTCGAAGCCGCAACAGCCAAGGGAGGGGAGGTGCAGTTCGCGCGGAACATCCGCATGCTCCGCCTCGAGTTGAACGCCTGGCGGGCTCACGTGGCTGGTCTCGATGATTCCGCTGTCGCGCTCATGCTCGAAGCGGCGGAGCTCGAGGAATCGACGCCGAAGCCCGCCGTGACGCCTGCACCCACGCTTCCAGCGCACGAATTGATGGGCGACCTGTTCATGGAGCAACATCGGCCGGCGGAGGCGCTCGCATCCTACCAGCGATCGATGAAGCTATATCCGCGACGGTTCAACGGACTTCTTGGCGCAGCTCGAGCGGCACACGCGACCGGTGATTCATCTCTGGCGCGCGGCTACTATAAGGAGCTTCTCGAAGTCGCCAGTGCCAGTTCGCGACGGGCGGCTCTCGTGGAGGTGCGCAGTTATGTCGCGGCGCCGGCGCGCTCTCGTCGGTAGGTTGAGCCCATGAGTCCCACGGACAATCCCTCCGCGCGCATCCGGCGCGCGGTTCCGGGCGATGCGCCTGCGCTGCTCACGCTGATGCGCGGACTGGCGAAGTTCGAGGGTTATGCTGCCAACTTTGCGGTGGATGAGGCGACGCTACAACGGCAGGGATTCGCGCGCGTGCCTCCCGACTTCTACGCACTGGTCGCCGAGTCGCCGCGCGAGACGCGTGAGCTGGTTGGCATGCTCGTGTACTATCTCATCCCTTTCACCTTCCGCGCGCGTCCCACGCTCTACATCAAGGAGCTATTCGTCGCGGAATCCGGACGCGGGCTTGGCGTCGGCGAGGCGCTCATGCGCGCGGCGGCCGGCGCTGCGATCGAGCACGACTGCGCGACGATCAAATGGCAGGTTGCGGAGTGGAATGCGGATGCACAGCGATTCTACGAACGCCTCGGAGCGATGCCGGCGCGAGAGTGGGTGGAGTACGCACTGTCGGAGTCAGCGATGCGGGCGCTCGCGCGCCGGATGCCGGCGGGCGACCGCTCCTGACGTCGGGCGCGCGGAGAGCCCCTCCAGGAAATACTGGACCACCTGCTTCACGAATCGTTCGGTGACGGGCTCGTGGCGGACGAACATGCGGTAGAACAACGGCCCGAAGAGAAGGTCGACTGCCACCTGAGGCGAAACATCGGCGCGGAGCGTGCCAGCTTCCTGCGCGCGAATGAGCGCGCCCATGGATCCCTCGCGGCGCGGATAGAAGAGTCGGTCGAGCAGGGCGGTGCGGACCTCGGGGTCCTGCTGCGCTTCGCCGAGTAGAGAGGTGAGCAGCTGGCCAGTGAGGCCGTTGGCGGCGATGGCACCGCGACGGAGCTCGGTGAGGATCTCTCGCAGCGGGTCGCCGCTCTTTTTCGGAGGCGGCGCGGCCTCGGCGGCGACTTCCACGAGCAGGTCGACGAGCAGCGATGCTCGATTGGGCCACGAGCGATACACTGTGGTCTTGGCGACGCCGGAGCGTGCGGAAACGGCCTCGATGGTAGCGGATGCGTAGCCGCCTTCTTCGACGAGCGAGCGCGCGGCGTCGAGCACGGCGCGATGAGCGCGCTGGCTGCGCGGGCGACCGGGGGGCGCGGCGGTAGGTCCGGAGTGTGAGGGCATGATAGGACGATACGCTCCAGCGCGTAGCGTATCAAGACTGGCATCCCAATGGGCGCTCATTGACAATTGAACCTTTATACGCTACGCTACGTAGCGTATTTGATAGTGAACCCTCGACGACCACCGTACGGAGACCACCCATGACTACCCTGCCGGAAGCGCGACGAGCTCGCGCGCGCGCGACCCAAGTCGCATCGACACTCGTGCTGTTCGGCGCCGCTGTCCTCGCCACGGCGTGCGATTACAACGCGTCCGAAACGCCACGCCTGGTCACTACCGTTAGCCTCGATGTCGCCGACACCACGATCGAAGTAGGGCAAGCCACCGAAGTCACGGCGATCGCGCTCGACCAATACGGCGATTCGATCGCGAGCTCGCCGGCATCGTACGCCTCCTCGGCTCCCGAAATCGCCGCCGTCAGCCCCACGCTCGGAACGATCCTCGCCATCTCCGCCGGCACGGCTCGCATCGACGCGACGATAGAGTCGAAAAGCGCCCATCTAACTCTGACCGTCGTCCAGGCCGCGATTCGGATCAACGAGATCAGGCCGAATGGCGACATCCCCGGTGGCTGGGTCGAGCTCTTCAACCCAACGGCGACGGCCGTAGACATGTCGGGATGGACGATCACTTCGGGTGACGTGTCGCACGGCTTCGAGTTCCCCAGCGGAGCCTCGATTCCCGCTAGCGGTTACCTGGTGATCGCCGAACAGATTCTTCCGCTCGGGCTCAAAGCGGTGGACGCGGTCCACCTATTCAGTCGATTCGGCGTGCAGGCGGATTCGTACTCGTGGACGGCGAACCCGTTGACCTCGTTCGGCCGATGCCCGGACGGAACGGGTGCCTTCGTTACGACTGCGGCGGCAACCCGCAAGGCGACGAACGTCTGTCCGGCTGTCGACCCGTGACGCCGTCGCGTTCGCGTCCGGCGCCGACTATCGTTCGATGCAGCTCACGACCTTCTTCATCACTCGATACTCGGACACGGCAATGGAGTTCGATCTCGCGCACGGCACAGCGGTTCTCGAGCGCACGCCGCAAACAATGCGCGCATTGCTACTTGAGCTTCCCGCTTCGTGGGTAGATGCAACTGAGGGCCCGAAGACGTGGAGTCCATACGTCATCGTGGGCCATCTCATTCACGGCGAGCGCACGGACTGGATTCCGCGGGCGAAGATCATCCTCGCGCAGGGCGCGAATCGTCGCTTCGTCCCCTTCGATCGATTTGCGCAGCTCCGCGAGAACCGCGACAATTCGCTCGCCGACCTGCTCGATGAGTTCGCCCGACTTCGCACGCAGAATCTGGCGACGCTCGCCTCGTGGCGACTGACCGATGCCCAGCTCGCGCTCGAGGGAGAACACCCTGAGCTCGGCCGAGTCACGCTGCGCCAGCTGCTGGCCGCCTGGATCGTTCACGATCTCGGACACGTGGCGCAGAGCGCTCGCGTGATGGCCACGCAGTATCGCGAGGCGGTTGGCCCGTGGCGAAAGTATCTGACGATTCTGGATCGCTGACGCGCACGATGACAACTCCGAGTGTGCTCTCTGTGAACGTCGGCAGCATCCGCGAGATCGAGTGGCGCGGCGAAATCGTCACCACCGGCATCTGGAAGAACCCTGTAGCCGGACGCGTGGCGCTACGCGGCGTGAACCTCGCCGGCGATGACCAGGCCGACCGCACGGTGCACGGTGGTCCGGACAAGTCGGTCTACGCGTACGCGCGAGAGGACTACGACTTCTGGCGCGACCAGCAGGGACTGGAGACCCCGGCGGGATTGTTCGGCGAGAATCTAACCGTCCAGGGAATCGATCTGTCGTCGGCGCTCGTGGGTGAGCGATGGAACGTGGGCTCGACATTGCTCGAAGTGACGCAGCCGCGCCTTCCGTGCTACAAGCTCGGGATTCGCATGGGCGATCCGTATTTCCCAAAGCGATTTCTCCAGGCGCGGCGTATGGGGGCGTACTTCCGAGTGATAGAGGAAGGCGACGTAGGTGCGGGCGACGAAGTACACGTCACGACTCGGCCGGAGCACGGCGTCACACTCCGCATGATGACCCAGGCGCTGCGCGATAGCGATAAGGCTGCGCGGCTGCTGGCGGTGGACCGACTACCGGCATTCTGGCGACGGCTGGCGGCGGACTCGAGACGTAACTTCGACGCGCCTCCGGAGGTGTGAGACTACGTTCGACTTCCTCGCTGTCGTACTGTCCGTCGGCATCCTGATCGCGCTCGGCGTATTCGTCATCGCTCCCCTGATGCGCCGCATCGTGATAGGCGAAGCGGAGCGCCAGGATGCGGTCGCGATCGACCCGCACTGGTTCTCCGTCCTCGATCGATCGGTGCCGTGGGCGAGCGGCCTCACGTCGCCGGAGCGCGCACGCCTGCTCAAGGCGGCGCGCGAGCTGCTCAACACGCGGCACTGGGAAGGGTGCGGCGGACTCACGCTCGACGCGGACATGCGGCTCGTGATCGCGGCGCAGGCCTGCCTGCTCACGCTCGGGATTCCGGGAGAGCCCTTCCCGGGCCTTCGCGAGATTCTCGTGTACCCGGCTGGATTCCTGGCTCGACGCGTACGCGACCGGCGCAAGTGGACCGTCTCGAGCACCGGCGAGCAACCGACACCGGAGCTTGGCGAAGCGTGGACGAATGGCGTCATCGTGCTGGGCTGGGAGGCGGCGCGCGAGGGAGCCAGCGATCCGCAAGATGGACAGAATCTGGTGCTCCACGAGTTCGCGCACCAATTCGCGTACGACCATCATCTCGTGCCGGCGCCGGTCTCGCAGGCGATAGTGCTCGAGGACGTGTCGCCAGTGGTTCGCGACGCCGAAGCGTGGGGACGCGTGCTCAGAGAGAGCTACGATCGCCTGTGCGCGAAGGGAGTCGCCGCGACGGTGCTCGACAAGTACGGCACGACCGACCTCGCCGAGTTTTTCGCGGTGGCCACCGAGGCGTTCTTTGAGCGGCCTGCGGAGCTGAGACGCGAGGATGGTGAGCTGTTCGCCCAGCTCGTCTCGCTGTATCGTCAGGATCCATCGACCCGAATCGCGGCCTGACGTTTCGCAGATGACAGCGTTCCCAGCACCAGCCCTCTCGCTCGCCGGCTTCGCGCTAGCGCACGCGGCGTGGAGCATCGCAGACGCCGAAGGCGACGAGATGCTGCGTCCGCTCGCGGTAGTCGAGCGGCGCGACGGCGCGCGGCGACTCCGCAGATTCGATGCGGACACTCAGGAACAGGCGATCATCGCCGGAAAGGACGCGATGCACGAGGCGAGCGCCGAGATGGCCGCGTGGGCGTTTGCTCGCGAGGGAGCGTGGCGCAAGATGGACGGCGACAAGTCCGGCGACGTGCTCGCCATCGATTTCTGGGCGATCGGTATGCCGGATGTCGCCACACTCATTCAGCCGTTCAATCGTGCGCGGCACGGCGGCCGATTTCGAATCGGCGGGGTTCCGACGCTCGTGGTTGGCGAGAGACTGCTCTCGCGCGACGCCGCCGATCCATTCATCGAGGCGATCGTAGCCGGAGTTCACGCCCACGTAGTCGTCGGAAAGCTCTGGGCGACGTGGCGATGATACCGGTATGTCGAGAAGCGCCACTACGCCACAGTCAACTCTCGATCTTGTAAATCTTCCGTTTGCCGTGTTCCTTCAGATCGTGGGACCCCTTCATGACCTCCTCGATCTGTAGCTTACTCCGACTCCCGCCGCACGAGGTATACGCATGAGCACGAGCACAAGAACAAACGCTTCACCGTCCTCTCTTACGGCGCACAGGCTTCAGGCGTCGCTGACGGTCAAGGACCTTTCAAGGAGTCTTGCCTGGTACCGCGACGTCGTGGGTTTTTCCGTGAAGCAGGAGCACGTGCGCGAGGGTCAGCTGCGTGCCGTTTCGCTTCAGGCCGGCGATGTGCAGCTGCTCATCGCGCAAGATGACGGAGCGAAGGGGTTCGATCGCGTGAAAGGCGAGGGTTTCTCGCTGCAAATAACGACGACGCAGAACATCGACGAGCTTGCGAACGGGATCAGGAAACGCGGCGGCACACTCGCGACCGAGCCGGCTGACATGCCGTGGGGCGCGCGCGCCTTTCGGGTTGTTGATCCCGACGGATTCAGGCTCGCCTTCTCGTCCGATCACTAGGTGAGCACACAGGGCGCTGTAGAGCGAAACTACTTATTCGCCGCCTCGCTGCCCATGGAGGCCAGCTTTGCTACCGTGTTCATGTTGCGCGCGGTACCGCTCTTCGCAGCCGGGATTTTCAGCTTCGATCGGCCCATGTTCGGACCGTAGGATACGTAGATCTCTCGTTGCCCCAACTCCATTTCCTCGTCGACGCAGCCTGTCACGGTCGCGAGAGCGCCCGACGATGGCGGGGCATCCAGAAAGATCGCAACGGTGTGATTGCCTGGTCGCTCGGCAAAAGGATTCCGAGCGAGCACTCCGGCCATCTCCTCTGCGCTACGCACGACTACGCCGATCGGCTTTCCCGCGTGCGCGAGCAACCGCTCCTGTAGCGTCTTCTGGATCGCCTTCTCGCTGTGCCGGCTCTCGAACACCACGTTGCCGCTGGCGATGTACGTTCTCACATTGCGAAATTCTGCGGCCTCGCAAATCGCTTTGAGATCGGACATGGCGATCTTGCCGGTTCCTCCGACGTTCACCGCGCGTAGAAGGGCAATCCAGGTTGTCATCTGTTGAATATGCACGGCCCGCGGAATCCTGGCATGCAGTACGAACAGATCGGCAGTATCTCACGCAGTGAGTTCACCTCGGCCAGCGCCGACTGCAGCGCGCGCACGAGCTGTTCGCGCTCCTCGCCTCGCCGCCGTGATGTCGCGCTACATGGAGTAGAACACGCTCTCGGCGGAGTCGGGAATGGCATTCCACAGCAACGAGTGATACGAGTCGCGCAATCGCCTGGCGGCGAGCGAAACCCGTAATCCCGAGAAAGAGAGATGCGACGGCGGTCCAAGGTTGCTACGTTCGATCCATATCTCATTTTGATGCGATCGCTCGCTGACCCACCCCTCCCCCACGTCGATCGGAGAACCACTCGTGTCGCATATCGATACCAGTCGGCTCGAGGTGAAGGAGGTACGCGAAGGGTGGAAGGGTAGATTCTTCCACTCTCAGAGCATGACGTTCGCGTACTACACTGTCGAGGCGGGCGCGTCGATTCACGAGCACCACCATCCCAACGACGAGGTCTGGAACGTCATCGAGGGCCAGCTCGAGATCACCGTTTCGGGCGTGGCGGAGTTGGTTGGGCCCGGATGCGCGGTCGCCGTTCCTCCCGGCGCGGTCCACTCGATTCGCGCGCTCGCGTTCACGCGTGCGATCGTTGTAGACCATCCACGCCGGGACGCGATTGGCGGAATTCAGCTGTAGGACCGCTCAGAGATATCAACGCGACGCCACGACTCGTGGTCGTAGACATAACGCATATTCGAAGGCCCTGGATATGATTTCCTTGCTCCTAAAGCCCGCGCGAGACCTGGCTTCACGCATCCACGACGCGCTGCGTGGCCGTTGGTCAGGATTATCGAAAACCCGATGGCTCGCGCGTGCCGGTTGGAAGATCGTAACATCGACTTCCTGGATCACGTGACGATTCGAGAGAACCCTTTGCTCGCCGCTGACTTGCGCGTCGCCAATACTTCCGACATCCCCGCACTCG
The DNA here is from genome assembly GCA_025450815.1 of Gemmatimonadaceae bacterium. GTDB lineage: Bacteria > Gemmatimonadota > Gemmatimonadetes > Gemmatimonadales > Gemmatimonadaceae > FEN-1250. The sequence continues at coordinate 17,207 of JANWLO010000053.1, forward strand.
ACGCCCTCATCACCGCGTCCGTTCGCGGACTCAGCCCCGGCTACTATACCGCCGCACAAATCGATGCCGCACTTGCCGGCGTCTTCGGTGTCGACACGCAGCTCATCATCGACGGCACATACTACGTCATCGATGGACCTGCCGGCATCATCGCGGCGGGGGGGTGGAGCGGACGTCGCACCCTGTACGGTGGCGATCAGATGAAGGGAACCGAAGATCCGAAGCTCGATCCCCAAACCGAGCCCGCGCGCATCCGCGCCTTCTTCGTGCACCCCGACTTCGCGCGACGCGGTCTCGCCCGCCTACTCTACGAGAAGTGTGCGGCCGCCGCCCGAGCAGCTGGCTTTCGCCGCTTCGAGCTGATGGCCACACTTCCGGGCGAGCAGTTATACCTCGCGCTCGGCTTCGCCGCTATCGAACGCCTAACGGTGACGCTCGACAATGCAGTCGATGTGCCGTTCCTGAGAATGACCCGTAACATCGACGTGGCTGATGCCTCATCATCGTGATGTGACGGCTGCGCCCTTGCAGAAGGTCCGCTTCGTTCTCATACCGGGAAATGAGCCAATTCGAACAGGAGAATCATGATCAAGACTCAGAGAATTATCCCTTGCCTCTGGTTCGCGGATAACGCCGAGGAGGCGGCTCGGCATTACACGGGGATCTTCAAGAACTCGAGAATCACGGCGATCACGCACTATGGGACCGCCGGTTTCGAGTCCCACCATCGTCCGCCCGGATCCGTGATGACCGTCGCCTTCGAGCTCGACGGCCAATCGTTCACCGCGTTGAATGGGGGCCCGCTGTTTCAATTCACCGAAGCCATCTCGTTCCAGGTGAACTGCGAGACGCAGGAGGAGATCGATCACTACTGGGACAAGCTCTCCGCCGACGGCGATCCCGATGCGCAGATGTGCGGTTGGCTGAAGGATCGCTACGGGTTGTCGTGGCAGGTGATTCCGAACAGCATGGACGAGCTGTTCAAGGATGAGGAATCCGCTGCATCGCAGCGCGCGATGGAGGCAATGCTAACGATGAAGAAGCTCGACATCGCCGCCCTCCAGCGCGCGTACGATGGGAAGGGCAAATCGTGAACGTACGTCCTCTTCGGCAGACCGACTTCGAGCAGTGGCAGCCGCTCTGGGCTGGGTACAATGCTTTCTATGGAGGTCGGCGCTCGCCGACCTCAACAATCCGCCGAGCTCCCGCGGTCGTTCGCCCCACAAAATGATTCCTTCACCGGACTGTGCTTGACGCACCGTCCGGAATTCGGCATCGAAGAAAGTTCACGCAGGATCCTGACCGCGCGCGTACAGCACTCGGACCGCTCTCGCATGCACCGCTGTCATTCGATCGGCAGCTCAAGGAGGTGACGCGCCAGGGCACTCGCACGGCCCCGTCGTTTCTTTTTGCCGGATCACCCATCGATCCGGCATCCACCAGTATGCCGCACGCGACGCGCACCATCGCGCGCGGACATGGAGAGGCCGCTTATGCGTAATCGATTTTGTCGGTACGCGTTCATCGTCGCGGCGTGGCTCGCGCCAGCCACGGTGATCGCACAGCAGGCCACGATTTCCGGACGAGTCATCGACAAGGCAACACAAGCTCCCGTTCCCAGCGCTCAGGTCACGATCGTCGGTAGCACGCGCAACGCTCTCACTAACGACAAGGGCGAGTTCACCGTGCGCGCCGTGGCGGCAGGAAACATCACGCTCCGCGCAACTCGCATCGGATACGCCGCGAGCACGCAAGCCGTCACTGTGCCCGACAGCGGATCCGTCACCGCCGACTTCGCGCTCGGCGCAACGCCCTCCAGGCTTGGCGAGATTGTCGTGAGCGCCACTGGCGAGCAGGAGTTGAGACGTCAACAGGCCGTCTCTGTCGGCACGATCAACATGGATTCCGTCAACCTCGCGCCCGTCAACAGCTTCTCGGAGCTGCTCACGTCGCGCACGCCGGGCGTCGTTGCAACCTCCGATGGAGGCACGCTCGGCTCCGGCACGCGCATTCGCATTCGCGGATCCAATTCCGTCTCCCTCAGCAACGACCCGCTTATCATCATCGACGGTGTCCGCGCGAACGGTAGCGAAGGGTCGTCGACAATCGGTGTCGGCGGTCAGGTGCCGTCACGACTCGACGACATCAATCCCGAGGATATCGAGACCATCAACGTCATCAAAGGGCCCGCCGCGTCTTCGCTATACGGCACGGCCGCCGCGAACGGAGTCATTCAGATCACCACAAAGCGTGGCCGCATCGGGAAGTCGCAATGGAGCGCGCATGTGTCCGGGGGATCCGTCTCCAACTACATCAAGTTCCCCGCCAATTACGCTGCACTCGAAGTGGACGGAACCGATACGGTCTTTTCGCAGAATACGCCGGGGACCGGCCCCTGCATCACCGACTTCCAGGCGTTCGGCCTCTGCACGTTCACCGGGCTGCAGTCATTCAACCCGCTGGAGGCGAATAGCCCGTTCATCACGGGAAATACCCAGAGTTACGGACTCGCGGTGAGCGGGGGCAGCGAGGCCATGACCTACTACATCAGTGGCCAGCTGGACGATGACAAGGGCGTCTACGAGATCAACAAGCTCCGCCACGCCACGCTGCGCGCGAACGCGACCGCGCACCTCAGCCCAAAGTTCGACCTAACTGTGAATAGCTCGTTCGGACAGAACCGGCTTCGTTTGCCGCAGAACGACAATAACGTGCGCGGCGTGATACCCACCGGAATTCTCGGCCTCGCGTTCGATGATCCGGTGAATCACGGCTTCGCTTTTCAGCAGCCGGCCAACATCTTCGCGATCAATACGCAGCAGAACACCGAGCGCTATACCGGATCGGCGACTGCCACGTGGCGCCCGCTCACGTGGCTTAGTGTGCTAGGCGTAACCGGATTGGATTTCTCAAACCGCATCGATCAGGAACTGATCCCGACGTATCTCGACAACGGCATCACGAGTCGCTTTGCCGATGATTCAATTGGTCAACGCACGTCGAATCCGTTCCAGACGTTCATCTACACGCTGAATGCGAGCGCCACTGCGAGTTACGGACTGCGCCCCGGTCTCTCGGCATCGACCACCATAGGCACGCAGTACTCGCAGGACTATTCACACGGAACCTTCGCGTTCGGAAAGAATCTCGCTCCGGGCACCGGCTCCCTAAGCGGCGCGACGGAACAGGCCGCCGTCAATGAGGCCACAACCAAGGACATCATCCTCGGCGCGTACGGACAAGAGCAGATCAACTGGCGCGACCGCGTATACATAAGCGGTACGATTCGGGTCGACAAGAACAACGCTTTCGGACAGAACTTCAAGTCCATCGTGTATCCCGGTGCCGGAATCTCATGGGTGATTGGCAACGAGGACTTCTTTCCTAAACAGAACTTCCTGTCGGACACTCGACTTCGCGCCGCGTACGGTCAATCGGGCCAACAGCCTGGATTCCGCGACGCGACGGCGTTCTACTCTCCTGTAGCGGTCCACGCGGACAACATCGACCAGGCATCATTTACTCGCGGCAACATCGGGAACCCGAACCTCAAGCCCGAGCGCACCGGCGAAACCGAGCTCGGATTCGAGACGAACCTCTTCAAGAACATTTTCGCGCTGGACTTCACGTGGTACGACAAGAAGACCAGCGACGCGCTCATCCAGACTCAGCTCGCCCCGTCGAACGGCTTGCAGCAGCTCTTCTTCCGAAACCTCGGCAGCGTTCAGAACAAGGGAATCGAGCTGTCGCTCAGCGGTACGCCGGTAAAGCTTGCGAACTTCAGCTGGGATTTCACGGTTGGCGGGTCGCACAACAAGAACACGGTGCTCAATCTCGGAAAGGATATCAAGCCGATCATCTTCGGCGATCAGCGTCACCAGAACGGCTATCCGCTCGGCGGCTACTGGGCGGTGCCGTACACGTTCAAGGACATCAACGGGGACGGCGCGATCACCAGCGAGAACTGTCCCGGCACCGGATGCGAGCTCGTGCTCGGCGACACCGCGGTGTACCTCGGATCACCGTTCCCGAGCTGGGAGCTGACTTTCGGCTCCGGCATAACGGTGTTCAAGTACATCCGGGTCTCCGCGCTAGTCGATCGCCGCACCGGAAACAAGCTTCTCAACCTCACCGAGGACTTTCGCTGCTCAGCACTGCTCATCTGTCAGGCGCTCAACCAGAACATCGATCCGTCGGTGAAGAAAACGTCCTCGCTCGCGGATCAAGCTGCCGGAATTGCCGCGTTCGAGGATGGAACGGATGCCGGCTATATCGAGGACGGGGGCTTCTGGAAGATTCGTGAGGTCGCAGTCACCCTCACGGCTCCCGATCGCCTCGCTCATCGCTTCGGCGTTTCCGGGATCAGCCTCTCGCTCGCTGGTCGCAATCTCGGTACGTGGACCAAGTACAAAGGACTCGACCCTGAGATCAACGAAAACGGCGGTCTGAATTTCAGCACCGATGAATTTCTAAGCCAGCCGCCCGTTCGCACGTACACCGTGCGCATGGATCTCCATTGGTAGCCGGCGACCCCAACTCAAGCGAGATGCCAATCATGCATAAAATTCGCGACAAGCGTTCTGGTCGCCGGATCTGGCTCGCGATTGCCGCAGGAGCGCTGCTCCTCACCGCGTGCAACGTCGACAAGTTGCTCAAGGCGACCGATCCGGACAACACGCCTCCTGGTGTGCTCAAAGGAGCACAGTCTCTTCCAGCCTTTCGTGCGAGCGCCATCGGTGACTTTGGCGTGGCCTTCGATGGAAACGCGCTCAATCCGGACGGCAATGAATACGAAGGGCTCGTCAACATGACGGGGCTGCTAACCGACGAGCTTCAGAATACCGAGACGTTTCCGACGCGCACGGAGGTAGATCGCCGTCACACGAACGTCGACAACTCCACCATGCGCGACATCTTCTTCAACGTGCACGTCGCGCGCGTGTCGGCAGGGCGTGCGGCCAGCGCATTCGCCGCGTTCGGTCCGACCGATCCGGGGTGGTCCGAGGTGACGAGCCTTCAGGCGTACGCCATTCTTTTTCTTGCTGAAGACTACTGCTCCGGTGTTCCGATATCGAGCTTCGATACGGCGGCGTCGGTGTTCGTGGGTGGCGATCCGAACACCACGCAGCAGCTATTGGCGATAGCTGCCGACACCTTCACCGCCGCTCTCGCCCTTCCCCACGATCCCGACCGTCACTTTCTGGCTGAGGTGGGAAAGGCGCGCACGCTGCAATTCGAGGGTCGCTCACAGCTCGCGGCCGCGGCGACGCTCGTGGCCGACGTTCCGACGAACTGGACGTACAAGATCACCCATTCGAAGAACTCGCAGCACGAGTGGAACGGCATCTACGAGTTCATGTGGCTCGAAGGACGCTGGGTCCAGGCGAATGTCGAGGGTATCAATGGGCTGCCGTACCGTAGCGATCCAAGGAACCCATTCTCGACGAACGGCTCGACGTTCATTGGAAGTCCGTTCTTCGGAACGCTGCGCTACAACTCCCAGGATTCGTCGACGGTTCTGGCAAGCGGCATCGAGGCACGGCTCATCGAGGCCGAGGCGGCGCTGCAGGCCGGGACGCCCGGTGTATTCCTGCAGAAACTGAATGATCTCCGCGCTGGCAGCGGATTGGGGCTGCCCGCGCTGACGGATCCGGGTAATGACAGCGCTCGCGCGAATCTGCTCTTCAGCGAGCGCGGTCAGTGGTTGTATCTCACCAACCATCGTCTCGCCGACCTTCGCCGGCTTTCGCGCCCGACGGCGAACGACGGGTACGGACGGGATCCCGAGACGGTGTTCCCCACGGGCGCATGGTTTCGCGGAGGCCCTTACGGCACCGACGTCAACTTCCCGATTCCGATCGAGGAGTTGAACAACCCCAACATTCACCAGACTGCACCAAATACCTGCATCGATCGCAATCCGTAACGCACGACCGATCGATGGGATGCTAATGGGGGAGGCGGAAAGTCCGCCTCCCCCGTTAGCTTCAACTCCTCTCACTCAGCCAGCAGATTTGCTCCTGCTGTGAATCAGGATCACTCCCGCGTTCGAGTTGGTGCCGTAGTACGCGGTCGCCTCAACCGATCCCATCTCCTCGATGCTGTCAACGTCGGACGCGCCGATCTGTCGTAGCTGGCGAATGTCGTCGATCGGAACGCCGTCGACATAGACGGTCGGGTCGTCCTGCAGATAGAGACTCGTGTGACCGCGCTTCGACTCCAGTCGCTTCGGCTGGCCATCGTACGCCTCGGTGGTGCGCGCGGTCGTGCTCAGCCGCTTGAGCACCTCCCAGACGTCCGTCGCCCCGCAGCGGGCTATGTCTTCGGAGGTGATGACGTGGGCGTGGTACGCCTGGTTAGCGGGCGGCGCCGGCGCGCTGCCGCCAGTGCGACAGCCGGCGAATAGAAGCGCGGGGGCGAGCACGAGCACGGTTCGGAACTGTGCGACGGTCATACGTGCCTCCGTTCGCCGGCGCCTTTGCGCCGTTGCTCCGAATCTGCGAGATGCGAGCTCGGGCGTCAATCACCAGCTTGTCGTTCGATAGCGACGTCTGCCGCGACGATGGGAACGACTCTCGCATGTCGTCGACATCCATGACCGACTTCGATCCGCGCGCGTTTTGGGAAACGAGGCACACGCGTAAGTACGGCCCGGAGAGCGTTGGCTACGCAGGGCTGGGTGTGCCTTACAACGAGTGGATGTACCGCGTGCGCGGCCGCGTCGTGACGCGGCAGCTGCACAGGTCGCACATCGATTTGTCCACGCGCGATGTGCTCGATATCGGCTCCGGTACCGGTTTCTACATCCAGCTCTGGAAACACCAGCACGCACGCTCGGTGACCGGCAGCGACTTCGCGCCGTACGCCGTGCATGCGCTGCGCGAGAAATTCCCCGATGCACGCTTCGTCGAGCTCGACATCACGGGCGCGAATGTATCCTCCGAGCTCGAGCGCTACGATGTGATCTCGGCCTTCGACATTCTCTATCACATCGTTGACGACGGGAAATACCGGCAGGCCATCGCGAACATTCGGTCGCTGCTTCGGCCCGGTGGCTACTTCATCCTGTCCGAAAACTTCCTCGCGCAGAATCGCGAAACGGGGCTGCATCAGGTGAGCAGGACCTACACCGAGATAGTCGCGATGCTCGAGGAGTACGGCTTCGTGGTGCTGCAGCGCGCTCCAGTGTTCTTCCTGATGAACCGGCCCCTGAAGTCGTCGAGCGGCGTTCTGCAGGGGACATGGAAGATCATCAAGCGCGTCACCGGCATGACGCAGCGCCCGTGGCTCGGCGCGTGGCTTGGCGCGCTCCTGTATCCGCTGGAGCTGGCGTCGCTGCCATTCATGTCGACCGGCCCATCCACGGAGATGCTGATCTGCCGGGTGGTGTAGCCCCGACGACGATGTGCCGTCGGCCACTCTTCATCAGTCAGAATGAGTGTGACCCACTCCCATCGCTTTCGGAGGACGTCGGATGCTCAAGAGACAATTGAACTGGCTGGGCGCTCTGTTCGTATCGTGCATGGTCGTGACCAGCTCCGCGCTCGCGCAGCAGGGGTACGGGAATGGCCATGGCGACCACGATGACCATGGCGACCACGGCGGGCACTGGGTATTTCTCGGCGATCGTCACGTGGACGGGAAAGCGGATCGCGACAACATCGAGATCAAGCCGGGAGATAAATTCCGGGCGATTCAGTTTCGCGTCGACGGCGGAATGGTGCGGTTCACGAAGGTGATCGTGCACTTTCGCAACGGCACGCGCGAGGAGCTCGATCTGCACGCGAACATACCGTCGGGTGGGCGAAGCGGCTCGATCGATCTTCCGGGCCAGCGCCGCTCCATTCAGAGCGTCGAGATGTGGTACGGCAAAGCGAACTGGCGAACGCGTCCAGCGATCAACCTCTACGGCATGTTGTAGGACAAATCGCAGCGCGGCACCCGCGACCGCACGCCACCGACGAGTGGCGTGCGGTCTTTTCGCATTTCCAGCAGGTTGTGGACCGAGTATTGTAATCGAGGCCTTTCAATATTTCGCCGCTCGTCCACGGAAACAGGAGATGCCGATGAGGGGCTCCATGCGACGCGAGCTACCAGTCGTTCGTACGGGCCAGGGAGACGTCAAGCTCACGCGCGAGGAGTTCGAGCGGCGATTCCGCGAGAGATTCTACGACCCGGCATTCGACGCCGTGCACGCCGAGCTCGATCGCATCGTGGATGTCGCCTGGAAGAATTACGACGACTACCACAAAAGTCCGCGCAAGCGAAAAGCCGGTCCGGAGTTCGAGAATCCGGACTTCGAGCTCCCGATCGAGTGGCTCGATACACGCGAACGAATTCACGCGGCCGCGAAGGTGCACGACGACGCCGCGTCGCGAAGGCGCGTTCTCATCATCTGCGGCGCGGCGCGCAGCGATCAGACGTGTCCTGGCGAGATGTCCAAAACCTTCCGGCTCGTCCAGCTCGCGCGCCAGATCGTGGAGGCGAGCGAGGGATTCGAGTGCGACGTGCTCGACCTGAGCCACCTCGCGGCGGAGTACGGCCGACAGATTCTGCCGTGCAAGGCGTGCGTGTCTACCGCGATGCCACTGTGCAACTGGCCATGCTCCTGCTATCCGAATCATGCGATGGGGCAGGTGAACGACTGGATGAGCGAGCTCTATCCGCGATGGGTCGCCGCGCACGGCATCCTGATCGTGACGCCAGTGTACTGGTACCAGGCGCCGAGTGTGCTCAAACTGATGATCGACCGGCTGGTGTGCGCGGACGGGGGGAATCCGGATCCGACGCGCACGCACGGCAAGAATCCGAAGGAGGCGAAGGCGCTCGAGCTGGCCGGGTGGGACTATCCGAAGCACCTGGCCGGTCGCGCGTTCGGCATCGTCGTACACGGCGACGCCGGAGGAACGGAAACAGTGCGTCGCGATCTCACCGACTGGCTGCTCGACATGGAGCTCGTGTATGCGGGCAACGCATCGACTCTCGACCGCTACATCGGATACTACGAGCCGTACGCCACGAGCCACGAGGCACTGGACCGCGACACCGCCGTGCAGGAGGAAACGCGAAACGTCGCGCGCAGCCTCGTCGCGGCGGTGCAGCTCATCCGCGACGGGAAGTACGAGCGTACGGATGCGCAGTTGCGGAGGGTGCGACCGAAGTAGCGCGCACAGCGACAATCCAACGGTACGAGTGATGCCGCTTCCAGGATCCCGATCGATGATTGCCATCATTGCCGTCGCGGCGGCTTTGCCCGCGACATCGTTTGCGCAGAGCGGAACAGTAGTGCGCGCGATCGACGCGTACGTCGCGCCATACGTCGAGACGAACAACTTCTCGGGTCAGCTGCTCGTGATGCGCGGGTTCTCCGTGTTGTATGACAAATCGTTCGGCGCGGCAGATCGTGATTTGGCGCGGCCAAACACTCGCGACACGCGGTTCCATATCGCGTCGGTCTCGATGCAGCTCACGGCAGCGGCCGTGATGCGGCTGGTGGACCAGGGGAAGTTGACGCTCGACACACACGTGAGCGAGATCGTGCCGACCGTCCGCGGCGGCGACAGGATCACGATTCGCAATCTTCTCGAGATGCGCTCGGGACTCTCCGACATCAACTCGCGCGCGGATTACGACGAGATCCTGCAGCGGCATCAGACTCCGGCGAGCCTCGTGTCGGTGATCAGCGGCGACACGCTCTCGTTCGTGCCCGGATCGCGATACGCGCACGAGGAGCACTCGGCGTACAATCTTCTCGCGCTGATCGTCGAGAAGAAGACCGGACTGACGTTCGCGCGGGCGATGCGGCGGCTCGTTTTCACCCCTGCCGCCATGTCGCATTCCGGCGCGGACGACGACACGCCGAATGCGGGACCAATGGCGAAGGGGTCCAGCCCGGAAGGCGTCTACGGTCTCGAGCCGTCGGAGCCGTTTCACTGGTCGGCGAAGAGCGGCAACGCCTCGGCGTACACGACCGCCGGCGACCAGGCGCGCTGGATCCACGCGCTCGTGCACGGCACGCTGCTCTCGCCGACCGCGCGTGCGATCGTGCTCGACACCGCGGGACCGCCGGCGGGCTACGGCTGGTTCCGACGCGCGAACACGCGATTCGGCGAGTTCGCGTATTCGATGAGTGGACGGTCGCCCGGCTTTGCGTCGGCAGTGCTCTATCTGCCGCGCGAGGACGTGATGGTGGTCGCGTTCAGCAACGTCTACTCCTCCGCGACGAGCGACATTGCGTATGATGTTGCCGCGATCGTACTCGGATTGCCGTACACACCGATCGCTCTCAGGACGCCGCCGCTGCCACCGGATTCGCTGGCACTCGTTGGAGCGGCGTTCGCGTTCCCGAAGGACTTCTATCAGCCGAATGCCGTGCTGCGATTCGAGGCGAACGGTGGTGAGCTCTTTCTCCGCTGGCCTTCCGGCGACGCCACGCCCATCATTCCGGTGGATGCAAATCATCTCATCGATCGCGCGTACTGGGAGCCGATCGCGGTCGTTCGCGACTCTGCCGGAGAGGCGATGGCAATGACGTACGATCGGTTCCGTGGAAAGCGCGTCGCGTCGGAAAGGGATTCGACTCGTCAGTGAGTGAGCCGATCGACCTCGCCGTGATGTCAGCCGCCCACTGGCCGCTCGTGCGCGCCATCTACGAAGCGGGAATCGCGACCGGCAATGCGACGTTCCAAACGGAGGCGCCGAGCTGGGAATCGTGGGATGCGGGTCATCTTCGCACGTGCCGCCTGGTCGCGCTCTCGAGCGCACTCGTCGTGGGCTGGGCCGCGCTGAGTCCCGTATCGGCGCGCCCCGTGTACGCCGGTGTCTGCGAGGTGAGCGTGTACGTCGCGCCAGACGCGCAAGGGCAGGGCGTCGGACGCGCGCTGCTCGACGCCCTCATCGCGTGCTCGGAATCCGACGGGCGCTGGACTCTCCAGGCCGGAATATTTCCCGAGAACGAGAGCAGCGTCGCCCTGCACCTCCGCGCAGGCTTCCGGGTGCTCGGCCGGCGCGAGCGCGTGGGTCGCCTCAGTGAGCGCTGGCGCGACGTGCTGCTTCTCGAGCGCCGGAGCGCGGTAGTGGGGACTTGACTCATCAACGAATGTTGATATATACTTCCGGCCATGACCACCGCCGTCGCCCCCAACCTCAGCCGAGCCGCTGAGCTCTTCCACGCCCTCTCCGACGAGACACGTCTCGAGATCCTCGAGATGCTGCGAAGCGGCGAACGCTGCGTCTGCGAGCTCACCAGCGATCTCGATGCCGCGCAATCCCGCCTGTCGTTTCACCTCCGCGTACTTCGTGATGCCGGACTGGTCTCGGATCGCAAGGAGGGGCGCTGGTCGTATTACACGATCGTTCCTGAGGCGCTCGCGGAGATTCACGATCTGAGCATCGCGCTCCAGCCCACGAAGCGTCGTCGGGAGTTGCGCATCGCCGGACGCTGCTGCTGATCATTCGTTCGTTATGAAAGGATCTTTCGCATTCGATACATCAACCTTTTTTGATACTTTGGAGGATACTATGACCGGCACACCTGAGCTCACCAACATCGTTCGCGAGCGATACGGCCGAGCCGCGCAGCGCGTGCTCACGGGCGAGGGACTCCCCGCCGAGTGCTGCGGCCAGACCAGCTGCTGCACCGGCTCGGCGACCGCGTCGTGCGATCCTATTACGTCCAACCTCTACGTCAACGGCGAGACGGACGAGCTTCCCGAATCCGCCGTTCTCGCCTCCCTCGGCTGCGGCAACCCGACGGCGCTCGCCGAGCTCAAAGCCGGCGAGGTCGTGCTCGACCTGGGCTCCGGCGGCGGCATCGATGTGCTGCTCTCCGCGCGCCGCGTCGGCCCAACCGGCAAGGCGTACGGGCTCGACATGACCGGCGAGATGCTCGAGCTCGCGCGACGCAATCAGCGCGAAGCGGGCGTGGAGAACGTCGAGTTCCTCGAGGGACACATCGAGGCGATTCCGCTTCCCGATGCAACCGTCGACGTCATCATCTCGAACTGCGTCATCAACCTGTCGGCCGACAAGCGGCGTGTGCTCGCGGAAGCATTCCGTGTGCTCAAGCCCGGCGGCCGATTCGCCGTGAGTGACGTCGTGGTTCGAGGCGAGGTACCCGCCGGCGTGCGCGAAAGCATGGAGCTCTGGGTGGGCTGCATCGCTGGTGCGCTCGAGGAGTCCGAGTTTGCGCGTCTCCTCGCCGAGGTCGGCTTCGAGAATCCGACGTTCGAGCCCACGCGTTTCTACGAGGCGGCGGACGCGGCTGCTTTCCTCGCGCAGTCGGGCCTCGACATCGACACCGTCGCACAGGAAATCGATGGGAAATTCATGAGCGCCTTCGTTCGTGCGACGAAGCCCGACGTGTCATGAGCGCCACGACCATGCCCGGCATCGTCATACGGCCAGCCGTGATCGAGGACTTGCCCGCCGTCGAGCGACTCCTCATCTCGAGCGACTTGCCAATAGCCGGAGTTGCCGGCTCCCTGTGCGCCTTCGTGGTGGCCGAGAGCGACGAGCGAATCGTCGGCGTCGTGGGCCTCGAGGTTTGTTGTGCGCACGCTCTGCTCCGCTCCACGGCCGTCGATCCCGAATTCCGCGATCGCGGGCTCGGCCGACTCCTCGTCGAGCGGATCATCGCCGAGGCGGAGGCGCGCGGCATTCGCGCCTTGTATCTGCTCACGACAACGGCAGAGCGCTACTTCCCGAGCTTTGGCTTTGTGACGACGACCCGCGATGCCGTCCCCGAGCCGATACGCGAGACGACCGAGTTCACGTCGGCGTGCCCGTCCTCCGCGACCGTGATGTGCCTCGCCCTACCTACGCATTGACGGAGACTCATGCCGGCGACTCCCACGAGCGTCCTCTTTCTTTGCACCGGGAATTCCGCGCGCAGCCAGATCGCGGAGGCGCTCCTCGCGACGCGCGGAAGTGGTCGATTCCGTGTCGGGAGTGCGGGAGTGCATCCCGCGCCCGAGGTGAACTCGTTCGCCATCCAAGTGCTGCGGGAACGGGGGATCGATTGGCGCGGGAAACGCTCCAAAGCAATCGACGAGGTACTCGGCGAAACGTGGGATCTCGTCATCACCGTGTGCGATCGCGCGAAGGAAAGCTGCCCGATTCTGCCCGGCCATCCGACATACGCACACTGGAGCCTCGACGATCCCGCAGCTGTTGAGGGCGACGAGGAAGCCAGGCGCGCTGCGTTTCGCCTCACCGCTCTCGATCTCTCGCGTCGCATCGACCTTCTGCTCGCGATACCAGCCAATCGCCTCGCGCCCGACGCATCCCAAAATCCCCGCTCTGTCGATTTCCCCTCCCCCCATTCGACGTACTAGTGAAGCCGGATAGCATCGTCCGGCCCATCACTCACCGCCGAGCGGAGAATCGACAATGAAATTCATGATGATCATCAAGGCCAATAAGGACAGCGAAGCCGGTGTGATGCCGAGCGAGAAGCTTCTCTTGGCCATGGGGAAGTACAACGAGCAGCTGGTGAAATCCGGCGTGCTCCTCGCGGCCGATGGGCTGCAGGCGAGCTCGAAGGGCGCGCGGATCAATTTCGCGAACGGCAAAAGCACGGTCGTCGACGGACCGTTCGCTGAATCCAAGGAGTTGATCGCCGGCTACTGGATCATCCAGGTGAAGTCGAAGGCCGAGGCCGTCGAGTGGGCGCGCCGCGTTCCGTTCGACGTCGACGGTCCCTCCGGCTCGGGCGGCCAGATCGAAGTCCGCCAGCTGTTCGAGACCGCCGATTTCGAACCCGAGCTCAGCGGATCCGCCGAGGGGCGTGCGCTTCTCGACGCCGAGCAGAGTTTCAGAAAGCGCACGAACACGTAGCGACGATCGAGCCAACATCGGCGCCGGCGTTCCGGCGCCGCTCCCTTGTCCGCGTGACGCCGGCTGGCGTGATTCCTAGCCATGACGGTCACGGACACACACCGCGCAATCGACGCTGTTTGGCGCATCGAGTCGGCAAAGCTCATCGCCGGACTCGCTCGCATCGTGCACGACGTCGGTCTAGCGGAGGATCTCGCGCAGGACGCCCTCGTCGTCGCGCTCGAGAAATGGCCCGAGACGGGCGTGCCTGACAACCCCGGTGCGTGGCTGATGGCCACAGCCAAGCATCGCGCGATCGACCAGCTGCGTCGACAGAAGCTCCTGGAACGCAAGCATGAGCAGCTCGGGCACGAGCTCGACGCTCGCCAGGATTCCACTGTCCCCGATCTCGACGCGGCCATCGACGACGACATCGGCGACGATCTCCTTCGCCTCGTCTTCACGGCCTGCCATCCCGTGCTCTCCACCGAGGCGCGCGTCGCGCTCACCCTCCGACTCCTGGGCGGCCTCACCACAGACGAGATCGCGCGCGCCTTTCTCGTCCCCGAATCCACGATCGCGCAGCGAATCGTCCGTGCGAAACGCACTCTCGCGGACGCGCACGTCCCTTTCGAGGTGCCGCGCGGCGCCGACCTTGCCGAGCGCATGTCGTCCGTTCTCGGAGTCATCTACCTCATCTTCAACGAGGGCTACTCCGCCACCGCCGGTGATGACTGGATGCGTCCCGCGCTCTGCGATGACGCCCTCCGACTCGGCCGCATTCTCGCCGAGCTCGCTCCGACCGAGCCCGAGGTGCGCGGGCTCGTCGCGCTCATGGAGATCCAGGCGTCGCGATCGCGAGCGCGCGTGGGGCCGTCGGGCGAGCCCGTGCTCCTGCTCGAGCAGGATCGCTCGCGGTGGGATCAGATGCTCATCCATCGCGGACTCGACGCGCTCGCTCGCGCCGAGGAGCTGGGCGGCGCGGAGGGTCCGTACGCCATGCAGGCGGCGATCGCCGCCTGCCACGCGCGCGCGCGCACGGGCGACGACACGGACTGGCCGCGCATTGCGGCGCTCTACGAACGTCTGGCGCAGCGCACGCCGTCGCCGGTGGTCGAGCTCAATCGTGCGGTGGCGGTAGCGATGGCCTACGGGCCGGCCGAGGGCCTCGCGCTCGCGGACAAGCTCGTGTCGGAGCCGTCGCTCCGGAATTACCACCTGCTGCCGAGCGTGCGCGGCGACTTTCTGGCGAAGCTCGGCCGCATGGATGAGGCCCGCGCCGAGCTCGAGCGCGCGGCGTCGCTCACCCGGAATGCGCGCGAGCGGGAGCTGCTCCTCTCTCGCGCAGCCGCCTGCACTGGCGCCGCCCGCACTGGACTTTGAGTGCGGGACTCGGCAACGTAAATGCTTACCCTAACCGAGTGGAAATCCATGCGCGTCAGCGTCCTCGCGATCACTATCGCCGCGTCCTTCCTGCCGCAGCTCGTCGCGGCGCAGGGGACTCCAGTTGCCGATGCCTTCCGCGACTTCGCGCAACGGGAGGGGAAAAACCTCGTGGCCTCCGCCGAGATGATGCCGGCGGACAAGTACTCTTTCAAGCCGACGCCGGCGCAGATGAGCTTTGGTGACATCGTCGCGCATCTCGTGGAAGGGAACGACTACCTCTGCGGCACGATCGGCGGCACGAAGGCGCCCGCGCGCGCGAAGATCACCGGCGCCGACAAGAAGGACGTGCTGCTCGGGCAGCTCAAGGAGTCGTTCCAGTTCTGCGACGAGGCGCTCGCGAAAGTCGACGACTCGAAGCTCTCGGAGCAGCTGCCGTTCTTCGGCGGAAAGACACGCAGCCGTGCCGCGATAATGACGATCGCCACCGGCGACTGGGCAGACCACTACAGCCAGAGCGCGATCTATCTGCGTCTCAACGGCCTGCTTCCGCCAACGGCGAAGAAGAAGGAAGGGGAGTAGAACCAGTCAACGCGAGAACGGCCAGCCTCGAATGTCGGGGCTGGCCGTTCGTTGTCTTCCGGATTTCGATTCGCTCGAGCGATCGCTCAGTAGGCGACTGCGTAGGACGAAAAGTGCCTGATCGACGCCGACACCCAGCGCTGGTCGCGATAGTCGTGCGACGGCTCTCTCTCGGTGACGGTGGTATCCGACTTCATGTACACCACCTGTGCCGGGCCCTTCGGCACCGTACACTGCGCGTAGCTCAGCGTGACAGTCGCCGGCACGTCGAACTGCAGACCGGTCGGTTGGAACTCTACCCGCGCATGGTAGCCGCGGATCGCCTGCGCCGTGATGCGCGTGTTTGCCTGCAGCGCGCCCTTTGGAATCACGAGCGAGTGCGGTCCGAAGGAGATCTTGCCGCCGTTTGGTCCGATCGTCGCCGAGTTCTGCTGAGGAAGCTGCAGCGTACAGACCAGCAGGTTGTCGACGAGGTTCGTGACGATCTTCGTGACTCCGAGCAGCCCCTGAACGACACCGATGAGACTGGGATCGGGCGTTGGCGCGGGCTTCGGCGACATTGGAGCACCCGCGTCGCTGCACCCGAGCACGAGGCCGAGCGCTACGAGGACGAGCTGTGGGCGAAACCGAGCGAGGGGACGCATGTACGATCTCCGGAAGGTGGTTGTGAGCACGTGGAGAGGAACCTAAGAGCTTTCCAATGTGCCACTGTCACGCCGCGGGCCCTCCATGTCATCGCTTCCCACTGTGTGAACTGTCACACAGCGGCCGGAACAGGTGGTTACGGCCCCGTTCGCTACTTTAACCAGATCCTGCGCCGTTGCGCGGCCGCTGACGAAGGCTCAACTTCGAACCCATGCACGTTCTCCCGGCCCCGTCAATTTTCCTCGCCGCGCTCGCGTTTCTGTCGTCATCGCACGCCGATGAGCGCGCAGCGTTCGTAACCACTCTCGGTCGGGACACCGTGGCGATCGAGAGTTTCACGCGCTCGGCGTCGCACATCGAGGGCGACATCGTTGTTCGAGTGCCAGGAACCGTGCTCTGTCACTATGCACTCGACCTCACCAGCAACGGTGACGTATCTCGTTCAGTGCTCGACGTGAAGCCGCTCGGTGACACGAAGGTCCCCGAGCGCCATGTCACTCTCGACTTCACCGCCGATTCGATCCGCATCGATGTCGACTCGGCCGGCCATCGCACGAAGTCGAGCCGCGCGCGCGAAAAGGGCGCGTATCCGCAGTTCATGACGGGATTCGGTTCGTCGTACGGACTGTATTCATCGCTCGGCGTCTACGAGGTTCTGATCGCGCACCTGGGCGCGGCGTTCGACTCGGTGACGATCCCGTCGGTGGACATGGCGACTGGACGCACCGTGGTACGACAGTTCGTGCGTCGATCGCCCACGCTCGTCGACGCCGACTACTTTCGCATCGCGTTCACGCATCTCACGCTCGATGCATCGGGAGAGATCGTGAGTGCAGACGCCAGCGAGACGACCGAGAAGACGGAGTCGCGTCGCACCGGCTTCATCGATGTCTCGCAGGTCGCAAAGCAGTTCGTCGCCGCGGACAAGGCGGGGAAGGGTCTCGGGATCGCGTCGCCTAGCGAGGTGGCGAAGGGTGCGGTGGGCGATCAGCAGATCGTGGTGACCTACAGCAGCCCGCGGCGCCGGAACCGCTCCATCCTCGGCACCGTCGTTCCATACGGCCAGGTGTGGCGCACGGGCGCGAACGAGGCGACGCTGTTGTTCGCCGATCATGCTCTCGAGATCGGGGGCACGCCTATTCCCGCGGGGACGTACAGTCTGTGGACGCTGCCCAAGAAGGACGGGTCCGTGCAGCTGATCATCAACGCGCAGCACGGGCAGTGGGGAACGGACTACGACGCCTCGCATGATGTTGCGCGCGTGCCGATGAAGGTCGCCACCGCGGCCGCGCCGCAGGATGACTTCACCATGGCGGTCACCGGTAGCGGCGGTGGAGGCGAGCTCCGGATCGCGTGGGATACGTTCATCTGGACGGTCCCGATCACGGTGAAGTAGCGCTCGAAACTCGCGCTGTCGCGCTCCCGTACGATGGGGAGAGATCGCGACGACCGCTGAGAGCTGACTCAAACCATCGCCGCCGCGGCGTTGTCCAACGGGTGCTCGACTCACCTTCGCCCCAGTGTGTGCATGCTGCTGCAGCTCGCCCTCCTCGCGCTCTTCCAGGTCGCTCAGCCGGGTGTGGGACCAATCTCGACGGCGCCGGGCGGAGTAAAGCCGCCGGAGCCCACCCCAGCGGCGGCGGCGTCCACGATGGCTACTGCCGTTCGCGCTACACACCCTCCCGTGATCGATGGGCGCGACGACGACGAGGTGTGGCGGCAGGCGCAACCCATCACCGCCTTCAGGCAGTTCAGCCCCATCGCGAACGGAGATCCGCGCTTTCGAACCGAGGGTAAGGTCGCATACGACAACAAGAATTTTTACGTCTTCATTCGGATGTACGATCCGCACCCAGACAGCATCCTGCGGCTCCTGGGGCGACGCGATGTGCGAGTCGCCACCGATCAGATCAAGATCGTCATCGATTCCTACCACGATCGCCGCACCGGATACGAGTTCGCGGTGAATCCCGCAGGCGTGAAGCGCGACTACGCGATATACGGGGACATCAACGAGGATCCTTCGTGGGACGGCGTGTGGGAGGCCGCCACGACCATCGATTCCCTCGGCTGGACCGCGGAGTTCCGAATACCACTGTCGCAGCTACGCTATCCGAACTCCCCCACACACTCCTTCGGATTCGCCATCTGGCGCGACATCGACCGCTTCAAGGAGCGCGACAGCTGGCCGCTGTACAACCAGTCGGACGCGCGTTTCGCATCGCAGCTCGGCACCGTGGAGAAGATCGATGGCATTCCGTCGCCGCGGCGTATTGAGTTCGCGCCGTACGTGCTGACGAAGAACGTCTCGGTCGATCCGGTGTCCGGAAACGCCCGCGATCAGAAACTCTCTGGTGGCGCCGATCTCAAGTACGGACTGACGTCTAACCTCACGCTCGACGCGACGGTGAATCCCGACTTCGGCCAGGTGGAGTCCGATCCATCGGTGCTCAACCTCTCCGCGTTCGAGACGTTCTTCGCCGAGCAGCGGCCGTTCTTTGTTGAGGGAACGGGCATCTACAATTTTCAGCTCAATTGCAATATTGTGAATTGCAACAACGAGGGGCTGTTCTACTCGCGACGCATTGGCCGCTCGCCGCAGCTGGGCTTCCTGTACGGCGACAATGAGTCACCCACATCGTCGACGATTCTGGGCGCGACGAAGCTCACGGGACGTCTCGCGGATGGGATGTCGATCGGCGTGCTCGACGCGGTGACCCAGCGCGCGGCGGGATCGCTGGACAGAACCATTGAGCCCACGACCAACTACGCGGTAGTTCGCGCGCAGCAGGATCTTCGCAACGGCGAAAGCGGCATCGGTATGATTGTCACCGGCGTGAATCGCGCCAACGACAGCTGGACTGGCGACGTGCTGCAACGCGATGCGTATACCGGCGCCACCGACTTCCGTCACCGATTCGACAACCGGAAGTTCGAGATAACCGGCTCGATCGGTGCGAGCCGCGTGGCCGGCAGCGCCGCGTCGATCGCGGCGACTCAGCGCGACGCGGTGCACTTCTATCAACAGCCGGATGGCAACCTTCACTTCGATTCCACGCGAACGTCGCTGTCGGGAGACGAGGAGCAAATAACGTTCGGGAAAGTCGGCGGCGGGCTCACGCGTTTCCAGACGTCGTACAATCGGCTCTCGCCCGGATTCGAGCCCAACGATCTTGGATACCTGCAGCGCGCCGACCTGCAGAACTGGTCGAACTGGTTCTCGCTCAACTGGAACACGCCCGCGATGTTCTTCAACTCGGCGGGATGGAACTTCAACTTCTGGAACTACTGGAATACTGCGGGGCTGCCGATCGAGCGCGCGTTCAACACCAACGCGCACGTCACGCTCAGGAACAACATGCTCGTGAATCCAGGTATCACCTTCTCCCAGCTCCCTGGTACGTACAGCGATCGCAACTCGCGCGGCGGTCCTGCTGTGCGACACTCACCGCTCGTCAACGGGTTTATCAACTTCACCGGCGACGATCGCAAGCAGGTGATTCCCTCATTTACGGTGAATGCCGGCAGGAGCGACTATGGGCACGGCGGCTGGTTCGACCTGAATCCGAGCGCCGATCTTCGCGTCTCCAGTCGTTTCCACATGAACCTCGGCGTGGATTTCAACCACAACCGGGACGACACGCAGTGGTACGGCAACTTCACCGATTCCGTGGACGTCACCCACTACACGTTTGCGCACCTCAATCAGCAGACGCTGAGCGCCACGCTGCGCTTCGACGTCACGGCCACGCCGAACCTGACGTTCCAACTCTACGCGTCGCCATTCGTCACGAAGGGGAGCTACTCGAACATCCGCGAGATCGACGACCCGCGGGCGGCGGATTACTTCAAGCGATATAAGCCGTACACCGATGAGACGGTGCTCGCCGGTCAGCCATCGGGCTTCAATGTGAAGCAGTTCCGATCGAATGCGGTGGTGCGCTGGGAATACAGGCCGGGGTCGACGCTGTATCTGGTGTGGACGCAGCAGCGCGCCGACGCACTGCCCGTTGTCGGAAGCGAGAACTTCTCCGGCAACTACGGCAATCTGTTCAACCTGCACCCGGACAACACCTTCCTCGTGAAGATGTCGTACTGGTTCAATCGCTGAGCCTCGGCCGTGGCGAGGCTATTGCCAGGCGAAGATGTTCGACGCTGCCGTGCCGGCGCGTGCGCGCGCGAGGTCATCCGCCTGAGTCAGGGACCTGCGCGCCCGGTTCTCGCTCACGAATCGAACCTCGATGCTGCGATGCACGCCTGGTCCTCTGTCGAGCGGCGCGGCGATATCCACGCGCCACGTCGTCTGCGACTGCGCCGGCACCGCCGCGAGCAGACTCACGCCCACGGAGCTTCGAATAGGGCTGCCCACGCCGTATGGCACGTCGCCGGCCCACACCTTACCCGCGTCCGCGAACACCGCGGCTCCAATGGCTGACCAGCTTCCGAATCGGCGAATCGCCCAGCGGTCTTCGATGCGCGCAACCGCGCGCTGCGCGCCGGCCTCCTCCGAGCCGCGAAAGCCACGCACGCCCGATCGCGAATTGCCGAGGGTGAGCTCGTAGGGGAACAGTGAGCGCCACGCGCCCGCGAAGTCCCCAGTGACGATGAGCGTGTGGTATTGACCCGGCTTCACGTAGTAGGCGAGACGCGCCGTCGTTACGAGCCCCGTCCAACCGCCCGTGGAGGCGTCGCGTTGTACCTCGCCAGAAAGGCGCGTTCCAAGATATGATGTGCCGAACGCGCGTCCGGCCAGCACATCTCCCCCAAAGAGCCAGTTGGTGTTGCCGAGATGCGGGATGCCGCGGCCGATCTGCGTCGCGAGCTGCATGCCCAGCGGTAGATCCTGCGTGCCGTAGAGAGCGTCGTAGCCGACGACTCGCTTGTAGTCGAGCATGCGCAACCCTGCTACCGCGGCGAGACGTGTGGCGTGGTAGTCGGGATATCGGTCGTCGAACAGGTTGTCCGGCTCGTGCACGAATCCAGAATCGGTGATCACGATGCCGCGATCGTGAGTGCTCATGCGCTCGTGCGTGAGCACGCCGCCCAGAAACAGCCGTCGTGTGCCGATGTCCACTCGGCTCACTGCGCCAACGTCCGCCAGGAAGTGGTGCACGCCCAGCGACAGCGGATCGTCCTCGATGCGATCGAAGCCGGTGTAGCTGTTCGTGTACGACAATCCGGTGTGCCATGCGACGTGCTGCAGATTCGTGTAGAACGGATGGTCGAGCGCGGCTAGCGCGTGGCCACCGATCGGATCGCGGGCAGCGTCGAGCGTGAGTCGCTCGGGCGAGTTGAACGCCGCGTAGTTCACGTAGCGCGCTCCGAAGCCGTCGCGGTACGCGTCGCCCTGCCGCCACGAGACGTCGGCATACTGGCCAGTGCCGAGCACGTTCGAGTTCCCGAATCGCAGCGACGTGAGCTGCAGCCCACTGAACGATGCGTCGACGACGAGCGAGATCTCGTCGACGGTCGTGACGTCGATCGCGACCGCTCCGGGGCCGTCGGGCGTCGCGGTGACCTTTGCGTTGGCGAGGAACGGCTGGGCGCGCAACACGCGCTCCGTCTCGGCGCGACGCAGCTCGGTGCACACGCCGCCCTCCTTCAGCTCGAGGAAGCTCTGAACGACGCGCGGCTGAGTGGTGCGATGCTGCATCAGCACACTGCTCACGGCGTGACGCAAGGTGCCGGAGCGCCCGAGCATCGGCGGGCCTTGCGGATGAATCGTGATTGTGGTGATACGCTCGCCGTCGCACGATTGAACGGCCGGCGACGGCGGAGCCACCGTTGTGCTGTCCTGCGCCGGGAGCGCGGTGGCCACCCACGCGCATGTCGCGATGCGGGCCCCCCCTAGTCGAGCCGCAAGGCGAGGTCGAGATCGGCGCCACACCCCCGGCTCTCC
>JANWLO010000054.1 GCA_025450815.1 Gemmatimonadaceae bacterium
AAAAGACAAAAGAGGGACACAGAGACACAGAGGATACGGAGAGCCGCAGAGGAAAAGCGGCAGGGAACTCCGCCATGGAAGACTTGAGTCCTACTCCTCTGTGTCTCTCAGTTCACCTCTGTGACTCTGCGTCCAGCAGTTTCTAGTTTTCAGCACCCTGCTGGACGCGCGATCTACGATCTATTTGTGCGCCAGGTGGAACTGCTCCGCCTCCGTGGAACCTGCCAGCGCCGCAGTGGCCGACTGACCGCTCGTCACTGCCATTAGCACCTGATCGAAGTAGCCGGTGCCGGCCTCGCGCTGGTGCTTCGTTGCCGTGTAGCCGTCGGCTTCGCGCGCGAATTCCTCGTTTTGTAGCTCGACGTACGCCGGCATGCCCTGCGTGCGGTAGCGGTGCGCGAGGTCGAAGCTGTAGTAGTTGATCATGTGCCAACCGGCGAGCGTGATGAACTGGAACTTGTAGCCCATCGCGCTCAGCTCGCGCTGGAATTTCGCGATCGTCGTTGCGTCGAGGTTGCGCTGCCAGTTGAACGACGGCGAGCAGTTGTACGCGAGCATCTTGCCGGGGAAGCTGGCGTGCACCGCCTCCGCGAACTTCTTCGCCTCCGAGAGATCGGGCGTCGCCGTCTCACACCAGAGCAGGTCGGCGTACGGCGCGTAGGCGATGGCACGCGTCGTGGCGGCGGCCATCCCGTTGCGCACGTTGAAGTACCCCTCGCTGGTGCGCTCGCCCGTGGTGAAGGCGCGGTCAGCCTCGTCGATGTCGCTCGTGATGAGGGTGGCCGCGAGCGCGTCGGTGCGCGCAATGATGAGCGTCTGCACGTCGAGTACGTCAGTGGCGAGCCGCGCCGCATTGAGCGTCCGGACGAACGACGCGGTAGGGATCAGCACCTTCCCGCCCATGTGGCCGCACTTCTTCTCGGCTGCCAGCTGATCCTCGAAGTGCACGCCACTCGCACCAGCGTCGATCATGTTCTTCATCAATTCGAACGCGTGGATCGGGCCCCCGAAGCCAGCCTCGGCATCCGCTACGATCGGCGCCAGCCACTCGCGCCCGATCTTACCCTCGCTCCACTCGATCTGGTCCGCCCGCACCAGCGCGTTGTTCAACCTGCGCACAAGCGCGGGCACGCTGTTCGACGGATAGATGCTCTGGTCCGGATACGTCTGCGCCGCGAGGTTGCCATCGGCCGCAACCTGCCATCCGCTGAGGTAAATGGCCTGCAGCCCTGCCTTCACCATCTGCACGGCCTGCGCGCCCGTAAGCGCTCCGAAGGTATGAACGTATTCCTTACTGTGAAGCAACTCCCAAAGGCGCTCTGCGCCACGCCGCGCGAGCGAGTACTCGATTTTCACCGAACCGCGAAGGCGTACGACATCCTCGGCCGTGTAAGTGCGCTCGACCCCGTTCCAACGCGGGTCGGACGCCCATTTTGCTTCCAGCTCGCTCGCCTGCGCTGCGAAGTCGACGTTACTCATCTCGAACTCCCTTTTATTTCGCCGGATCGAGTCCGGATTGCGTTGACGTGGGTTCGTGGTAGCGCGACCGCGTGCCGCCGGTTGCGGGGTGGAAGTCTAAACCGCCTTGCTCCCAACGTCCCTATCCGGACGGACAGGCGGTGGAGCGTCCGGCGGAATCTCGGGTAGCAAGCGGTACGGAACATTCCAGGTCGCTTTACTTCCGCATCAACTACGCAATATTGATTCTCGTCCCTCAACCCCAGGCCTTCAGATGATGGCTGATACGATCCTGATCATCGACGACGAGCCGCAGATTCGCCGCGTCGTGAAGAACGCGCTCTCGCACGAGGTGTCTTCAGTTCTGGAAGCTTCCGATGGCGCCGAAGGTTTGGCGGTCGCGAGCGCCCAGCGTCCGACACTCGTGGTACTCGATCTCGGACTGCCGGACATGGCTGGCATCGATGTGTGCCGCTCGCTCCGTTCGTGGTCGAGCGCGCCGATTGTAGTGTTGTCGGCGCGCCACTCCGATCGCGAGAAGGCGTCGCTTCTCGACTCGGGAGCCGATGACTACATCACGAAGCCGTTCAGCAATCTCGAATTCGCTGCGCGAATTCGCGCGAACCTGCGCCGCGCTCAAGCGTCGCAGATCGCCGCGTCGGTGCAGCCGATGACCATTGGCTCTCTCGTCGCCGATTTCACCGCGCGCGTGCTGCGCCGCGGATCGGAGACGATCCACCTCACGCCCATCGAGTGGGAGCTGTTGCGCACCTTCGTCACGCAGGCGGGACGCACGCTCACACACCAGCAGATCTTCAATGCCGTGTGGGGACGCGCCTTCGGCGATCCGCAACAGTATCTGCGAGTTCACGTTGCCAATCTCCGGCGCAAGATCGAGACGGATCCCGTGCGTCCGCAGCTCATCGTCACCGAGCCGGGCGTCGGCTACCGCTTCGAGCTGCCGCGCTGAATGACTCACCGGCCGGAACGCCGGTGGCCCTCAGCACTGCTGTGGACAGCGATCTTTCTCTTCTCCACCTGGGTAATGGTGGGGGTTCAGGGCGAGATCACGGAGGCGCACGTCGCTCTGCTCTACCTTCTCGTCGTGCTGGGAGCCAGCTCGGGTGGCGGGCGCGGTGTGGGCTTTTCGCTCGCGGTGCTCGCGTTCATTTCGATCGACTACTATTTCCAGCCGCCGTACGCGCGCTTCGAGATCTCGAAGCGTCCCGACTGGATCGTGCTCATCGCCTTCATGGCGACGGCGGTGGTGGCGACGCAGCTGCTCGCGCGCGCGAACGAAAAGGCGCTCGAGGCGCGCCGCCGTGCTGATGAAATCGATCGCCTCGCCTCACTCGGCGCGGAGACACTGAGCACGGGGAGCGCGACGCAGGCGTTGACGGCGATCGCCACCGTCGTGCGCGACACGATCGGCACGGACACCTGCGAGATCTGGGTGCACCAGGGAGAGAGCGCGGCGCCGGAGCTCGCAGCGCAGGCGGGCGCGGGGTTGATCGCCGAGCCCCCACCCGTGCTCCCGCTTGCGGTGATCGATCCGCGAACGAAGGTCGTGCCCCTTACGGCGCACTCGCGGTCGGTGGGAACGCTGGTACTCCGGCACAGCGCACCGATCGTTCTCGATGCCGGCGCGAGCCGCTTTCTCTCTGCTCTCGCGTACTACGCCGCGCTCGGCATCGAGCGCGTGCGACTCGTCGCGGAGGCGGAGCGTGCGGAGGCGCTGCGCGAGGCGGACCGGCTCAAGGACGCACTCCTCGCCTCGGTGTCGCACGATTTGCGCACTCCTCTCACTACGATCAAGGCGCTCGCGCACGACATCGCGGATGACGGCGACGAGCGCGCGGGAACGATCGAGCAGCAGGCGGACCGTCTGAATCGGATGGTGGCGGATTTGCTCGATCTTTCGCGACTGAACGCCGGCGAGCTTCCTGTGCGCGCGGAGCTCAACGCAGCGGAGGACGTCGTGGGCGCGGCGATCCAGCAGGTCTCCGCCGCGTTCGCGGGGCGCGAGCTGCGCACATCGATCGCCTGGTCGGAGCCGGTGTTGGTGGGCCGATTCGACTTCGTGCACGCGTTGCGAATTCTCGTGAACCTGCTCGAGAACGCGCACAAGTACTCGCCGAAATCGAGTCCGGTGGACATCGAGCTCTCGCGCGTGGGGCCGATGATCGCGATCTCGGTGGCGGATCGCGGCCCAGGCGTGCCGGCGGCCGAAGTGGAGCGAATCTTCGAGCCTTTCTACCGTCCGGAACGCAGCACTCCGGACGCTGGAAGCGCGGGGCTGGGACTGTCGATCGCGCTCCGCCTGGCGATGGCGCAGGGGGGAACGCTGTCGTACGCGGATCGGAGTGGCGGAGGGAGCGTGTTCACGTTGGGGCTGCCGGCGGTTGCGGACGCCGCGATGGACGCGCTGGCGGGCTAGTTCTTGTGGCGGTAGATGATTCTGCCGCGGGAGAGGTCGTAGGGCGAGACCTCAATGCGCACGCGGTCGCCAGCAAGCACGCGGATGCGGAAGCGGCGCATGTTGCCGCCGAGGGTGGTGAGAACGTTGTGCTGCTCGTTGACGGCCACGCGGAAGGTTGCGTTGGGCAAGACTTCCATGACTGTACCTTCGAGCTCGATGGCGTCTTGCTTTGACATCGTCTGAGACGCTAGCGCGCTTTGCGCTCTGCCCGCGCGCTACGCTGCCGCGCCGCGACGGCCTTCTTCTGGCGCGCTTCGCTCGGCTTGACGTAAAAGCGCTTCTTGCGCACGTCCTTCAACACGCCGGCGCGAATGACCTTGCGCTGAAACTGCTTGAGCGCCCAATCCAGCCGGTCGTTCTCGCCAATGATCACTTCAACCACGTGGAATCCTCATAGATGGGAGACTGGAGACAAGCTTGAATTGTAGCGTGCGGCTGCCGCTAAGGCAATGACGCGCCAGTGGATGCGAAGTTTACAGAATCAGCGCGACGATCCCCCGCCGCGCCCACCGGAGCTCCCGGCGCCCCGGCCCCCACGCCCGCTGCTTCCGCTCCGCGCGCTACCTGCACCCGGACCGCGCGGTGGGTGCGGGCGCGCAGGTGGCGTGCTCCCGCTGCCTCGCCGGTCCGCCTTCGCTTTCGCGCGCGCGCGATCGTCCGCCTTCCGGCTTCGAATGGCCGCGATCCGCTCCCCGATCGGCACCTCGAAGCGCTCCGGGGGCCGCTGCTTGTAGTCGAAATCGGGAAGCAGCACGCGCGGCAGCCGCTTGCCCACCGCGCGCTCGATCGCCGCGAGATCGCGCTCCTCCTCCGGCGCGACGAAGGTGTACGCCTCGCCGGTGAGCTCCGCGCGCGCCGTGCGACCCACGCGGTGGATGTAATCCTCCGGCATTGCCGGCACGTCGAAGTTGATCACGTGCCCCAACGCCTCGACATCGATGCCGCGCGCCGCGATGTCCGTCGCCACCAGCACGCGGTAGCGCCCCGACTTGAATCCCTCTAGCGCGTCCGTGCGCTGCGACTGCGAGCGATTGCCGTGGATGCGTGCAACCGAGACGCCGGCCTTTTCGCAGCTCTCGAACAGCCGGTTCGCACGATGCTTGGTGCGCGTGAACACGATCGCGTTGCCCACCGCGTTGCGTTTGAGCAGCTCGCGCAGCAGCGCCGGCTTCGCCTCCTGCCCTACCGGATACACGGCCTGCGTGATGCCGATGGCAGGCTGTGAGCGCCGTTCGAGGTTGATCGTCGCCGGCTGGTGCAGCATCTCCTTCGTGAGCGTCTGGATCGGCGCAGGCATCGTCGCGGAGAAGAAGAGCGTCTGGCGCTTGGCCGGGAGATGCTTGAGCACGCGCCGGATATCGGGGAGAAAGCCCATGTCGAGCATCCGGTCCGCTTCGTCGAGCACGAGCACTTCGAGCTTGTCGAGCTTCGCGTACGGATGCCGGAAGTGATCGAGCAGTCGGCCTGGCGTAGCGATGAGGATGTCGACGCCGGTACGGAACGCGTGCTCCTGCGGGCCGAGCCCGACCCCGCCGAACACCGCTGCGCCCGAGAGCGGCGTGTGCACCGCGAGCTCGCGCAGATGCTGCTCGATCTGCGCCGCGAGCTCCCGCGTGGGCGTGAGCACGAGCGCGCGCGTGACGCCGCGCGGCTTGTTCATGATGCGCTGCATGATCGGAAGCAGAAACGCGGCGGTTTTGCCGCTCCCCGTCATCGCGCACGCGAGGACGTCGCGACCCTCGAGCGCGGGCGGAATTGCGTCCTGCTGAATTGGAGTGGGGCGGGTGAAGCCGAGCTCCTTGATCGCGCGCAGGAGCGATGCGTCGAGATTCAATGCGGTAAAAGACATTCGCGAACCTTAACGGGAGCGGGTAGATCCTGACAGTGCGACGCGAACATCGCGCGTGCTGACAGCGCGCATCTTTTCGTGTATCGTTCGCTCAAACCTGCGGAGTAATTGATGAAGCCAGCCACCCGCCTCACCGTCATCGCCGTCGTCATTCTCGGCGCGTTTCTTCTCTGGAACACGCTCGAGGCGCAGAAGTCCGCGTGCACGGTGTGCGTCGCCTACAAGAACGGGCGAAACTGCGCGCACGCAACGGCGGAGACTCCGAAGGAGGCACAGCGCTCCGCGCAGACCACCGCGTGCGGACCGCTCGCGCGCGGCATGGATCAGTCGATCGAGTGCGACAACATCCCGCCGGTGGAGGTACACTGCACGTAGTGACGGTGCGGCTATGCGAGCATCGCTGCGCTCACCTTCCACATCGCGACGCGCGTCGGCATCGCGACGGTCACGGCGAGCCCAAGCAGATAGCCAGCAGCCGAGAGCAGTGAGAAGTGAGCTCCTCCTGACCCGGCGAGCGGGCATCCCTTACTCATCGGCGCCGGCTGAAAGCTCAAGGCCATCGGCTCATCGCTATCAGCTTGGGCTCGCCTTCTGCCTCGCGATGCGCGCCGGCGTCACGTCACTAGTACTTAAGCGTCCCCGCGTACGGCCTCTCTCCAGGGCCGACGTAAATCTGCCGTGGCCTCGCGATCTTCTGCTCCTTGTCGAGCAGCATCTCCTCCCACTGCGCGAGCCACCCCGCCGTGCGCGCAATCGCGAATAGCACGGTGAAGAAGTCCATGGGGAACTTCATCGATCGGTAGATCATCCCCGTGTAGAAGTCGACGTTGGGGTAGAGCTTGCGCGAGACGAAGTAATCGTCGGATAACGCGATGCGCTCGAGCTCGAGCGCGATCTCGAGGTCCTTGTCGACGCCCACTTCCTTGAAGACCTCGTCCGCGAGCGCCTTCACGATGCGAGCGCGCGGATCGTAGCTCTTGTACACGCGGTGGCCGAAGCCCATGAGGCGGCTGCTCCCCTTCCCGCTCTTCACCTCCTCGATGAACGCCGGCACGTTCTTCACGTTGCCGATGTCCTGGATCATCCGGAGCACCGCCTCGTTCGCGCCGCCGTGCAGAGGACCGTATAGCGCGGCGATGCCAGCAGCCACTGCCGAGAACGGATCGACGTGCGACGAGCCAACTGCACGCACGGCGTTCGTGGAGCAGTTCTGCTCGTGGTCGGCGTGGAGGATGAAGAGAATCTCCGTTGCGCGCGTGAACACGGGCCGAGCTTCGTATTGCGGCTCCGTCATTCTCGCAACCATGGAGAGGAAGTTCTCGACGTAGGAGAGGTCGTTGTCTGGATAGACGAACGGCAGCCCCTTGATGTGGCGGTACGCGAACGCCGCGAGCGTGGGGAGCTTCGCGATGAGACGAATGATCGCGAGGTTGCGTTCCTCCGGATCGTGAATGTTCTTGGCGCTCGGATAGAACGACGACAGCGCTGCAACGGCGCTGCAAAGCATCGACATCGGATGCGCGTCGTACCGGAAGCCCTGCAGGAACGTTTTCACGTTTTCGTGCACGTACGTGTGGTACGTGATGTCGTGCACCCACGTGTCGTATTCGCCCTGAGTGGGCAGCTCGCCGTGGCGAAGCAGCCACGCGACCTCCAGGAAGCTCGCCTTGCCTGCGAGCTGTTCGATCGGATATCCGCGGTAGCGCAAAATGCCCTTGTCGCCATCGATGAACGTGATGGCGCTGCGGCATGATGCGGTATTGAGAAATGCCGGGTCGTAGCTGAGCAGCGCGCCATCGCCGGCTGGAATCTTCCGCAGATCCGTGGCGCGGATCGCGCCGTCCGTGACGGCGAGGTCGACTGCCGTGTCGGACCCCGGCACGGTGACGTGAAGACTGGAATCGGTGGCGTTGGCTGGTGCGGTGTTCGTCTTGCTCATGCGGACTCCACTAGAACCGGCTGCGCGCTGGCTGCCGGGCGAATGCATTGTAAGAGCGGGAATGTGCGCGTCTCGCGCGCGTCGAAAGCTACGCAGGAATATTGAGAACGGGATGGGCACGATTGCGTGATGGGGCGCACGGTCGAAGATTCCACGAGCCGGCAGGTCACCCGCACTCCAACCATGGTCAGCATGCGCCGCATTCTCCCGTTCCTTCTCGCATCTCTCGCGACCACCGCGCTGCACGCACAGGTGCCGGAAAGCTGGGTGCGGGGAAACGGCGAGACACGCTCGCACGACTATGACCTGCTCCACCAACGCATCGAGATACGCGACATCAGTTGGGACTCCACCTCGCTCGACGGCCGTGTGACGACGACGCTCGCCTCGCGCCGGGCCGGGCTCGACTCGGTGATTCTGGACGCGGCTTCGGGGATCGCGGTAGCTCGTGCGACAGACGCGCTCGGTGCCGCGCTCCGGACCACACGTGCCGGCGACACGCTCGTCGTTCACCTCTCGCGCCCGCTCCACTTCGGCGACACTACGCACTTCACGATCGACTACCACGCGCAGATCACCAACGGACGCGGGCTCACCTTCATCGACACCGATGGGCGCCCGCACCGCCCGCGACAGCTCTGGAGCATGGGCGAGACCACCGGCAACAGTGCGTGGTTCCCCACCTACGATTATCCAAACGACAAGGAAACGTGGGAGCTGTTCGCCACCGTTCCCGCCGCGATGACGGTCGTGTCCAACGGCCGCCTCGTGAGCGACGCGCGCCAGAAAAACGGCATGCACACAGTGCACTGGCGGCAGGAGCTTCCGTCGGCGACGTATCTCATCTCGGTCACGATCGCGCCCTTCGCGCGCATCCACGATCAGTGGCGCGGCGTGCCCGTGGACTACTACGTCTACCACGAGGACAGCGCGCTCGCGCGTCCGCTCTTCGGCTACACGCCGGACATCATCGAGACGTACACGAAGCTCACCGGCATCAAGTATCCGTGGGCCAAGTACGCGCAGGTGACCGTCGCTGATTTCTTTGGCGGCGAGGAGATGGTGAGCGCCACCGAGCTGGTCGATTGGCTGCCGGACTCCCGCGCGTACGCGGACCGGCCGTGGTACCACTGGATCCTGATTCCGCACGAGCTCGCGCACCAATGGTTTGGAGACGACATGACCACCGAGAACTGGTCGAACCTCTGGCTCAACGAGGGGTTCGCCGAGTTCATGAACGGGGCGTACTGGGAGGCGAAGCTGGGCCGTCACGCGAGCGACGACTTCTACCTCGACGAGTACCGGCAATTCGTCGCGATCGATGCGAATCGCTCGATGCCGTTGGTCGCGTCGGAGTCGAACAACATCTATCCCAAGGGCGCGCTCGTGCTGCGCATGCTCCGCCGCCGGCTCGGCGACGAACGATTCTGGGCCTCAGCGCATCTCTTTCTCACACGGCACCGATTGGGAAGCGCAGTGAGCGAGGACTTCCGTCAGGCGATCCTCGACGCGACGGGCGAGAATCTCGCGCAGTTCTGGAGCGACTGGATGTACCGCCCGGGCTATCCGCGCTTCTCGGTTCGCGCGGCGTACGATTCTTCGAGTCGCGCGCTCACGCTCACCGTGCGCCAGACGCAGCGCGACTCCGTGGCGCCCGCCGACTCCGCGTGGCCGCCCATGCCCGAGGTCTATCACGCGCCGGTGACGGTGCTCGTGCGCACGGCGAAGGGCGAAGTCCGCCGGCAAGCGGAGCTCGATGCGCGCGAGCAGACGATCGCGTTCGACTCGCTTCCCGATGCACCCACGATGGTCGTGTTCGATGAGGGAAACACGATCGTGAAGGCACTCGATTTTCCGCAGCCCACCGGGTGGCTCGCCGAGGAGCTCGCGCACGATCCTGACTTGTGGGATCGCTCGTGGGCCATCAACGAGCTGTCGCGCCGCACAAGCGATTCGGCGGCCGGCCGGTCGTTGGCAGGCGCGGCGACGAACGCCGACTACTTCCTCACGCGGCAGGAGGCGGCGAGCGCGCTCGTCGCCTTCCCCGCCACCTACGCCCAGGCGGCGCTCGAGACGGCTCGCCACGACAGCTCCGCGCAGGTGCGCCAGGCCGCTATCGCCGCGCTCGGCCGACGCGGAGGCGCCGAGGCGATGGCGGCAGCGCGCGACGCGATGCGTGACTCGAGCTATGGTGTGCAGGCGGCCGCGCTGGGCGCGCTCATCCTTCTGGACAGCGCTGGCCGCTCACAGTGGGTCGCGCGCGCGCTCGCCGCGCCGTCGTACCGCGACGTGATTCGCAACTCGGCGCTCAACGCGATCGCGCGAGTGGGCGGCGCGACGTACGTTGCCGCCGTCGACTCGCTGCGCGGCGCGACGGCAACCTCCGCCAACACGCTTGCGATCCTGGCGGTGCGCGGCGACAGCAGCGCGCTCTCTGCGCTCATCCGCGCGCTCGACGATCCGCGAGCGTACGTTCGCGACTGGACGCTGCGAGCGGTGAAGCGGCTTCCGTCCGAGCTTCGCGACCCTCCGCTCCGCGCGATCGCCTCGTCGCTGCGTGACCCGAAGACGCGCGCGGCGGTGAACAGCATGCTGGAGCCCGGGGCGCCGCCCTCGCAGCGCTGAGCGCGAGCGCACAGGGTGCTGAAAAACCAGGAACAGCTCGACGCAGAGTCGCAGAGCTGAACCGAGAGACGCAGACGAGTGGGACTAAAGTCTTCACTGACGGCCTCACCTTCCGGTTCTCCTCTGCGGCTCTGCATATCCTCTGCGGCTCTGCGTCCCTCTTTTGTCTTTTTCTTCCTTTTTCAGCAACCGCCTCAGCGGTCAGCGCGCCTGCGGCTGGAAGCGCGCGAGGGAGAACGGGCGCAGATCGAATTCGCTCCCTCCCTTCGTCGCCAGATCAGCCAGAATCTCGCCGATCGCGCTCGAGAACTTGAACCCGTGTCCCGAGCACGGGCTCGCGAGAATCACGTTCGCGTGCGCCGGGTGCCGGTCGATGAGAAAGTCGTGGTCGGGCGTGTTCGTGTAGAGGCACGTCGCGCGGTCGAGAATCCTGCCGGCCGCCTGCGGGAGATAGCTCGCCAGCAGCTCGTGCATCTCCGCGCCCTCGGCGTCCGACGCCGGCGCGCGCGGCGCGTCCGGATCGATCACCGCGCCCTCGTGGTGGATCCCCGCCTTCACGCCGTGGCCGACGTTCGGGAAGGTGGCAAAGAAGCGGTCGTGCGCGTACTCGATGAGCGAGATCGGCGAGTGCGCGGCATCGTACCACTTTGGATGCGAGCTCGGCTCGAACCAGTGAAAGAGCTGGCGCTCTACCTCGAGGGGAAGCTCGAGCTCGGCTACGAGCGCCGGAAGCCACGGGCCAGTGGCGAGGATGAGCGCGCGTGCGCGCATCGTTCCCGCGTCCGTGACTACGCGCGTGCCGCCGTCGCCGGCACTCCACTTTGAAACCGTCACGCCCGTACGGATCGTGGCACCGGCACGCGCCGCCAACGCGAGGTGCGTCTCGATGATGAGCTCTGGAAAGAGCAGTCCCGCGCGCGGCTCGTGGAGCGCCATCGATCCATCGGGCACGCGGAATCCAGGATAGCGACGGTGAAGCTGGTCCGGCTCGAGCACCGTGTACGGAAGTCCGTGCTCACGCGCGCTGCGCAACGCACCCGTGAAGAGAGTCCCTTCGGGCGGGCCGATCATGAGCCCACCCGTCTTCACGAAGAGCGTCTGCCCCGATGCACGCTCGAGCTCCGACCAGAGCTCGTACGCGCGCTGGACGATCGGGACGTAGCATGGATGCTCGTAATACGCCTCGCGGATGATCCGTGTGCGGCCGTGCGTGGAGCCGTGGAGGTGAGGCGGCTCGAAGCGGTCGACACCCATCACGCGGAGCCCGCGCGTGGCGAGATGGTAGAGCGCGGCGCTCCCCATGGCGCCGAGCCCGACGACGATCGCGTCGAAGTCGTTCGCGTCGGTCATGCGTTCACCAGGCGCCGAGCGGCCTTGTACGGGAAGACATCAACAACCTCACCGACGCGCTGGCGGCTCTGCATTTCGCGCCAGTAGCCGACCGTCAGCAAGTCGGCGTGGGCGCGCAAGAACACATCGCGCAGCGGCGCTGCCGGCACGAGGAACGACGCGAACTCCTCCGGGAACACGTCGAGCTCGCCCACGAAGTACCACGGCTCGGCGGCCATCTCCTCTTCTTCGTTTCGCGGCTGCGGAAGCGCGCGAATGTTGCATTCGGTGAGGAGGCAGAGCTCATCGTAATCGTAGAAGATGACGCGGCCGTGCCGGCTCACGCCGAAGTTCTTTAGGAGCATGTCACCCGTGAAGATGTTGGCGGCCGCAAGATCCTTGATCGCGGCTCCGTAGTCGAGAATCGCATCCGCTGCCGCCTCGGGCGCAGCGTCGCGCAGAAACACGTTGAGTGGCGTCACGCGGCGCTCGGTGTAGAGATGGGCGATCACCACCGAGTCGCCCTCCACGCGTACGATGGAGGGCGCCACCTCGCTCAGGTGCGCGAGGAGCGCATCCGAAAAGAGGCGCCGCGGAAAGGCAAGATGCTCGAATTCCTGCGCGTCCGCGAGTCGTCCCACGCGGTCGCGCACGAATACGAGATGATACTTGGCGAGCACGCCGCTTCGGGTGATGCGCTTGGGGTGGCCGAATCGGTCCTTGATGATCTTGAAGACGACGTTCAGGGAGGGGAGGGTGAAGACGCTCATGACGAGGCCTTCGTCGCCCTCCGCGAAGTCGAAGCGCGCGTCGGTGCGCGTCAT
This sequence comes from Gemmatimonadaceae bacterium, assembly GCA_025450815.1. Lineage (GTDB taxonomy): Bacteria > Gemmatimonadota > Gemmatimonadetes > Gemmatimonadales > Gemmatimonadaceae > FEN-1250. The sequence goes on from JANWLO010000054.1 coordinate 12,504, forward strand.
GTGCTCCACGAGGCTGCGATAGAGCTCGGTCTTGCCATGCTTGTTGTAGCCGATCGCGTTGTACAGCTCGTCGACGCGCTTGAGCGGCATGATCGAGGCGAGAAACTCCACGATCGCGCGCGGGCGATCGGCGTCGACGAAGAAGTATGACCAGCTGAAGCCGAAAACGATGCTCACTTCGTCCGAGGTCATGAGCACCGCGTCGACGACGATTCCATCTGGGCCGTGGAGGAGAGGGAGTACGAGCGGCAGCCACGCCTCGCCGCGCTTCACGCGTGCGATGACGTACGCGCCCTTGTTGCGGAAGAAGACTGGGGTAATCGCCTCGATGGTGCTGCCGGCGAGCGGAATTTCCGCGTCGCGCAGGGCCTCGTCGATGCGATGTGCAACACGCTGCACATCGCTTGCGGCGTGCGCGTAGGGCACACTCCACGCGAGGTCGGAGAGCAGTCGCTCCACCGCCGGCATCGCGCCCAGGTCCAGAGGGTAGAGGCGCGTGATCGGCGCCTCGTCGCCGCGCGGCTCCGGCTCCGCCTCGGGGAGCACGTACTCGACGTGCGAATTGACGCCAACCGTCGCGAACACTCGGCGCGTGACGGAGCTGAAGAACGTCTCGGCGATCTCGCAGTCGTCGCGTTCGACGATGAGTGCGGAGTGGAGCCACTTCACCTCCTCCCAGGTGGGGACGTCGGTGGCCCGCGGCCCAAGCTCGAAGCGCACCTCCGCGAGCGCGCGAACCACGTGCAGCCGGTAGAGCGCGAGGCGTTCCGCCGCATCGTCCTGGGTGCCGAGCCAATCGCGACGCTCGAAGCGGATGCGCACGCCGCGCGTGATGGCCGCGAAGCGCGCGCGATAGTCGTCGAAGGCGTCCGCGATCGCGGTAGCTGCCCGCGCCGTGGCCTCGTTGCCGTTCACGCGCTCCGTCAGCACATTTCGCCCATTGCACTCACAAACGCTGGAGCCGCACTTTCATGCCCACGATGACCGCACCCGAATACAAGACCCTGAAGCCGCCCACTCAGGGAGAAACGATCACGATGAGGGATGGGGTGCTGCAAGTCCCTGCCCAGCCGATCATTCCGTTCATCGAGGGCGATGGAACCGGACCGGACATCTGGCGCGCGTCGCAGCGGGTGTTCGACGGCGCCGTGAAGGCGGCGTACGGCACCGCGCGCAAGATCGTGTGGTTCGAGGTGCTCGCCGGCGAGAAGGCGAAGAACGAAGTCAACAACTGGCTGCCGGACGACACGATCGTGGCTCTCGACCATCATCTGGTGTCGATCAAGGGACCGCTGACGACGCCAGTGGGCGGCGGATTCCGCTCGCTCAACGTTGCATTGCGGCAGAAGCTCGATCTCTACGCGTGCGTGCGCCCCGTGCGCTGGTTCACGGGTGTGCCATCTCCCGTGAAGGCGCCGGAAGATGTCGACATGATCATCTTCCGCGAGAACACGGAGGACATCTACGCGGGTATCGAGTGGAAAGCCGGGAGCGAGGAGGCGAAGAAGGTAATCGCGTTCCTTCGCGGCGAGATGGGCGTGCAGACGATTCGCTTTCCCGAGACGAGCTCGATCGGCATCAAGCCCATCTCGGAGGAAGGGAGCACGCGGCTCATTCGCGCGGCGATCGATTACGCGATCGCGCACAAGCTTCCGAGCGTGACGCTGGTGCACAAGGGCAACATCATGAAGTACACGGAGGGCGGCTTCCGCGACTGGGGCTACGAGCTCGCGAAGCGCGAGTACGGCGCGAAGGAACTCGACGGCGGCCCGTGGCTCCAGCTGCCGGGCGGTATCGTGATCAAGGTCGTGATCGCCGACGCATTTCTGCAGCAGATCCTCACGCGCCCGCGCGAGTACAGCGTGATCGCGACGATGAATCTGAACGGCGACTACCTCTCGGACGCGCTTGCCGCGCAGGTGGGCGGAATCGGGATCGCGCCGGGCGCGAACATCAACTACATCACGGGCCACGCGATCTTTGAGGCGACGCACGGTACCGCGCCCAAGTACGCAGGACAGGACAAGGTGAACCCTGGCTCCGTGATCCTGAGCGGCGAGATGATGTTCCGCCACCTCGGCTGGCACGAGGCGGCGGACAAGATTCTGTCGTCGCTCGAGAAAACGATTGGGCAGAAGCGCGTGACGTACGATTTCGAGCGGCAGATGAAGGGGGCGAAGCTGCTGAAGACGAGCGAGTTCGCGACGGCGATGGTGGGGAATATGTAAGGGTTGGGTATGGGTGGATGTGAACGGGGAGGCGCCGATCGCGCCTCCCCGTTTCTCAATCTGGTGCTGCAGGCGCGCGACTATCCGCGCGCGTTGGGGTTGTTGTTCGTCTCGACGGCGGGAATCGGCATGCACGTCTCCGATCCGTAGTTGCCGCCCTTGTGATAGACGCGTGAGTAGCTGCCACCGGCCGCCGGAATCAGGGGCAGCGATAGGCGCCGCACGTCGAACAGATGCGTGCCCTGCAGGAACAGCCAGCGCGCGCGCTCCGATGCGATGTCGGCCTTGATCACTGCCGGATCGCTCGACGGCGGGAGCGGAGCGAGGCTGTGAGCGGCGCGAAGCGAATTGAGAATTCCGATCGCCGCCGATCCGCCAGTGGCCTCGGCAACGATCAACTGCGCCTCGATGTAGCTCGCGATAAGAATCGAGGCCGATCCGTTCGGGTACTTGTTCTGCGTCCACAGCTCCGTGTGCCGGTCCGACGCGGTTTGGTGCTGATCGGTGACCGACACGCGAGGATCACCCAGGCTGTCGTACTCGAACGAAACCGAGACGCTCGTGCCGGCATTGTTCTCGGCGTAGACGCGATTGGTGCGATGATCGGTTCCGCCATCGTACGTCGCATAGTACAGGAAGCCGCTCGGTACCAACGACGCATCGGCGAGGGCGCCAGCGTTATCTCCAGCATCGAGTTTTGCCCGGGCACGTCCAACGAGTGCAAGGTTCAGCGTGCTATCGTTGCCCGCGGCCTGCGCCGCAGTCACCGCAGTATCGAACTTGGTGACTGCGAGTTGGAAAATCTGCTGGGACGTGAGCGCCGGACCGCCCGCAATCGCCGCGGTGCAGAACCCTTCGCCGAGGAGGATGCGGCTATAGCCGGCGTACGCCGCAGACTGCGCGATGAGGTACTGCCGGTTCGCAACCTGCAAATCCGTCCATCCCTCGAGCAACCCGAGCGCGTGATCCGCAGTGAAGCGTGCTGTCGAGATTGGCGTGTAGGTTCCTAATCCCTCGCAGCTGTTGGTGGAGTACAACGCCTCATTTGGATCGATGTCGCGCCGGTCATACGACCACCGGGCGGCAGTGAGCGTCGTCTCGATGAGCTCACCGCTCATGAGTCCGGAGGCGACGACGTACGACGTGTACGCACAGTCGAAGTCGCCGATGGAGCTGAAGACCAGAAGTTGAGCACTTGCTGGCACTTCGAGCGACGACGAGTTGATCGCGTCGGGCGCCTTCACATCGAGCAAATTGCTACACGCGAGCGCGCTGCACAGCGTCGCGATCGACAAGAATGCCCATGCCTTGGTGCGCGAAATACGCGCTGAATGTCGCTGCATGTATGTTGGCCTTTGGATGTCGGAGGACATGTGTATGCGCTCAGAATGTCAGATGAACGGTCGTGACGAACTGCATCAGCTGTGGCGTGATGTCCTGCTCCCACTGTCCGAATCCGCGCGAGCCACCCTGGAACGAGCCCTCGGGATCCAGTCCGGGATACTTGGTCCAAGTGTGCAGATTGCGACCGGCAATGGAAATTGTTGCACCACTCGCACGAAACGAAGACGCCCACCTCTCAGGTAGAGTGTACGAGACCGAGACCTCGCGCAGCTTGACGAAGCTCGCATCGTTCACAATGTCGCTGATGTACGAGCTGCTCGTCTGGGCTCCGAGCGTAGCGAGATTCGGCTCCGTTGACGGGTACCAGTCGGACTCACAGAGATCGAAGATGTGACAGCGCACGCGCGCATTTCCGTCGAGCTTCTTGTAACCGCGCTTGCTGTCGACCATCACGAAGAGCTGGAAGTTCTTGAAGAAGCGAAGTGTGGATGTGGCGGACCCTTCGAAGGTCGGCAGCGTACTCCCCAGGAATTGAATCGGGGCGTTGAGGGAGCCGTCAGGGTTCTTGCACGCGATTGCATGGTGCGCTGATGTGCCGTCGTCGCACGTCACATCGCTTATGCTACCGTCCGAATTGAGCGTCGAGCCGACGACCTTCTGTCCGAACCACGAGCCCACCGGATCTCCAACTACGTGACGGATGTTGGTCGAGGCCTGGATGTAGGCGAGGCCATTCAGATTTGTGACCGTGTTATCCGCCGTGGAGAGATTGAGTCCGAGCGTCCAATCCGTGTTCTTGGTCTGATATGGCGTGCCGTGCAGAGAGAGCTCGAACCCGTGCTTCGTAAGCGCACCGGCGTTCACGTATTGAAAATTTGGATACCCGGACGATGGCATGACCTGTTCCTGCAGGATCGCGTCCTTCGTCCCGCCGAAGTAGTACGTGAACTCGACTCCGGCGCGATCGTGAAAGAGTCCCGCGTCAAAGCCGAGCTCCGTCTCGTAGCCGCGTTCTGGTCCGAGATTTGGATTGCCGATGTTGCAGGGAGTTACCGCGGCTCCGAACGGGCCCGGCACGGCACAGAAGGTTGGATTCGCCGAATACGGAAGTGGCGCCTGTCCGGACTCGCCGTAGGCCGCTCGCAGCTTCAGTGTCGTGACCGACGGAAGATGGAAAAACGGCTCTTCGCTCAACACCCACGCGCCACTGACCTTCGGATAGTACACGTTATGGAACTTGCTTCCGAACGCGCTGTTGTTGTCGAGTCTCACTCCGCCGGTAATGAAAACGCGGTCGCGCCACGCGATTTCCTCCTGAGCGAAGACACCGACCGTGTTGTCGAGCGTATCCCCCTGCTGCGTGACCTGGTGAGCAGTCGTGGATGAAAGCGACGTGACGCCCGGCGCAGGAAAGTCGGATCCGGAGCCGTTCACGTACTTGCCGTCGCGCTTGATGATGTCACCGCCGAGCGACGTCGTCGAACGGATATTGCTCGACACCGGGAGGACCAGGTTGCCCACATAGCTAGACGTGAAGATGCGCGTGTCACGCGTGAGCACGTTCTTGTATCCCGAGTCGGCATCCGTGCCAAAGAAGTACGAGAGCTCGGGATGAATCGCACTCAGCTCCTGGCTGTTTTCGTAGCCGTCGTCCACACCGAGCACCAGTCGTTGGTTGAACCACGATACCGGGTGATGGTTTACGGCCACGCTTCCCGTGAAGCGATTGATCCCCTGAAAGAGCTGATACTGTTCGTGATATCCCGCCGGTAGCCCGCTGTTGAATCCCATGCTCGGCGTGCCGAGCGTCGCGGGATCCATGTAGTACGTCGTCCACGTGGTGCCGCCATATCCGGACTCCACAGCCAGATTCGTCTTGTTGACGTTATAGCCCGCAGCTACCGCGATGTCGAGGTTGTCGCTCGGATAGATCCCGAGGTTCGCGCGCGCCGAGTAGCTGTTGTCGTTGTTCGTCGACTCGATGCCTTCGTTCCGATCGTAGCCGCCCGATATGTGGTATCGTAGCGTATTCGATCCGCCGCCGAGACTCAGGTCGTAGCCCTGACGAGATCCGGTGGAGAAAATCGGTTGGCCCGTGGAATCTCTATACGCCTGCTCGAGCTGCGTGTAATTCTCGTGAAGGGTGTCGCCGGCGCTGTTCACATCGAAGTTCGTCCACAGTCGCCCTTGCGGATTGCTGAACCAGTTAGCGCCTTGCCGCGTGTTGAAGTCCCACGTTGCCTTGCCGATCGCGCCCTTTTTTGTAATGATCTGAATGACGCCGTTCGCCGCTTCGGTACCGTAAAGCGTAGTCGCGGCGGGTCCCTTAACGATCTCGATGCTCTCGATGTCGTCGGGATTGAAGTCGTTCCATCGCGTCGTTGTCGCGGCGCCGAACGCCTGATTGCTCACACCGTACGACTGCGTATTGTCCACGCGCACGCCATCGACATAGATCAGCGGCTGATTGGTGAGCGAAAAGCTCGACACGCCGCGGATGCGGACGGTCGAGCCGGCGCCCACGACGCCGGAGTTCGCAAGCAGTGTGACGCCTGGAGCGCGTCCGTTCAGCAGCGATTGCACATCCGCAATCGGCGCCTTCTGCACCAACGACGAAGCGTCGATCTGCGCGACGTCGACGCCGAGCGCGCGGCGCTCCGTGCTTCCGGGGGTTCCGGTGACGACGACTTCGTTGAGCGAGACGGCGGCCGTCGTCAGATGAAACGCGATGTTTTCATCGCCGACGTGCACTTGCTGGCTCGCACTCGCGTATCCGATTCGTCGAGCCATAAGCGTGATGGCGGTCCCGTTGGGATCGGGAAGCGTCATGCGGAAATGGCCGGAATTGTCCGTGGCCGCTGCGTACCGCGTGCCGGGAATCGAAACTTGCGCCGCTGCGATCGGAACGCTCGAGGCATCGGTGACTATTCCGGCGACCGTACTGCTTTGCGCGTACGCCGCGCCGGAGATGGTCGCCGACAAGGCAGCGATCATCCCGAGTCGCGATAGCCAGCGCGGAGTCGAGGGTTGTCGCGCGAGCACGCGCGCATCTGACTGTGTGCGCAATGCACACCGGGGGAGTGTCATGTGCCTTCCTCCGAGAGGGGGGATTGGTGAAGCCGACATCGTGGGATACCAGTTCGGTTTCGATGTTTTGCCGCGGGTGGAAGAACATATCGCGCGTTTCGGCGCTCGCAATGGTCCCCTCACACGAAAAAACAATCGGTTCACACAAAAGCGGCCCGGCATCGCTGACGGGCCGCTCTTCTGACATTTCGCTGACGCCGCTACCAGATCTGCGGACGCAGCGAATCCGGCCGCACCATCGCGTCGCCGCTCTTGCACCCGAACGCCTGTGCGAACTCCGGCATGTTACTGAGCGGTCCGTTTACGCGCCACCGCGCCGGCGCATGAGGATCGGTGAGCACCTGCTGGCGCTCCGCCTCAGGGCGAGTCTTGCTCCGCCAGATCTGCGCCCACGACAGGAAAAATCGCTGCTCCGGCGTGAACCCATCGATTTTCTCCGGATGCTTTCCCGCCAGCGACCGCTCCAGCGCCGCGTACGCGATCTTGAGGCCGCCCAGATCGGCGATGTCCTCGCCGAGCGTGAGCTTCCCGTTCACGTGCTGCGAGTCCGCTACGGTGTAGCCGTCGAACTGCTTCTCCACCTCCGTCGCGCGCTCGTTGAACGCCTTCGTGTCCGATGCCGTCCACCAATCCTTCAGGTTCCCCTGGGCGTCGAACTGGCGACCCTCGTCGTCGAAGCCGTGCGTCATCTCGTGTCCGATTGCCGCGCCCATGCCGCCGTAGTTCAACGCATCGTCCGCGTTCGGATCGAAGAACGGCGGCTGCAGTATCGCCGCCGGGAATGTCACGTCGTTGTTGAGCGGATTGTACGACGCGTTCACCGTCGCCGGTGTCATCCCCCACTCCGAGCGATCCACCGGATTCCCCACCTTCGCGAAATCGCGCCGGTTCTCGAACGTGGTAACCGCGTATCGATTGTCGACGAACGGCTGCTTCGACAGCTCCAGCTTCGAATAGTCGCGCCACTTGTCGGGGTAACCGATCTTGTTCACGAACGCGTCCAGCTTCGCGATCGCAAATTTTCTGGTGGTGTCGCTCATCCACTCGAGCGTCGCGAGCCGCTCGCGCAGCACCGCCTCCATGTTCTTCACCATCGCTAGCGCGCGTGCCTTGGCATCCGGCGTGAATGTCCTCGCGACGTACGCCTGCCCCACCGCCTCGCCGAGATTTCGCTGCGTCGTCTGAAGACACCGCTTCCATCGCGGCAGCTGCTCCTTTGCACCGGTCATCGCGCTCTGCATGCGGAACGCCTCGTTCGCAAACCCAGTGCTGAGCCATGGCGACGCGTCGCTCAGCGTGTGCCACCTCAGATACGCCTTCCAGTCCGAGAGCGGAACACTCTTCAACATCGAATTGAGAGTCGCCAGGAACTCCGGCTCACCCACCCGAATGACCTTCACCGGCGGCGCGTGCACGGCCTTCAGGAATCCCGAAAAGTCGAGTGCCGGCGCAATCGAATCCACCTCGGCCACCGTCATCGGATGATAGAGCTTCTGCGGATCGCGTCGCTCCGTGTTCGTGAGCGATGCCTTCGCGAGTTGCGTCTCGATGTCGAGCACCCGCTCGGCGTCGTGCGTCGCCTTCGCCTGCGACTCGCCCGAGAGTGCCAGCAGCTTGCCAATGTGGTCGAGATAGAGCGCGCGCAGCTTCGTCGACGCTGAATCGGTGCGCGTGTAATAGTCGCGCTCCGGGAGCCCGAGCCCGCCCTGCTCCAGCGCGAGAATTTCCTGCGTGCTGTTCTTGAAGTCGGGCTCCGAGCCCGTGCCAAAGAGCACCGGCACTCCGATCATTTGAAGCTCGGCGATCTGCGCGCGGAGCGCCTGGAGCGACGAGATTGCGTCGATTCGCGCGAGTCGCGACTTGATCGGGGTCACACCGGCCTTCTCGATGGCAACGGTATCCATGCACGTGGCGTAGAACATCCCCGCCTCGCGTGTGCCACGATCCTTTGCGCTTTTCGCCGCATCCTCGAGCACGCTGTGGAGCACTGCGTCGCTGCGATCGGCAACCTCGCGGAACGTGCCGAAAGTGGTGTACGCCGCCGGAATCTCGGTGCGCGCAAGCCAGCCGCCGTTCGCGAACTGGTAAAAGTCAGCGCACGCGGCGCACGTCGTATCGAGATTGGCGCGGTCGAGACCGCGCGTTTGCGACGAGGACGCCTGCGCGTGCGCGGAGCCGGCGGCGCAAGCGACGAACGTGACGGCGACCGCGACGCGAGAGAGTCGAGAGATCATTCAGCGATCGAGTTGGGAGAAACGAGCGGCCCGCGCACTCGAAGCACGCGGGCCTTGAGCACTCAAGATTGGCGGCCGTGCAGCGAGCCACGCAAGCCGGCGCTACGGGAGATAAAGCTCGGAGCCACCGCGCTTGATGTCGCGTACGCCGTGGGCGACCGCCGTGCCGACGCTCGCGCCCAGCACGATCGCGGTGCCCAGACCAACAAACGGCAGAAAGGCGGCGATCGGGACGCCAACCAGCGCGACCGCGGCTCCGGCAATCCACGGAGCGATCGGGCGCTGCACCTGCTCGACGTAGCGAAGGCGACGGCGCACGAAGTCGCGCGTTTGCACGTACGCGATCACGGCGACCGCGATCGAGATTCCGATTCCGATGAGACTGAGCATGCGCGCTCCTGAGAAAGGCAGATTCATCCTGCCCTACGGGCGCCGCACCGAATCTGTTTCGCGCCGCCAGGCGCGGGCCTCAGGGGGTGAAGCTGAACGTCAGCAGCTTCGAGCCGACTGCACTCGAGGGATCGCCGGCAGGAAAGCTCCAGTCGTGCGCGAGCGCGCGCACGCACGCCTCCACCTCTCCGGCGCTGATCCCCTGCCAGCTTCGCTTCGTGACGACGGCCTCCTCGACCGCGCCGTCAACGCCGAGCGAGAGCTTGACGGTGATCTCTCCCTTCAGATCGGGATTGTACTTGAGGCCGAGCTGCGTGTAGCAGTACTGGGTCTCCTTGTCGCGATCCGCGAGCAGCACGCCGGGGATCGTGAAAGGACCGAGCGGTGTGCGGATGAGCTTGTCGGCCGGAACGTCGGCGTGGGGGGTGACGACGGTGTCGGGCGCGGGCGCGACGACCGCTGGCGGTGCGACGGGAGCGGGCACATCCGGCAACGGCAGCGGCATGATCTCGACCCGGCTCGCGAGCAGGACCACGGGTGCCGATGGTGGTGGGAGCACGAGCTCGGGTGCGGGCTCGGGCGCGGGCTCGGGCACAGCAACCGGCGCTACCGCAACCGGCGCAGGCACAACCGGCGCAGGCACAACCGGCGCAGGCACAACCGGCGCAGGCACGACCGGCGCAGCAACCACCGCCACTGTCACAGCCGGTGTCGAGGGCGCCGCCGCCGGCGCTGACATCTCCTTCGCGACGCGAGCGGCCGAGTCGAGCACCACCAAGAAGTCCCGCGCCGTGGGCTCCGGCATCGCAATCGGATCCTCGCCGCTTACCAGCAATCGGAGCCCCGAGAACGGGCCGCCCACGCGGCGCATCATGGTCACGTCGGAGCTCAAGACGGACGCTCGCATCTGGGAATCATCCGCTGCGGAGTCGCTCGAGCGCACCGGCACGAGCGCGCGCACGCTGTCTACCCACCGCTGTAGCGCTGTCGCATCCACGTCGTGCGCGCGCGCAAACGCATCGTGAAATCCGCGGCCCACGAACAGTTGCACCAGACCGGCGTTGGTGACTCTCACCCACACGAGCGATGTTCCGATCGTAACGGATCCGGTCTCACGAAATGTCGATTGGGCGCTCGCGCTCGCCGCGGTAGTTGCAATCGCAGCTGCCAGCAGCGTCGCGCCCGTGATGACGATTCGAAGTCGATTCCTCATGCTGCTCCCCGACTGTCCACTTGGCTCACACGTCGCACGCTTCCCTGCCAGGGATGGACAGACGGCGCGATGGCCGCGCAACACCGGGTCAAACGACTGATGTGGCTCATCTCGTTACAGCCCGTGAAAAGAAGATTTGCACGAGCCTTGCGGAGTCCCCATACTCGGGGGCGGTGTCTTCAACGCGGAGCGTAGGTGAGGGTCGCAACTCTATTCTTTTCCTGGATCACGCTGGCAGCGGCGGCAGTCGGGGTGCTCCTGGGCGCCGCGATCGCGTCGCTCATCTGGTCGCGTCGGGCGCGCCGAACGCGTCAGGACTTTTCATTCTCCATGCGCAAGCGCGCAGCGCAGTCGGAGAAGCTGCGCGACCAGTTCGCCGAGCTGCAGGAGCGGCTGCGCCATCACGACGAGCAGACGATCGAGCTCGTCGGCGCGCGCCGCGATCTCGCTGCGCTCAGAGTGGAGCTCGAACAGGCGCGCTCCACCATGGAAGACGCCCAACGCGCTCTCGATTCCGCACGCGCGGACGCCTCGGACGCCGAATCGCGCTTCACTTCACAGCTCGAGTCCGAGCGGCTAGACAGCGCCGAGCGCCGCCATCACGTGGAGTCGGAGCTCGAGAGCGCGCGCAGCGCGATGCTCGCGCTCCAGGATGAGATCGCGGCGGCTCGCTTCAATGCGCAGCGCACGATCGAGCGACTGGAGACCGACCTCGATGCCACTCGCCTGATGCTCAGCCAGAGCTCCGAGTCGCTGCGCAACGAGCGCGAGGCCGGCGCGGCCATGCGCGACGAGCTTCGCGCGCAGCTCGGAGCCGCGGACTGGGACCGGCAGCGCGCCGAGGCGGAGCTGCAGGAGGAGCGACGGCAGTCCGCCGAGAAGCTCGCCGCGACGCAGCCATACATCGCGAGTATGCGGGAGCAGTATCTGCTCGCAGCAGCGGAGCGCGACGCGATGGTGAAGGAGCTCACCGCGCAGCGCGAGCGCTCCGAAGAGGGCTCGCGCACGATCGAGCAGACGCGCGCGGAGTTCGCGGTTGCGCTCGATGAGGAACACCGTACGGCGATGGAGCTTCTCAATCGCGCCTGGCGATACGTGCAGACATTCCCGCGAATCCCGGAGTCGTGGTCGCGCACCTCGTCGCGCGCTACGTCGGTGCCTGTCGACATGGCGCCGCCCGCGCGCCACGCCGCGCCGCCTGCAAGACGTTCCGCGGACTCCGAAACTCGCATCGAGGTGGAGCACGCCGCGGACCGCGCTCCGCTCGAGGACACCGACTACGACATCGAGGCCGAGCTCGCGGACGCGATCGCCGAGGACCTCGACGCGCGCAGCTTCGTGCGCAACCGCAAGCCGCGTCGCCCCATCGGCACAGTGAAGCTCGGCGACGAAACCGTCGTCGTGTGCGACGATGGCTCCACCTGGCGAAAGGGCGACCGCGGCTGGCGGCAAATCACGCCTCTCCCCGGCACGCCGGTGCAGTCTCGCGCAGGATAGTCCCGTCGCGAGGGTGGCCGCTGTTGAAGCATCGCGACGTTTGCAAGCATCACGATGCCGAAAGTGGGCCCAAGCGGAAAGAAGTGAGCTGGTAGCCGTGAGCCGTCAGCCAGCGCTGATGGAATTCTTCACTCCTCGGCGCCCGTCGAGCGCGATCGGTAGCGGCTCAAAGCTCAACTCTCTGGACTCACAGCTATCAGCTTGGGCTCGCCCTCAACCTCGCGATGCGAACGCGCCTCGCGATGCAGAGGTTGAACTCCACCAGCCCTCCTTCGAGCGCCTAGGACTACGCCGCCGCCCCCGTGAGCTGGGATGTGCAGTTCGGGCAGCGCGTCGCCGTGATCGGGATGTCCAGCTTGCAGTATGGGCACGGCTTCGTCTTCGGCACTTCCGGCGTGCCGAGCGGGTGTACGAGCTTGTTCACCATGCGCACGATAATGAATGCGCAGAACGCGATGATGAGAAACGAGACGACGTTATTGACGAATAATCCATAATTCAGCGTCGTCGCACCCGCCGCCTTCGCCGCCGCGACCGACACGTACGGCCCCGCAGCCGCCGCACCATCCTTCAACACCACGAACTTGTTCGAAAAGTCGATGCCGCCCGTCGCGAGACCGATTGGCGGCATGATCACATCATCCACCAGCGACTTCACCACCGCGCCGAACGCGATACCGATGATCACACCGATCGCGAGGTCGATGACGTTTCCGCGCATGATGAACGCCTTGAAATCCTTTAACATGGAGGCTCCTGACTGGTAGTAGTTGGTGCGACTACTGCGCTTCCCACAGATACCAGACTACTCGCTCAAAGGTCGCCCCGCGACTGGCCGCAGGCGGACTGGACTGTGCCCGGCTCCCGCGCTCACCACGGGCTCCGGACCATTCACCCCAACTACTTGACTCGGCTTCCGGGCACGCGCATTACCAGCAGACCTTTTCCTGGTTGAGGTTCAGATGTCTTCCCTTCGTGTCTCGCGCACCTTGATGTTGGTAGTGGGTGCGACGATCATCGCCACCGCCGCCGCATGTACGGATCAGGCTCCAGTTGCTCCTCGCACGGATGACGGCGTGTCTGCATCGCAAGTCGCACTCGCAAGAAGCAACGGACGACGGGTGATCGCGCTCAGGGATGGCCGCCCCGCAGCCGCAGTCATCGCACGCATCCGCGCGCTCGGGGGCATCGTAGTGCGCTCTCACGAAGGCGCGGGCCTCGTCGTGGCGAGCGGCCTCACGGATGCTGCAGTCCAGTCGCTCTCGCAGCACGCCGACGTGGCCGACGTCATCACCGATCGCAAGGTCCAATGGCTTCCACCACGGGTGGTGCAAAGCGGCGTGGTCGCAGTGCCGATCAATATCGCTGGAAATGGCGGGCGCGCGCCCGATGATCAGAGCGGTGCGCAATTCTTCGCGCAGTTCCAGTGGAACATGCGGCAGATCCGCGCGTCGAACGTGTGGCTGCTCAGGGATGGTCACGGCAAGGGCACCACGGTCTGCGATCTCGACACCGGCGTCGATCCCACACATCTCGATCTCGCCGGGAAGGTGGACCTCGGCATCAGCACCTCGATGGTCGTGACGGAGCCGGACATTCTCGATTACAACGGCCACGGCACATTCGTCTCGAGCCAGATCGCGACTAACGGCATCGGCATGGCGTCCGTCGCTCCCAAGGCGACGCTCTGCCAGGTGAAGGTGCTCGACCAGACCGGGTCGGGATTCTTCTCCGACGCGATCACCGGCGTCATCTACGCCGCCGACCAGAATGTCGACGTCATCAACATGAGCTTCGGCGCGTACTTCACGGTAAAGGATCCGGATTTCGAGCAGCTCGTCGATGATTTCCAGCGCGCGGTGAACTACGCGCACCGGAAGGGCGTGACGCTCGTGGCCGCAGCGGGGAACGGCGATCCCGATACCGGATTGGGCATCGATCTCGCCACTGACGCGAGAGATCTCTTCGAGCTTCCCGCGCAGCTCAAGAACGTGATCAGCGTTGGCGCCACGGCGCCCATGGCACAGACGCCCGGCACGTTCGACAATCTCACGTCGTATACGAACTTCGGTTATCCGGGAGTGCAGGTGTACGCGCCCGGCGGCGACTTCATCGCCGGCGATGTCATCGAGGATCTCGTATTCGGCGCGTGCAGCAGCCAGTCCAATCCGGTGTGCGCTGACGGACGCCACTACTCGCTCGGCGCCGGCACCAGCTTCGCGGCACCGCTCGTGGCGGGAGAGGCTGCGGTGATCGAGTCCGACACGCCGGGCAAGAAAGCAAACATCGATCAATGCATCATCAAGAGCGCCGATCTGCTCAGCCGCCACGTCCCCGACCGCGTCTTTGGCTTTGGGCGGATCGACGTGCTCGGCGGTATTCACTGTCATCGCATCACCTGAAATATCGCCAATCGCTGACGCGGATTCGCGAGCCGGGCATGGAGCGTGCACCATGCCCGGTTTCTCGCGTACTTCGCGGCACCAGGACGTTCAGGCCTTCCTGCGCCGTGCACGCACACTCACTCGGCCAGGAGAACTCACATGACATTGAAGAATGCCGAGGTCATATCGATCCTCAACGATTTGATCCAGACCTGCGAGGACGGAGTTCACGGATTCCAAACTGCTGCGGATGCGGTGAAGAATCCTGAAGCAAAAGCGCTGTTCGCATCGCGCCTGCCAAAGATCGAGCTCGGCGAGCGCGAGCTGAAGGCGGAGGTCCGCCGCCTTGGTGGCGATCCCGACAAGAGCGGCACGGTTGCCGGCGCGATGCACCGCGGATGGATAAATCTCAAGTCCGCAATCACGGGCAAGAACGAAGAGGCGATCGTGATGGAGTGCGAGCGCGGCGAAGAGCACGCGACGCAGGTCTACGAAGACGCGCTGCAGAAGGATCTGCCGCTCGAGACTCGAACGATCATCGAGCGCCAGTACCGCGGCGTGGTCGAGAACCTCGAACGGGTGCGCGCCCTGAGCAAGGATTCGGGTTCGCGACCGGGCGGCGCGAGCGCAGCCTCCGCGGAACGGAGCACTTCATCGCCGGAGCTTCGGCCTCCCGCCTGAACGCGCCTCAACGTTGATTCGTTGTCGAGCTGCCCGCACCGCGCGCCTGCCGCGGTGCGGGCAGCGTACCATCCGGACTTGCCGCGGCGCGCGCCGAACTGTATTTCGACAGCACTCACTCAATCGCCGAGGCTCTGTTGTCGTCCTATCCGTTCAGTCGTCATCGCACGCACGTGACGGCGCTCGTCGCCTGCGCCGCGCTCGCATCGATCCTCGCGTCCGGCGCGCTCGCCGCGCAGAAAATCTCCTATCCCGGCTCCATCACCGAGGACACCGTCGCCTGGCACGGCCTCATCTGGCGCGACATCGGGATCTTTCGCGGCGGCAGGAGCATCGCCGTCGCAGGCTCCGCCTCGCGCCCGTACGAGTACTGGATGGGCACCACGGGCGGGGGCGTGTTCAAGACGATGGACGGCGGCAACAGCTGGTCGCCTGCGAGCGACGGATACTTTGGCGGAACGATCGGATCGATCGACGTGAGCGCCTCCAATCCGGATGTCGTTTACGTCGGCACTGGCGAGCACGCGATTCGGGGCAACGTCTCGCACGGCGACGGGATGTTCAAGACGATCGACGACGGCAAGCACTGGAGCTACGCCGGGCTCGCCGAGACGCAGCAGATCTCGCGCGTGCGCGTGCACCCGACCAATCCCGACATCGTGTGGGTGGCTGCGCTGGGGCATGTGTTCGGGCCCAACGCCGAGCGCGGAATCTTCAAGACCACCGACGGTGGCAAGACGTGGAAGAAGGTGCTCTTCCGGAACGACTCCACCGGCGCTGCCGATCTGGCGATCGATCCGTCGAATCCGGACATCCTGTACGCGACGTTCTGGCAGTCGTACCGGAAGCCGTGGACGCTCGTGTCGGGCGGCGCGGGATCGAGCATCTACAAGAGCACGGATGGGGGAGAGCACTGGACCGACATCACGCACAACAAGGGGCTTCCCCCAGGCGTGCTTGGCCGCATGGGGATCGACGTGTCGCGCGCGAAACCGTCGCTGGTGTGGGCGGTGATCGAGGCTGATTCGGGCGGGCTGTACCGATCGGACGACGCCGGCGCTACGTGGCACTTCGTCAACGGAGATCATCGGCTGCGCGAGCGCGCGTGGTACTACATGCACGTGATGGCCGACCCGAAGGACACTAATCTCGTCTACTCGCCGAATGTCTCGCTGATGAAGAGCGCGGACGGCGGCAAGACCTTCACGAGACTTCCGGAGCCGCACGGCGATGATCACGATCTGTGGATCGCGCCGAACGATGGCAAGCGCATGATCCAGTCGAGCGATGGTGGCGCGAGCGTCTCGTTCAATCGAGGCGAGACGTGGACGGACCAGGACTACTCCACCGCGCAGTTCTATCACGTCGAAACGACGAATCACTTTCCATATCGCGTGTGCGGCGCACAGCAGGACAACTCGGGCGTGTGCGGACCGAGCCGCTTTCCAGGCGGCATCCCGCGCAGCGAGTGGTACGACGTTAGCGGAGAGTCCGGATTCGTGCAGGCGCGCCCGGACGCTCCCGACATCACGTACGGCGGCGACAACAGCGGCTTCATCGGAAGGCTCGATCACAAGACCGGCTTCTTCCGGCTCATCGACGTGTGGCCTGAGAGTCCGGACGGCCATCCCGCGAGCGAGGCGAAGTACCGCTTTCAGTGGACGGCGCCGCTCATGCTCTCGCCGCACAATCCGCACGTGCTGTATGCCGCCGGCAACCGGCTCTTCAAGACGACCACGGAGGGACAGCACTGGACCGCCATCTCTCCCGATCTCACACGCAACGATTCCGCGACCCTCGGAATCGCTGGCGGACCGATCACCGCGGATCAGACGACGGCGGAGTACTATGGAACGATCTTCGCGCTCGCGGAATCGCCGCTCGTTACCGGGGAGCTGTGGACCGGCTCGGACGACGGCCTGCTGCATCTCTCGCGCGATGGCGGCGTAACGTGGAGCAACATTACGCCTAAGAACTTCGGCGAGTTCACGCGAGTATCCAGCATCGAGCCGAGTCATTTTGCGCGCGGTACGGCGTACGTGGCGGTGAATCGCTATCAGATGGAAGACATGTCGCCGTACATCTGGAAGACGACGGACTACGGCAAGTCGTGGATGCGGCTCGACGGCGGCTTACCGAAAACGGAATTCGTACGCGTGGTGCGCGAGGATCCGGCGAAGCGCGGTCTGTTGTACGCCGGCACGGAGCGCGGCGTGTGGGTGAGCTTCGATGACGGCGCGAAGTGGACTTCGCTGCGCCGCAATCTGCCGATCGTTCCAGTGCACGATCTCGCCATCAAGGACGGTGATCTCGTCGCCGCGACGCACGGGCGGGGCTTCTGGATTCTCGACGACATCTCGCCGCTGCGGCAGATGACGGACGAGATCGCAAGCGCGCCGGCGCATCTCTTCAAGCCGAAGGATGCGTGGCGCGTACTATGGGGAAATCCGCAGGAGCCCGATCACGCGCATCCCGTTGGAATGAATCCGCCGGATGGCGCGATCATCTATTACTCCGTTGCCACGCCGCATCAGCTCGTGACCGTCGACATTCTCGACGCGAAGCACAAGCTCATTCGCTCATTCTCGAGCGTGCAGGACTCGCTCTCGCGTGCGGACAGCGTGCACGACGACAGTGTGCACCACGTGGAAGTGGACAGCACGCGCAAGGCGAAGAACGACTCGCTCCTCGCCGCGGGCAAGCAGGCCGACACATCGAAGGTGACGTACGGTGGCGAGGAGGCCGGCGCTGGCGAAGAGGAAAAGCCCTGGCCGCAGCGCGTGCCGCCTGAGCCGCGCGCGCCGGACAAGCCAGGGATCAACCGCTTCGCATGGGACCTGCGCTACCCCGGAGTGCAGGGATTCGCGGGAATGATGGACGTTCAAACCGATGGACCGATCGCGCTCGCCGGGCGTTACTGGGTGCGCGTACACGTCGGTGGCTATGTGGACTCGGCGAGCTTCATGCTCAAGGAAGATCCGCGCGTGAAGGCCACACCAGCTGATCTCGCAGCGCAGTTCGCGTTTCTCCAGCGCGTGCGCGACACCACGAACGCGGGCACGATGGCCGTGATCACGATTCGCAACGTGCGCGCGCAGCTGGACGATCGGCTCGCGATGGTGCACGGCGCCGACAGCACGTCGCTCGCCTCCGTCGCATCCATACTTCGCGACTCGCTCGATGCCGCCGAGGGCCGGTTGTACCAGTCGCATCTGCGCGCGGACGAGGACGCGCTCAACTATCCGGGCAAGGTCGTCGAGCGTGTGAGCGCGCTTAGCGGGCAGGCGTCCGCATCGAGCGAGCGGCCCACGGACCAGCAGGTGGGCGTCTTCAATCAATTCGCGCCGGTACTACAGCGGAATCTGCTCGCGTACAAGCGTGTTCTCGCCACCGAGCTACCCAAGGTGAACGCGAAGCTCCAGGCGCTCGGCAAGCCACCCATCGAGCCGAAGGCGA